>CAZTGE010000219.1:0-5012 GCA_964612995.1 uncultured candidatus Brocadiaceae bacterium | reverse complement strand
GTCCTGGCATGCAGGAAATGCTCGCTCCCACCAGCTACATCAAGGGCGCCGGTCTCGGCGGCAAGGTCGCGCTGATCACCGACGGGCGTTTCTCCGGCGGGACCTCCGGCGCCTCGATCGGCCACGTCTCGCCCGAGGCCGCCGCGGGCGGGACCATCGCGCTGGTGCGCGATGGCGATCGCATCCGGTACGACGTCGCCCAGCGCTCGATCGAGCTGCTGGTAGACAGCGCCGAGCTCGCGACCCGCCGCGCGGACTGGGCTCCGGTGGTCAAGGAGCCGCCAGGGGTGTGGCTGCGCCGCTACCGCGCCTTCGCCTGTTCGGCCGACATCGGGGGTGTCTTGCGGCTGCCCGAAGAGGCCTGAGGCCCCGGCGCAAGCAGAGCGTTTGCGTCTCCGGATCTGGCGACGATAATTTCGCGCATGCGTCCGCTCCTTGCCGCTTGCCTGGTCCTGATCGCTGCCTGTGGCCCGCAGCAGCCCCGTGAGGTGGCGGAGCCGTCACTCAGGCCCCAGGTGCAGATCGGCGCGCACGGACAGCCCGGGCGCATCGTCAGCCCGCAGGCGCACGCCGAGGTCGGGCGATACATCGATGTGAAGGTCGTCGGGCTCGAGCCGGCGGCTGACACCACCTATCGGGTGTTCGTCAGGCGCGACGGGCGCATGTGGCCGAAGAGCGATCCAATCGAGCCCGATGCCACGGGGGCCTGGAGCACCCGCATCCACGAAGGCGGCGTGGCGCCCGGTGCTGGTTTCGAGCTCGCGCTACTCGCACTCGGGCCGGCGGAACAGCGCGAGCTTGTGCGCTATTACGACATCGTTGAACGCCACGGCGTCTGGCCCGGCATCCCGCCCGAGCGAGGTGGAACCGTGATCATGGCCGTTCCCGTCCGTTTGGCGCCAGCGTCCACCCGATAGCCTCTGCGTTTGCGCCATCTGCGCCGGTGTGTAGGATCAGTAGGCTATGGGTGATGGAAAACGCTGCAGTATTCTTCCGATTCTCGGCGGGCTGGCACTGATTGGCAGCGTGATCGCCGCGGTCGTGACCCGCAATCCGGCCTGGATCGGCATCGGGCTGGTGGCGCTGTTGTTCATGGCCCCGCTGTGCCTGAGCTGCCGCAGCTGCGACAACTGCGGTCGCCCGATGCCGGACCGTGAGTCCACCGATTGCCCCCATTGCGGCGGTTCGCGTCGGACGATGACCCGCGATTGACCCGCCTTACGGGCCGGGCTGGCCGGAGACGTCGAGCTGCGTTCCCGGCCGGTAGCCGGCCAGGCCGATCAGCGCACGCAGCTGCTCGCTGACTGTCACCGCGCTCGCGGGGCGGCGTTCGGGCTGCTTGTCGAGGCAGGCGTCGATCAGCTGGCTGAGCGCCTCGGGCACGTCGGCATGGAAGTTGGCGACCGGTTCCGGTCTGTCGCGCAGAACCCGGCGGCAGGTGTCCAAGGGCGAATCGCCGATCAGCGGAGGCCGGCCGACGATCCCCTGGTAGAGGCTGGCGCCCAGGCCGTAGACGTCGGCTGCGGCATCGACCGAGGCAGTGTCGTTGATCTGCTCAGGCGCCATGTAGGCCGGCGACCCGATCGCGGCGCCCTCCGTGGTCAGTCGCCGGGCCAGCCCCAGGCCGTCCTGCGGGTCGCGAGCCAGACCGAGGTCGGCGAGCTTGGCCCGGCCACCGCGGCCGACGAGCATGTTGGCCGGCTTGATGTCGCGGTGGACGATGTCGAGCCGGTGGACGTGCTCCAGACCGCTGGCGACATCGGCGACGATGCTCGCGGCCATCGGCCAGGTCAGTCGGTCACGGCGGCGCGAGAGCGCTTCCAGTGTCGACCCGGCGACGTACTCCATCGCCATGTAGTGGCGCCCATCATCCTCGCCCCAGGTGTGCACCGCGATCAGGTGGGGGTGGTCGAGCTGGAAGCACAGTCGCGCCTCGCGTTCGAAGCGTTCCACCACCCCCGGCTTCGCGGCCATGTGCGCGGCGAGTACCTTCAGCGCCACCGTACGCCCGCTCTGCCGATGCAGCGCCTTGAACACGCTGCCCAGGCCGCCGCTACCGAGCAGCCGGCCGATTTCGCAGCCACCGATGATCTCGCCTTCGGTCACGGACATAGCCCCATTCTGGAACGCGGGGATGGCAGTGCCAGGGCCGGCGGCGGTGTGCCGCCAGAGGGTGCGCCAGTCGCTCTCGCCCTGCTCTCGGCCGCAGGGCCGCTCAAAGCTCGCCCCGGGAGCGCCGATCACCAGGTCGGCATGCCTTGCGTCGCCTCCACCTGCGTCAAACCGCCCGGCTCTCTTTGGTGCTTGGGTCGTAGTGACGCAGGTGGAGGCGAGGCATGGCCCTCATGTGCGAGCTTTGAGTCGCCCTGCTCTCGGCCGGTGCTCATCGCTTGAGTCACCCCCGCTCGACGGCACCCTGCAACCCACACCCGATCGGAGACCGTCATGTCGCTCGATGCCTACCGCGCCCACGCCGACGAACGTGCTGCGATGGGGATCCCGCCCCTGCCGCTCAGCGCCGAGCAGACTGGCGAACTCTGCGTGTCGCTCGAGAACCCGCCCGCGGATCAGGCCGACGCGTTGCAATCCATGCTCGCCGAACGGGTCGCGCCCGGCGTGGACCCCGCGGCCAGGGTCAAGGCCGACTGGCTCGGTGCCGTCGCCGCCGGCCGCGTCAGCAGCCCGGTGGTCGATCGCGCCGAGGCCGTGCGCCTGCTCGGCACCATGCTCGGCGGCTACAACGTGGCCCACCTGGTCGCCGCTCTCGACACCGATCTCGCAGACGCCGCCGCGGCCGCCCTCGCCGGGCTGACCATGATATTCGATGATTTCGACACCGTCGCCGTCAAAGCCGCCGCCGGCCACGGGCCCGCCACCCGGGTCCTCCAGGCCTGGGCCGATGCGACCTGGTTCACCGATCTGCCGCCGCTGAGCGAGGTGATCGCCGGCACCGTCTACAAAGTCCCGGGCGAGACCAATACCGATGACCTCTCGCCGGCGACCCACGCGCCGACCCGACCGGACATCCCGCTGCACGCGACCGCGATGTACGAGAGCCGCGACCCGGACTGCGTGCCCGCGCTGCAGCGCGCGCGCGACGCGGGCCGGCGGGTGATCATGGTCGGCGACGTCTACGGCACCGGTTCCTCGCGCAAGAGCGCGACCAACTCGCTGCTGTGGTGGATCGGCGACGACATCCCCCATGTGCCCAACAAGCGCCGCGGCGGCGTGTTGCTCGCCGGGATCATCGCCCCGATCTTCCTCAACACCATGCGCGACGCCGGTGGCCTGCCGATCCAGCTCGACGTCGACCGGTTGAACACCGGCGACGAGATCGAGGTCGACCTCGTCGCGGGCGAGGTCCGCCACGACGGCGCGGTGGTCTCCACCTTCGCGCTCAGCCCCAACACCCTCACCGACGAACTGCGCGCCGGCGGCCGGGTGCCGCTGATCATCGGCCGCTCGCTCACCGCCAAGGCTCGCGCCGCGCTCGGCCTGCCGCCGAGCGAGCTGTTCGCCGTCCCGCCGGAGCCGCCTGCGAGCGACGCCGGCTACACCCTGGCCCAGAAGCTGGTCGGCCGCGCCTGCGGCAAGGAGGGGGTCCGCGCTGGCGAGAGCTGCGAGCCGAAGATGCACACCGTCGGCAGCCAGGACACCACCGGTCCGATGACCGCCGACGAGATGAAGGAGCTCGCCTGCCTGCGCTTCAACGCCGACCTGGTGATGCAGAGCTTCTGCCACACCGCCGCCTACCCCAAGCCGGTCGACGTGGCCATGCATGGCTGGCTGCCGGAATTCATCACCGAGCGCGGCGGCGTGGCCCTGCGCCCCGGCGACGGCGTGATCCACTCCTGGCTCAACCGGATGATCATTCCCGACGGCGTGGGCACCGGCGGCGATTCGCACACCCGCTTCCCGCTCGGCATCAGCTTCCCCGCCGGCTCCGGCCTGGTCGCCTTCGCCGCCGCCCTCGGTTTCATGCCCTTGGACATGCCCGAATCGGTTCTGGTCCGCTTCACCGGCGAAGCGCAGCCGGGCATCACCCTGCGCGACCTGGTCAACGCCATCCCGCTGGTCGCGCGCCGTGCGGGCGAGCTCGGCGACGGGCGCAACGTCTTCGCCGGGCGCATCCTCGAGATCGAGGGCCTCGAGCATCTGACCGTGGAACAGGCCTACGAATTCACCGACGCCTCGGCCGAGCGCAGCGCGGCGGCCGCCACCTTCAACCTCGCCGAGGGACAGGTCGCCGACTTCCTCCGCTCGAACGTCGCGCTGCTCGAGGGGATGATCGCCGACGGCTATCAGGACGCCGATGCCCTGCGTTGCCGCGCCGATGCCATGCGCGCGTGGCTGGCCGCGCCACAGCTCCTGCGCCGTGATCCCGATGCGCAGTACGCCCGGGTATTCGAGATTGATCTGGCCACCATCACCGAACCGGTGGTCTGCTGCCCCAACGATCCGGACGCCGTCGCCACGCTCAGCGAGGTCGCGGGCACCCCGGTCGACGAGGTCTTCGTCGGCTCCTGCATGGTCAACATCGGCCATTTCCGCGCCCTGGCCCGGGTGTTCGAGCACGGCGGCGCAGAATATACCGCAACCCGTACCTGGGTCTGCCCGCCGACCCGCATGGACGCCGAGCGCCTGCGCTCCGAAGGCACCTACAACATCTTCGGCGCCAAGGGCTGCCGCGTCGAGATCCCCGGGTGCTCGCTGTGCATGGGCAATCAGGCCCGGGTCCAGCCCGAAGGCACGGTCTTCTCCACCAGTACCCGTAATTTCAACAACCGCATGGGCCGCGGCGCCAACGTCTACCTCGGCTCGGCCGAACTCGCCGCCGCCGTCGCCATCACCGGCCGCCTCCCCACTCCCGAGGAATACCGCGACCTCCACGCCCGCTGCATCGCCCCCCACGCCCACGAGATCTACACCTACCAGGATTTCTCCCGCGACCCCGCCGCCGGCTGCGCTGGCGCCTGAGGCCCTACGCCGCCCGCGGGTCGCTGCCCGCAAGT
>CAZTGE010000218.1:0-5147 GCA_964612995.1 uncultured candidatus Brocadiaceae bacterium | reverse complement strand
ATCCTGGCCTTCGGCGAGGGCGAGGGCGAGGGCGAGGGCGAGGGCGAGGGCGAGGCGACGGCCCGCTGACGGGCAGGGTCGTCTTCGCGATCGCTTGCGTCGTCGGTTCCGCTCGCTGCTGGCCTGCCTGGCCCGGCGCTACAATCGCTCCGGACGTTGCAGCAGGTCGCGGACCTTCATCAGCAGACGGCCGGCGGCGCCGCCGTCGACGACGCGGTGATCGAAGGTCAGGGTCATCTCGGCGATGCGGATGCGGCCCCAGGTCTCGCTGCGTGGTTGCCAGTCGGGAACGTTGCGCACCGCGCCGAGACCGAGGATCAGGCTCTGGTCCGGCAGGGGGACGGGGGTCGACCAGGTGATGCCGAAGGTGCCGTAGTTGGAGACGGTGGCGATCGAGGTCGCATCCTGGCTGGCGAGGTCCTCGCGGGTGCGCGGCAGGGCCTGTTCATAGGCGGTGTTGAGCGCCGGCATGTCGAGGGTGTCCACCGCCTGGATCACCGGCGTGCGCACGCCCTGTTCGATCTCGACCGCGAAGGCGAGGTCGATCGAACGCGGATGGACCAGGCGGTCGCCGATCAGGCGGCAGGCGCAGCGATCGTCGGCCTTGAGTGCGAGTCCGAGCGCGCGCAGGGCGTAGACCGTGGCGCTGGGGCGGCCGGGCACGCTACGGCGGTGGGCGAGGAGCGGGCCCATGCGCACGTCGCAGGCGATGGTCGCCAACGGTCGCGACCAGGAACGTCGCATGCTGTGGGCCACCGCCACGCGCATCGGGCTGGCGAGCGTGGTCTGCTCCTCGTCGATCCCGTCGAGGAAGTGCTCGAGGTCGCGCGCGCTGACCCGGCCGGCCCGGCCGGAGCCGCGGACCGCGGCGATGTCGGCGTTGGCGAGGTTCCAGGCGTCCATCAGCGCGCGCACGCGCGGTGAGAAGTAGCCCATGCCCGGAGCACGGGCGGGCACGCGGTCGTTCGCCGGCTCGCGATCGGCGACGCTGGCCATCGTTTCGGCATCGACCGGGAAATGGGTGCCGTGTTCGATCTCGGTCGGTGCTGCCGGGACCGGTTCGGCAGCGGGTCTGCTCTCGGGGGGGGCGAGGGTCGTTTCGCCGTCGGCCACGGTGATCTGGCCGAGCACATCGCCGACCGCGCAGCGGTCGCCCGGCGCTGCGGTCTGTTGGCTCAGGGTGCCGGCCGCCGGCGAGGTCACCGTCATCACCGATTTCTCGGTCTCGACCTCGAGCAGGTCCTGGTCGATGGCGACCGTGGCGCCGGGTTCGACCAGCCAGGATACGATCGCAGCTTCAGCGGCGGATTCCCCGAGCTTGGGCAGACGGATGGCGACGTGGGGCATGGTTGGCTCTCCCATCACAGGCGCTCCCGCATGGTCACGCGGCGGCGCCGGGTCCGACCCGCGCACGTCCGTTCGGGATGCACCGAGGGAGTCGTCATGGCTCAGAATCCCAGGGTTTCGCGGACGGCGTGCTGGATGCGCTTGGCATCCGGCCGGTGCGCCAGCCACAGGGCGGGATGGAAGGGGATCGGCGTGTCGGGGGAGGTCACCCGTCGCGGTGGGGCGTCGAGCAGGTGGAATCCCTCGGCGCAGACGCCGGCCACCACTTCGGCCGCGACGTTGCCGTAGGGCCAGGCCTCGGTCGCCACCACCAACCGGCCGGTACGCGCGACCGAGCCGAGCACGGTCGGCAGGTCCAGCGGCTTGAGGCAGCGCAGGTCGACCACCTCGGCGTCGACGCCGCTGCTGGCCAGACCCTGGGCCGCCGCCAGGGCGCCCTGGACCATGGCGCCGTAGGCGACGATGGTGCAGTCGCGCCCGTCGCGCAGCACCGCGGCGCGATGCAACGGCGGGATCGGTCCGCCCGGCGTGAATGCAGGGTCGCGTAGGTGGTAATAAAGGAGTTTGTGCTCGAGCAGCAGCACCGGGTCCTCGCAGGCGACCGCGGCGTGGAGCATGGCATAGGCATCGCGTACGGTGGCAGGCGCGATGACGACCAGACCGGGGAAGGCGGTGGCCCAGCCTTCGGGCATCTGGCAGTGGAACGGTCCGCCGCCCGGGGTGCCGCCGGAGGGCAGCCGGGCGACGAGCGGACAGGGACGGCCGGTGCGCCACCAGGTGGTCGCGGCGTGGTTGGCCAGCTGGTTGAAGCCGCAGAGGGCGAAGTCGGCGAACTGGAATTCGACGATCGGCCGCAAGCCTTCGAGCGCCGCGCCGATCGCCGCGCCGACGATCGCGTCTTCGCTGATCGGTGTATTGCGCACCCGACCGGGATAACGGGTGCTCAGCCCCTTGGTCGCCTTGAAGGCGCCGCCGAAGGGGTCCTCGATGTCCTCGCCGTAGAGGAACACCCGGTCGTCCTGCTCCAGCGCTTCGCCCATGGCGATGCGCAGCGCTTCGAGATAGGTGGTACCGGTGCGGTCGGCGGCGGTCATGGCAGCTCGGGCCCTTCGCTGGCGATGGCCGGATCGGCGTAGGCCTGCCAGGTCTCGCCCTGGGGCGTGGGCTCCGGTTCGGCCAGGACCTGCTCGACCACCGCGTCGATCTCCGCCTTGATGCGTTCGCGCAGCTGGCCCAGGTCGGCCGACGTGCGCTCGCCGCTGGCGACGACCTGTTCTTCGGCCAGGTCGACGCAATCGCGATGGCAGGCGCGCACGGCCGGATCGATGTAGGCCGCGTCGTCGTGTTCGCCGTGGCCGCAGAGGCGCAGCAGGCTGGCGGTGATCAGCTGCGGGCCGTCGCCGTTGCGCGCCTGCGCGAAGGCCGCAGACACTGTGGCCCAGCAGTCCTGCGGATCGCTGCCATCGCAGCTCCAACCGCGCAGGCCGTAGCCGATGGCGCGGTCGACCAGGCCGGTGCAGGCATGGCTCTGCGCCTTGGGTGTGGAGTAGGCGTACTGGTTCTCGGCGACCACGATCACCACCGGCAGCCGCTCGACGGCTGCGAGGTTGATGCCCTCGTGGGCGGCGCCGGTCTGCATCGCGCCGTCACCGAGCACGGTGCAGGCGACCGGGTCGTCGCTGCCGCTGAGCTTGCCGCGCAGCTTGCGTGCGAGCATCGCTCCAGCGCAGGGCGCGATCATCGCGCCGAGATGACTGATCATCGGCAGGATCCCGCGGGCGATCTCGCCACGGTGGACGTTGCCGTCGCGACCGCGCATCGGGCTGGTCACCCGGCCGAGGTAGACGCGCACCACGTCGAGCAGCGGCTCGCCGAAGGCGAGGCGACCGGCCATGTCGCGGATCAATGGTGCGAACACGTCGCCCGCGCGCAGGTGCATGCCCAGTGCCGCGCTCAGCGCCTCCTGGCCCTTGCCCATGAACACGCTGCCCGGGATCCGGCCCTGGCGGTAGAGCGCGGCGAGCTTGTTCTCAAGCAGGCGCGCACGCAGCATCCACTCCAGGTGCTTGACGGCGGGATGGGGCGATTGCGCAGCACTCATCTCAGGCTCCCCGGCCCCAGGTGAGGTAGCAGGCCCCCCACGCGTAGCCGCCGCCGAAGGCGACGAGCAGCACCCGGCTGCCGTCGACCAGCCTGCCGTCGGCGGCGGCGTCGGCCAGCGCCAGCGGGATGGTCGCGCCGGTGGTGTTGGCGCAGCGGTCGAGGTTGACCACCACCCGGTCCATCCCGATGCCCAGCCGGCGGGCGGTGGGCTCGATGATCCGGCGGTTGGCCTGATGCGGCACCAGCAGATCGATGTCGGCAGTGGTCAGCCCCAGCCGGCCGATCAGCGACTCGGCGACCTCGGCCATGCATCGGATCGCGGCCTTGAACACCGCCCGCCCGTCCTGCTTGAGGTACTGCTGCCGGCCCGCCAGGGCTTCGGCGTCGACCGGCCGGGCCGAGCCGCCAGCAGGGATGACCAGGCTCTGGGCGCCCGCGCCGTCGGAATGCATCTCGAAGCCGAACACCCCCGGGCCATCGGGGTCGCCGGCCTCGACGAGGACGCAGCCGGCGCCGTCGCCGAACAGTATGCAGGTCTCGCGGTCCTCGTAGTCGGCCAGGTTCGACATCACGTCGGCGCCGAAGACCAGGATCCGCTCCGCATGCCCGCTCTCGATGTAGGCGACGGCGGTGGCCAGGCTGGCCACGAAGCCGTTGCAGGCGTTGAGCAGATCCATCGCCCAGGCACGGGTCGCGCCAATCTTGTGCTGCAGGATGTTGCCGGAGGCGGGCAGGACGTGGTCGGGGGTGATGGTGCCGACGATGATCCCGTCGATCTGCGTGGCCGCGACCCCGGCACGTTCGAGGCACTGCTGCGCCGCCGGGACCATCAGATCGCTCACCGGCGTGCCGGGTTCGGCGATGCGTCGCTCGCTGATGCCGGTGCGCGAGGTGATCCAGGCATCGGAGGTGTCGACGAAGCGTTCCAGATCGCGGTTGGTCAACACCCGTTGTGGCAAGTGGCTGCCGACGGCAACAAGCTGGGCGCGACACCGTGGGGACATGGACTTTCCTCGCGCGGATTCCGGAAGCTCGACACCCTACGCTCCAGCGCACCGGCGCAAGCCCGGCACGAGCGCCGTCGGCACAGCCTCGCGGCGTCGCGTGCGACGGTCCGCGCTCATCGGCTCCGTAGCGCATGCATGCGCCTCGGGGCCCGGATCCAGGCCGCCGACGGCCATGATGAAGCCCGGGCAGTCGCCTCCGATGGCCATGCAGCGTTCGACCTCGGCGCGGATCGCCGCGCGATCGCCGCCGAGCAGCACGCGGGTGTCGGCGTTGCCGATGAAGGCGTGGCTGTGGCCATAGCGCCAGGCGCTCGGCCGCTCGGCCTCGCGACCCTCGCCGCGACGGCCCACCTCCATCCGACCTATTTCAGCAGTGACTACTCAGGGGCCTCGCCCCTACGGTCCTCACTGCGTGAGGACCTACCCCTCTGGCTTTGTCGTGGTTCGCCTGAATCTGCCGGCAGATTCAGGCGTGGGCGGATCGGCTGCGCCGAAACATAGCGCGGGCGCCGCCCGCACCCCAAGGGGCATTGTAGCGGTCGGCGCCCGCGCGGCTTTTTGTTCGCGGGGGCTCGCTCTGCGCTGCGCGCAGTCGCCCCCGCTACGCTCCCATTCCATTCCCCTGGAAAAGTGCGCGTAACTACTCAGGCCTATTCCTGTGCTCTCATAAACCACAGAGAACACAGAGAG
>CAZTGE010000217.1:3835-5185 GCA_964612995.1 uncultured candidatus Brocadiaceae bacterium | reverse complement strand
CGGAACCCAGCACAAAGTCGGTGTGAAGCAGCTATGGGGCCTGAGTAGTTACGTCGGACGTAAG
This sequence comes from uncultured candidatus Brocadiaceae bacterium, assembly GCA_964612995.1. Taxonomy (GTDB): domain Bacteria; phylum Planctomycetota; class UBA11346; order UBA11346; family UBA11346; genus SLQH01. The sequence goes on along the minus strand of CAZTGE010000217.1, from coordinate 5,121 downwards.
TCACCTCCGCTCGACGTGCTCCCGGCCTGGGCCAAGGCGCTCGGACTGCGGGTCTCGCAGCGGGCTGCCTTCCTGCTCCTTGGCCACCTCGAACAAGCCAGCCCGATGCTGACGGCTTGGTTCAAGGAGATGAGCAGGCGACTCCTGCAATTGCAGGAGTCCGGCGTGGAAGTCCCCTCCCTGGATCTGGAGACCCTTGAGATCGCGATGGGTATGCGCCAGAGCCCACCCCAGCCACGACAGAGACGAAAGCCGAAGGCATCTCGGGCAAAGACCGCACCCCGACCACCCATCAAGACGGAGCGCCGGCAGAAGCGGAACGTCGCGATCGTCGAAGACCTCAAAGCGGGGATCCCCATGGGCACCATCGCACGCAAACATGGCATTACTCGACAGGCCGTGTCGCACGTCTTCATCACAGAGACAGGGCAGACGCTGACCTCGTACCGCGCCAGTGTGGAGGTGCCGACGAAGCGCGCCGCGAAGATGGGCAAGAACCCCCTGCCTGATCCCTACGCCTGTCACTACGGAACAGATGTCCCCATGGGCGAGGTGAAAGGCGTGGTTCGCTGGGTGCGCGAGATCGGCGGCAAGCTGATGGCTGGCGTTGAGATGGTTGAGACGGGAATGGTCCGGCAGGTTGACGCAGAGATTCTCGGACTCAGACCGAGCGACGAACCCGGCCGCCGGCGATCACCGTAACCAGCTATCCGCCACCTCACGCCGGTGCATCTGGATGCGCCCCTGCAGCGTGGTCTTGGTCCAGCCCAACCGATCGGCGATCTCGGCCATGGTCAAACCCTTGCCCCAGTGCGGGCGGATCGGGGCCACGAGTTCGTCGAGAGCTGCGAGGCGCTCATCGCGCGTGAAGTAGCGGCCATTTCTACGCCGGCGAAGTTCAGCCATCTGCCTCGGTATGTTGCGAGAACTGGGGAGCATCGTCAACCACCTCCACCCGCTGCTCCACCACCTTCAGCGACAGCAACACCAACGGCGACAGCACGATCCACAGGAACACCGGCATGATCCACAGCCCGGCGACCACCGCTGCCCCGCGGATCGTGCGCTTCTCCAGATGACGCGGATAGAGCCGTTTGGAGAACCCCGGCACCGCTCGCCGCACGTACAGGATCTGCCCAGCGTCCTCAAACGGCACCGTCGCCGGGTTCGGCGGAGTCTCCAAGTAGCCTTGCCCAACGCAGACGACTGCGATGGACTCTGGAGTCGCGCTGCTAGGCCACTACGCTGTCGCCACATGACCGACACCGACACCGACACCGACACCG
>CAZTGE010000217.1:0-3735 GCA_964612995.1 uncultured candidatus Brocadiaceae bacterium | reverse complement strand
ACCGACACCGACACCGACACCGACACCGCAAACCGTCGTCCGCTCAAGAGCCGTGGCACTGCCTGGGCCAGCGCACTCAGCCGCGCCTGCATCAAGGTGGGCTTGCGCCCCAATGGCATCTCGGCCCTTAGCGTCGTCTATGCTGCCGGCGCAGGCACCTGTCTGGCCCTTTCAGGCCGCGGGAGCCTTGCCGGCTGTCTGCTGTTCGTCGGTGCTGCCGCCTTCCTCCAACTACGCCTCCTCTGCAACCTGATGGACGGCATGGTGGCTGTAGAGGGAGGCTTCCGCAGCAAGTCTGGAGAGGTCTGGAACGATGTTCCCGATCGCATCTCCGACCCTCTGATCTTGGTTCCAGCCGGCTATGCCATCACCGTGCACCCCTGGGGCATCGAACTCGGATGGGCAGCCGGGCTCCTTGCGGTCCTCACGGCCTACGCCCGCATGCTCGGGGGCGCACTCGGCCTCAAGCAGGACTTCGGGGGAATCATGGCCAAGCCACAGCGCATGGCCGTTATGACGGTGGCCTGTATCGCCGCGGCCGCCGGCGCCTTCAGGGGCTGGGATGGCTGGGTGATTACCACGGCTCTGTCCCTGATCGTGCTGGGGGCGCTCGTGACCTTCATCGGACGCGTGCGTCGCATCGCGGTGGAGCTGGAGGCCGCGTGATTGCCAGTCTGCTCGTCGCCACGGTGCGCCTGCTCGCCGGTGCCACGGCTCGCTGGCGTGGCTGCGAACCCGCAACGACGCAGCGCATCTACTTCGCCAATCACAGCAGCCATATGGACTTCATGGTCCTCTGGGCATCGCTGCCGCCAATCCTACGTCGCGCCACCCGACCCGTTGCTGCGGAAGACTACTGGAGCAAGGGCCCGGTGCGCAGGCATCTCGCCAATCGTGTCTTTCGAGCGGTGCTCATCCCGCGGTCTCGCATCACCAGGGACAACAATCCGGTAGAACGCATATGCGCCGCTCTGGATGACGGCGCTTCGTTGATCCTCTTCCCCGAAGGAACGCGTGGCTCCGGCGAGAAGATCAGCCCTTTCAAGCCAGGCCTGCATCATCTGGCCATGGCGCGGCCCGATGTGGAGTTGATTCCAGTGTTCATCGAGAACATGAATCGCATCCTTCCCAAGGGTGAGTGGCTGCCGATCCCCGTACTCGGCGGGGTGCACTTCGGCGCGCCGCTACAACGATCCCCTAGCGAAAGCCGCGCGGATTTCCTCGCGCGTGCCCGCGAAGCAGTGGAGGCCCTGCATGGCCAAGATCCTTGACGATCCGGTGATGATGTGGCTGCTCGGCGGCATCCTCGGCCTGCTGATCGTGGCCAGCGCCGCCACCGCAGTTCTGCGCATGCTTGTGCACAGCGACGGTGGACGAGCCACCATGGCCAATGTCGGCACCCGTGTACGCGCATGGTGGGTCATGACCGGCGTACTTGCGGTGGCCATGCTCTTGGGGCCGATCGTATCCATCAGCCTCTTCGGCATCATGAGCTTCCTTGCCCTGCGAGAATTCATAACCATCACGCCGACCCAGCGTGGCGATCACCGGGCTCTGTTCTGGGCCTTCTTCATCATTGTTCCGCTGCAGTACCTGTTCGTCGGCATCCACTGGACCGGCATGTTCCTCGTGTTCATTCCGGTCTACTGCTTCCTGTTCTTGCCGATCCGCTCTGTTGCCACCGATGATCCGCAGGACTTCCTCGGCCGCACCAGCAAGATCCATTGGGGCCTCATGGTCTGCGTCTTCGCACTGAGCCACGTACCTGCGCTGCTGACGCTGGAGATTCCAGGACAACCACCGACGGCATCCTTCCGCCTGCTCATCTTCCTGGCGGTCTGCAACCAAGGGTGCGACGTGCTGCAGTTCATCTGGGGCAAGACCTGCGGGCGGCATGCCGTACTCCCGCACATCAGCCCCAAGAAGACCTGGGAGGGCCTCACCGGAGGCGTGTTGTCAGTCGGCGGTCTGGGTGCGGCACTGTGGTGGGCGACCCCCTTCGTGTGGTGGCAGGCCGGCCTTTTCGGCCTCGGCATCGGCATGCTCGGTTTCTTCGGCGACGTCGTGCTATCGGCCATCAAACGAGATGCGGGAATCAAAGACTATGGTCACCTCATCGCCGGCCATGGCGGCATCCTCGACCGGGTCGACAGCATGTGCTTTGCGGCTCCGGTGTTCTTTCATCTCGTGCGGTATCTCTATGTCCCGTGATCGCCTCTCCTCGACCGCGAGCATCGCTGGATGCCGTCTGAGAATGCCAAGGTGACCGCGGCCGACGCGGCCCGCTCTCAACTTCCCTCGACGAAGCCCTGGCGCTGTCGTCTTCCGCTTCGCATCGACCTGCGCTGTTGGGATGCGGTGGCCGGTCTTGCCGGACCTGTGTCTGGCCGCGCCGCCGTGGTGCCGGTGTGTAGCGGAGCGATGCCGATGCTCTGCGTGCGCAGCGCCTGGCTCGCGATCCTTGAAGCCATCGACGTCCCGCGCGGAGCCGCGGTACTCATGAGCGCGTGGACCATCCCGGCCATGTGGGAACTGGTGCAAGCCTGCGACCTGTGCCCGGTTCCGGTCGACATCGATCCTGGGCTGGCCTGCCCGACGACCGTCCACCTCGAACGTGCGGCGGCTGCGTGCGCTGCGGCCAAGGTCCCCGTGGCGGCAGTCTGCGTCGCACACCTGTTCGGCGCCAGATGCGACCTGACCGAGATCGCAGCGTGGTGCCATGCGCAGGGAGTCCCCCTGATCGAAGATGCCGCCCAGGCCTACGCAGCAGACGGCTGGTGGGGACATGCGCAGGCAACGGCCACCCTGTGGTCCTTCGGCACCATCAAGACGGCGACCGCCGGCGGCGGGGCGATCGCGGTCGTGCGAGACCGCGTCCTGCGCCGTCGCATCGCCGCAGTGATCGCACGCTGGCCAGTACAAAAGCGCCTGGATGCCTGCGGTCGCCTGGCCCGCACCGCCGCCTTGGCATTGCTCGGACGGCGCGGCATCGACGTATCCAGCATCCGCTGGCTGACGCGTACGCGTCAGGGAATTGGCCCGCTTGTACGTGGATTTCCAGGACCATTCGTCGCCGACCGCTACCGGATCCAGCCCCACCGGGCCCTGCACCGCCAATTAGCGCGCGCGCTCCGACAACGCAACCCAGGAGACGTACGCGCACGCGCACTGGTCGCCCGGCGTCTGCGCGCAGGGCTGCCGCGCCATGTCACCAGCCCCGGCGCCGCCGCCAGCAACCACTGCGGCTGGGTTCTGCCGATCCGCGCAAGGCATCCCCGATACGTTCTGCGGGCGGCACGCGCCCACGGTCGGCTGGCCATGCAGCCCGAGAACATGGGGATCGTGCCGAGTCCGCGGGGGATTTCAGCAGAAGCCCCGATCGCACGCACATGTCACGAGCAAACCGTGTTCGTGCCGATCGATCCCGTGATCTACCAGATCCTTGATTCAGGACCTTGCTGCAACGCCCCCGAGGCCGTCCAACAACGATAGCTGCGGCGCGGCGGACGGCGGACGCACGGGGCGACGTCGGAGTCGGCGGCGCGGCGCGCGATGGGCGCCCTACCCCAACTCGGGTCTCTCCACCCCCTGCTCCACCACCTTCAGCGGCAGCATCTGCAGTAGCAACACCAGCGGCGACAGCACGATCCACAGGAACACCGGCATGATCCACAGCCCGGCGCCCACCGCTGCACCGCGGATCGTCCGCTTCTCCAGATCATGATCCCAGGACAC
>CAZTGE010000216.1:2807-5265 GCA_964612995.1 uncultured candidatus Brocadiaceae bacterium | reverse complement strand
CGGCGGCGTCACCCACAGCCTGATGATCGACTGCCGTGCCAACGACCTGCGCCACATGCCGATCTTCCGATGGGCCGCCGGTTGCGTCGTCACCGGCGGCAGTTTCACCGGCGACACCTCCCTGGCCCTGCGGTGCCACGGGCGATTCCCGCACGACATCCTGGTCGACGACAACGTCTTCGATACGCCCAGACCCACGGTCGGCATCGACGGCACCCACACCCTGCGTCACGGGCTGGCGGGCCCCCGCTTCGTCATGCACCACAGTCGGGTACAGGGCGGCAGGGGCCTGTTCGACATCCGCGGCGGCGTCGAGGGGCATGGCGCGGGTGCCGCCCGCACCCCAAGAGGTACTGTGGCGGGCGGCGCCCGCGCGGCTTCTTGTTCGCGGGGGGGCTCGCTCTGCGCTGGGCGCAGTCTCCCCCGCTACGCCCCCATTCCATCCCCCTGGAGAAGTGCGCATGACCATGAGCGCTTGTAACTACTCAGGCCTATTCCTGTGCTCTCATAAACCACAGAGAACACAGAGAGCACAGAGGCCGGATTGGAATTCTCTCCCTCTTCTCTCCGTGTTCTCTGTGTCCTCTGTGGTAATTGTAGAAATAACTTCAGGAAGGTCTGAGCAGTTACGAGCGCTTTTCCAGGGGAATGGAATATCTACGTCTCCAACCGCGTCCGGCTGGACGACCCGGAACAGCGTCGGCCGGGCGTCAGCCTGCGCGATCGCAGTTGGGACGGCATCTTCCGCGGCAACGTGGTGTCGGTCACGGAGCATGCGCTGCTGTTCGACATCCAGGATCCGACCGGTGTCGGGTGGACCATCACCGACCACCGCGTCTACAGCAGCAACCGGTGTCTCTGGGAGGGGACGTCACGGCCACGGCTGACGGCGTCCTGTCGACCGGGGCGCGGTCGCTCGAGAGAAGGCCGGCGGGGGCGGGGGCTCGCAGCACCACCGTGGTGCGTGGTCGACGTGCGACGGCCGGCTACGCTTCGTGCTCAGTGGGCGGTGTCGATATCCCACTCGGCCTCGTCCACGTCCAGGACCGGCCGGACCTCGCCGCAGTCGGGCGGCGGTATGAGGTGGCCCGCCGCGCACGTGCCGATCGTGCCGGTGGCCTTGTCGATGTCGAAATACAGCGCGTGGCCATGATAATCCGGGGGGCTGGCGCTGATGTGCCAGGTGTCCCCGGTGTCGCGGATGCTCACCTGCATGTGGGTGACGAGATCGCGCAGGCCGGAACGGACGTCGCCGCAGTGGCCGAAATCGCCGTGCTCCCGCAGCGCCGTGTCGATCGCCGCGATCTCGGAGGCGGTGTAGCGACGACCGTAGGGCAGCAGGGGGAGTCGAGGCCACATGATCCCCGAGAAGGTGTCGCGTGCCAGGTCGAACCAGCAGCACATCGCGATGCCCCTTCCGCGATGGTCGCGGTAGTAGAGCAGCGCATCGCCCTCGACCAGGCGGGTCTCCCTGACCAGCACATCCTCCGCCGAGGACAGGCCCGTGCTCGCTTCCAGCCGGCGCTGCCACTCCTCCAGCGCTGCCAGCCCGTCCGTGAGGTCGAGGATGCCGACGTACCCGTTGAAGGGCGGGTTGATCCACCACTCCCGCTCCGCACGCAGGATCCGATCGATCTGCGCCAGTTGCGCCTCGTCGAGCTGCAGACCGTCGGGCAGCACCGGCCGGCCATGCGAGGTCTGTTCGGTGGCACGTTGGTAGGTGAGTTCGTAGCGCAGCCGCGGTGGCGCGCGCATGGTGCCGGCGAGCACCACGCTCGTTTCGGTGCCACGGCCCTCGAGCACGAAATCCCGCTCGAGCGCCGCCAGGCCGCCCTTCCAGGCTTCGCCGTATCCGGAGAAACGGGTATCGATCAGCTGGCGGTCGGCCTCGGTCATCCCGGGTATGCTCATGGCAGTCGGTATGCCGCCGATGCGGACGGCGGTCAAGGGAACATCCTCGGCGATGGCGGACGTGCGGCCACACGACGCCCGGAGGCGCCACCGACCCGTCGCCCCGGTGCTCCGCGTTCACCGCTCCGCTCACGCAGCCATCGAGGCAGCGGCGGGAGGCCCACCGACCATGGAGCGCAGGCGATGGTCAGGTCAAGGCCGCGTTCCGGAGAACGGGGGAATACCTTGCACGCACGGCGCAACCCGTTGCCCCAGCGGTTCCAATGAGGCCGCGTTCTGGCGAACGCGGAAATAACGGTCAAGCATCGGGGTGTATGGTACTGCACCGGGCTTCAATGGGGCCGCGTTCCGGAGAACGCGGAAATGGCAAAGGCGGGACAGACTACTTTGCAAAGGCGGGACAGACTACTTTCGGGGCAGGGCGCAACAAGCCATACTGACCAACATAACTACATACTTGTGTCAGATAGACTCATCTGGCCCTGCGCAAGGGCAAAGGCGGGACAGACTACTTTCGGGGCAGGGCGCAACAAGCCATACTGACCAA
>CAZTGE010000216.1:0-2707 GCA_964612995.1 uncultured candidatus Brocadiaceae bacterium | reverse complement strand
CATGACTACATACTTGTGTCAGATAGACTCATCTGGCCCTGCGCAGAAGTAGTCTGCCCTCGAATGTCTTTGGCCCTCGAATGTCTTTGTCCTTTGAGATGTCGCGGTCTGGCCCCGGATGTCGCGCATGTCCTCGGATGTCGCGCAGAAGTAGGCCCCCCCGTCGACCCGCCGTCAATGTACCCGACGCACCGGCGTATGACCTCTGTCGCGTCCGGAGAAGCGCCATGTCCCGTCTGTCGCACGTCATCCTGCTCCTCGGCCTCGCCACCGTCGCCGTGGCCGCCGACGATCTGTGGCCAGCACCGGTCGAAGGACATGTACCGATCCAGCCGGGCGAGCATCCCCGCCTCCTGTTTCGCGCCAGCGATCTGCCGGCGCTGCGGGCGCGCGCCAGGACTCCCGAGGGCCAGGCGCTCATCGCGCGGCTGAAGGAGCAGCTCGGCGGCGGCGAGACCATGCCGAGCCTGAAGAACGATGTCACCAGCGCCTACGGCAAGAGCGGCGGCCCGGCGCCACGCAAGGAGGAGTGGCCTATCGGCACCTACTCCATGTCGCACGCCGCCGGCTTCGGGCTGCTCTACCTGCTCACCGAGGAACAGAAGTACGCCGACCTCGGTCGCCAGTGCTTCGAGTGGGCCTTCCAGGGGGTGCGCGACCGCGATCGCGAGGGCCGCTACGCCTTCAAACAACCGGGTGGCGCGCTGCGCGCCGGCCCCACGATCGGCTGGTACGCGCTCGGGTACGACCTGTGCTACAACGGCTGGGACGACGCCTTCCGGCAGCGCGTGGCGCAGGCCCTGGCGCACTACAATGAGAGCCGCCACGCCGAACTGGAGGCGCTGGTCAACGGCAAGCGCCACAATCCGCGCTCGAACCACTGGGGCATGCAGGTGGGCGGCGGGGCGATGACGCTGCTCGCGATCATGCACGATCCCGGCATCGACATGGGCAGGATCGAGAAGCTGCTCGCGGCGTCGCAGCGAGCGATGATCCGCAACGCCACCGAGGGCTTCGGCGACGGCGGCTATTTCGCCGAGGGCGACGGCACCGGGACCATGGCCAGCCACATCATCTACCTGACAGCGGCGCAGGCGTGGAGGACCGCGGCCGGACTCGATTTCATCAGCCCGCGCCAGAACGTGCGCTGGATGGCGCTCAAGTGGATCTTCCTCACCGTCCCGCGAGCCGGCAGGCTCGACGACCTGCGCAGCTGCTTCCCGGAACGCGGTGGCTATCGGCACAACATCTGGGCGCGCACCAAGGGCATCAGCGGCGGTGGGTATTTCGGCATCGGCTACGGCGCGGTACTGCCGAAGGAGCGGGCCGCGCTGTGGTGGTTCTACAACACCCATCTGCGCGACCACGATGCTCAGCGCGGCACGCCGTGGGATTCCTCGCCACCCTACCCGCACCACACCGTCCTCGCCTTCGTCAACACCCCCTTCGGCATGGACCTGGTCGATCCGGCCGAGGTGATGCCTCGCACGGTCCGCGACGGCCGGTGGCAGTTCTACGCCTTCCGCAATCGGTGGCAGGACGAGAACGACATCGTCATCAGCCAGCTGCTGCGTCGCACCCAGGCCTATGCACCCCACGGCCCCGACCAGAAGATGGTCATCTGGCACCACGGCCAGCGCGAGCAATGGGGGAGCCTGCCGAGCAACGTCCAGCACTATCGACCGGCCGCTGACGGCAGCGCCATCCTCGGCGGCGACGGCCGATGGGTCGGCATCGACTTCTCGGGCGCCAGCGGTGCCGATGGCATGCTGGTGCTGGTCGGCGGCAATGCCGAGGGCCAGCGCGTCGCGGCCGGGGGTGTCGACTACACGATCCGGTTCCTCGGCGAGGGCGGCGCCACACCCACTGCCGAAGGCGACGCGGTGGTGGTCGGCGAGCAGCGCATCAGCATGGTCGACGGCACGCTCACCTTCGCGACCTGGGCCGGACCGTGGGGCGGCGCCACCGCCGAGGTCACCATCGCCCAGGCGCCACCACCAGCGCCGGCCGAGGAGGGGAAGCAGAATGAGGACCCGCAGAGCAGGCTTTCGACTCAGGCCGACAGCGAGACGGCGGCGCTCTTCCGCCGCTGGCTGCTGGCCCGCGCCGCCGAAGCCGGCGCCGAGCGCCGCAAGCCGCGTTTCACCATGCCCAGCATGCGCGGCGAATTCGACGTCGACGGCGCCGATACGCAGCGCGGCACCGTGGCTCTCAAAGCGGGCCCCAGCAGCATGCAGTTTCCGCTCGAGCGCATGCCGGCTGCCGATCAGGCCGCCCTGGCCCTGGCCCTGGCGCGCCCTGGCAACGCCGACGATCACGCCACCGCCGCCTTCTTCCTGCAGGCCGCCGGCGAGAGGGACCGGGCCCAGCAGCACCTCCTGCGCGCTGGCGAGCGCGCCGCCCTCGTTCTGGAGGCCTTCGTAGGAAGCGGCGAGTAGAACACCGGCCGGCAGCGACCGCAGGAGACTGCGGCAGGCGCCAAGCAGGCCGGGTCTTGGTGCCTCAATGGCAGGTTGCCGCGACAAAAGACGACGTTTTCAGAGCACGCTCCATAAGCGAGTGGCGCTCAAGGGCTTACGAGTTATCGAGGCTCTGCGCAGGAGTGGTCTGTCCTCGGTTGTTGCTCTCTCGGCCTGCGACAACCAGCTCCGACTGGATGATTACCTCGAGCTCGTCGACCAGACCGGCCGGATCATCGCCAGCGGCA
>CAZTGE010000215.1:0-5268 GCA_964612995.1 uncultured candidatus Brocadiaceae bacterium | reverse complement strand
GATCCAAAGGGGCAGCGCCCCTTTGAAACCAAGGCGCGACCGGCCGCCAGAGGAGCGGTTTTCGGCGATAATGGCCCGCAGGGCCGCCGAAAACGCCAGCGCAGCTGGCGAGCGACGACGGCGGCCGCGAGGCGAGCGCAGCGCCGCCGACCCGGGGATCCAAAGGGGCAGCGCCCCTTTTGAAACCTAAGCATCGGTCTCCGGGGGCCAGCTGCCCAGTGCGCTCAGGCCGCGGCGCAAGGTGTGCGGCAGGCGCTCGACCACATCCTCGGGGATGTAGCAGGGGCCTTGTTCCTCCCACAACTCGTCGGCGGCGGTGGTCAGCCAGTAGGCCGCGAGGCGGGCGGCGTCGAAGGGGGTCAGCCCCCGGGCCATGAAGCCGGCGGTCATGCCGGCGAGGCAGTCGCCGGTGCCGCCGACGGCCATGCGCGGGTTGCCGCGGCGGTTGCGCACCCAGCGGCGGCCGTTGGAGATGAAATCGATCCGCCCTTTGCGCAGCAGCACGCGGTCTGGACGGGCGAAGGCGTGGACTGCATCCTCGGTCGGCTCGTGGCCGAGCAGGTTGCGCGCCTCGGCACGGTGCGGGGTGATCACGGTCGGTACGGGGCCCACCGGTTGGTCGCGGATGTCCTTGGCCAGGGCGGCGATGCCGTCGGCGTCGACGACCACCGGCACCTCCATCTCGGTCGCCAGGCTGTAGGCCTGCTGGGCGGCTTCGGGGCAGCCGGGCTCACGGCCGATGCCCGGGCCGATGAGCACGGCGCTGGCCCGGGCGATCAGCGGGGTCAGGGTCTCATAGGCGACCGGTGCGAGCAGCCGGCCTTCCTGGCGGTGGGTGATGATGCTCGGCGGCAGGTCGGGCCCATCGGCGGTGAAGGCGCGGACCTGGTCGCAGCCGGTGCGCAGGGCGGCGGTGGTCGCGAAGTGGAGCGATCCGGGGAACGCGCCGCCGCCGACCACCAGCAGCTCGCCGTGTGAGCCCTTGTGTCCGGCGCTGCGCAGCGGCGGGAACAGACGCAGGATGTTGCTGTGAACCTCGTGGTAGGCGGCCGGATCGATGCCGATGTCCACGGTCTTGAATCCGCGCAGGCGTGGTTCGAGCAGGAGTTCCGCCTTGGCCACCTGCAGACAGAGGGCGAAGCAGTTCTCGAGCATCGCCTCGCTGCCGAGGCCGGTGGGCACGTCGATCGCGAGCACCTCGCAGGTATTGCCGGCAAGCTGCTTGAGCGCGGCGGCCACCGCGCCACGCGGCGGGCCTTTGGCGCCCGCGCCGAGGATCGCATCGACGATCAGCGCCGGCTCGGCGCAGGGGCCCTCGACCACCTTGACCAGGTTGCGTGCACGGTCCGCGGCGCGGCGGCACAGTTCGCTGCGTGGCTCGATCACCGGCCAGACCTGGACCGTGTGCCCGGCCTGGGCCAGGTTGCGGGCGCAGACCCAGCCGTCACCGCCGTTGTTGCCCGGGCCGGTGAGCACGAGGATGGTGCCGCTCGCGCAGCGGCTGGCGGCTTCGGCGGCGACCGCGGCCCCGGCGCGTTCCATCAGCTCGGCGATGTCGTGACCGAGCGCGACCGCCGCCTCATCGATCAGGGCGACTTCGGCCATCGGCACGACGGGAGCGGGGAGCACCATAGCGGTGGTATTCTTGGCCGCAGGGGGGCGGTGCCAGAGCTGTGGCGTCACTCCTGGCGCTGGCGTGTCACGATCGCGGCCGGCCAGCCGGTGGGGTGGCGCGCAGCGGTCGACCCGGTACGGTGTGCGCCCCCGCGGCCGCGGCCGGCGCCGGCCGCCCGTCAGGCGAGGAGGAGCCATCATGGCCCAGACCGGTACCGGCACCCGGCGCAACAAACCGGGGCGCTTCGGGCCCTACGGTGGGCGCTACGTCCCCGAGACGCTGATCCCGGCGCTCGAGGAGATCGAGACCTGCTACGCCGGCCTGCGGCGCGACGGCGATTTCCGCCGCCGCTTCCGCGACCTGTTGCGCGAATACGTCGGTCGGCCCACGCCGCTGACCTACGCCGCCGAGCTCTCACGGCGCCACGAACGCCGGATCTGGCTCAAGCGCGAAGACCTGTGCCACACCGGCGCGCACAAGATCAACAACGCCCTCGGCCAGGGCCTGTTGGCCCAGGCGCTGGGCAAGCGGCGGATCATCGCCGAGACCGGCGCCGGCCAGCACGGCGTGGCCACCGCCACCGCCTGCGCCCTGCTCGGACTCGCGTGCCGGATCTACATGGGCACCGAAGACATGCGTCGTCAGGCGCCAAACGTCTACCGCATGCGCCTGCTCGGCGCCGAGGTCACCGGCGTGGATTCCGGTCAGCGCACGCTCAAAGACGCGGTCAACGAGGCCCTGCGCGATTGGGTGGCCAACGTCGGCACCACCCACTACATCCTCGGTTCGGCGCTCGGGCCGCATCCCTTTCCGACCATGGTGCGCGACTTCCAGAGCGTGATCGGCCGCGAAGCGCGGCGTCAGATCAAGGCCGCCACCGGTGGCCTGCCCCAGGCCTGCGTCGCCTGCGTCGGCGGGGGCAGCAACGCCATCGGGTTGTTCCACCCCTTCGTCAAGGACCGCGCGGTCGCGCTCTATGGCGTCGAGGCCGGCGGGCGCGGGCCCGGGCTCGGCGAGCACGCGGCGCGCTTTGACGGCGGGAGTTTCGGCATCTTCCAGGGCATGGCCAGTTTCGTGCTCCAAGACGACGAGGGTCAGGTCCGCGGCACGCACTCGATCAGCGCCGGGCTCGACTACGCCGCGATCGGCCCGGAACACGCATGGTTGCGCGAACTCGGCCGTGCGCGCTACCTGCGTTGCAGCGATGCCGAGGCGCTGACCGGTTTCCACGCTCTGTGCGAGGCCGAGGGGATCATCCCCGCGCTGGAGAGCGCCCACGCGGTGGGCGCGTTGCCCCGTATCGCGCAAGACCTGCCGCGCGATGCGGTGGTGGTGCTCAACCTCTCCGGACGCGGCGACAAGGACTTGGCCGAGGTCGCGCGTCTCGAGGGGGTGGAGCTGTGAGTGGCAATCGCATCGAGGCACGCTTCGCCGAGCTCGCCGCTGCCGGGCGCAAGGCTTTTGTCGCCTATCTCACCGCCGGTGATCCCGATCTCGACACCACCGTGGAGCTGGTCTGCGGCATGGATCGTGCCGGCGTCGACGTGGTCGAGCTCGGTTTCCCCTACAGCGATCCGATGGCCGACGGCCCGGCGATCCAGGCCGCGGGCGAACGCGCGCGTGCGGCCGGGGCGACGCTCGCGGGGATCCTCGACGCGGTCCGGCGCATCCGGGAGCGCAGCGCGGTGCCCCTGCTCGCCTTCACCTACCTCGGACCGGTGATGGCCTACGGCGTCGAGCGCTTCGCGCACGACGCCGCCGCGGCCGGACTCGATGGGGTCCTGCCGCTGGATCTGCCCTACGAAGAGGGGGCCGAGCTGCGCGCGGCACTCGCGCGCCAGGGGCTGGTCGGCGTGTGTCTGGTCGCACCGAATACCGCGGCACAGCGGCGTGCGCGTCTGGCCCGCCTCAGCCGCGGCTTTCTCTACTATGTCTGCCGCTACGGCGTCACCGGCGAGCGCGCCGAACTGCCGGCGGATCTGGGCGAGCAGGTCGCGTCGCTCAAGCAGCAGGCCGGCGGGTTGCCGGTGTGCATCGGCTTCGGCATCAGCTCGCCGGAACAGGCGGCGGCCGCCGCGCGCTGTGGTGACGGCGCGGTGGTCGGCAGCCATCTGGTCCGGCTGATCGAGCGCGAGACCGGTTCGCCGGAACTGGTGGCCACGGTCTGCCGTCGCGCGGGCGAACTCGCCGATGCGGTGCATGGAGTCGCGGCCGGATGACCGCGGATGGCGACGGCGACAGGGCGATGCCGCTCGGCGATCACCTGGACGAACTGCGCGCGCGGATGATCCGCGTGCTGTTGTTGATGGTGGTGATGGTGGTGGTCTGCCTGGTGTTCCAGGCGCAGATCAAGGATCTCGTCGAGCTGCCACTGCGCCGGGCGCTTACCATGGTCGACCCGCTGACGCTGCGCCGGGTCGGGCTCGCGCTCGAGCCCGGCGAGGCGCTGCTCAAGCTGATGTCGCTGATCGAAGCGCCGATCCAGGCCTTCAAGCTGGCGCTGCTGTTCGCCTTCGCCGGCGCCTTCCCCTACCTGCTCTACCAGCTCTGGTCGTTCATCGCGCCCGGTCTCCATCGGCCCGAACGGCGGGTGGCCTTCCTCATGCTCCCGGCGGCGGTGTTGTTCTTCTATGCCGGTGCGGCGTTGGGGTATCGGTATGGTCTACCGTATTTATTCAAGTTTCTGATCGAGTTCAACGCGATCGAGCGCGCCGAGCTCGAGCTGCGTCAGAGTTATTACCACAGCTTGTTCACCATGATGACCCTGGCCTTCGGGCTGGTGATGGACCTGCCGTGGCTGATCCTGGTGCTGGTCAAGGCCAAGGTCATGACCCCGGCCCAGATCGCGGCCAGGCGACGCATGCTGCTGCTCATCGGCATCCTGCTCGCGGCGGTCTTCACCCCGCCGGATCCGTTCTCGCAGCTGATGCTGTTCGGGATCATGATCGTGATGTTCGAGAGTGGGCTGCTCGCCGCGCGGCTGGTCTACCGGCGCGACCAGCGCAGCATGGCGGATCAGGAGGCCGACGATGCCGCATAGACCGGTGGTGGTGATCAAGCTCGGGTCGAATGCGCTCAGCGACGCCCATGGCCACATCGACCTGGCCTTCCTCGATTCGGTGGTGCACCAGGTGCGCGGCGTGATCGACGCCGGCCGGCGACCGGTGCTGGTCTCGAGCGGTGCGGTGTCCTGCGGCATGGCGCGGATGGGGCTGGCGCGACGCCCGAGCACGATCAGCGAGACCCAGGCGCTGGCCGCGATCGGGCAGGCCGACCTGGCGCATCGCTGGCAAGAGGCCTGCGCGCGGGTCGACATCGTTGCCGCCCAGGTGCTCCTGACCCAAGACGCCTTCGACGACCGCCAGCGGTACCTCAACCTCACCGGCACCTTCCGCGCCCTGTTCGCGCGCGGGGTGGTCCCGGTGGTCAACGAGAACGACACCGTGGCCGTCGACGAACTGACGGTCGGCGACAACGACCGGCTGAGCGCGCTGCTCGCGAGCCAGCTCGGAGCCGGACTGCTGATCCTGCTCACCGACATCGCCGGATATTACGATCGCGATCCCAAGGCCGATCCCGCCGCGCAACTGGTACGGCAGATCCCGCCGGTGACCCCGGCGATGATCGCCGCGGCCGGTGGCGGCGGTGCGCGC
>CAZTGE010000214.1:0-5322 GCA_964612995.1 uncultured candidatus Brocadiaceae bacterium | reverse complement strand
TCCACCTGCGTCAAACCGCCCGGCTCTCTTTGGTGCTGACGCCATAGTGACGCAGATGGAGGCGAGGCATGGCCATCATTTGCGAGCCGTGAGTCGCCCTGGGCAAACCTCCAGGGCCGCGCAAAGCTCGGCCCCCGGGAGCGCCGAGCACCAGCTCGGCAGGGATACAGGGGGCACACCATCAGGGCGACTCAAAGCTCGCCCCGGGAGCGCCGATCCCCAGGTCGGCATGCCTTGCGTCGCCTCTGCCTGCGTCAAACAGCCCGGCTCTCTTCGGTGCTTGGGTCACAGTGACGCAGGCGGAGGCGAGGCATGGCCCTCATTCGCGAGCTTTGAGTCGCCCTGGGCACACCATGGGTTCATCTGATGATGGACCCATGGTGTGCCCCCATCATCCCGAAGTTTGAGCGAGCGGCCCCGGGTAAACCTCTGAGGAATGCCTTGTGTAACTACTCAGGGACTTCGCCCCTGAGTGGTTACAAGTGCTCATGATCATGCGCACTTTTCCAGGGGAATGGAATGGGGGCGTAGCGGGGGCGGCTGCGCGAAGCGCAGAGGAGATCCCCCGCGAACAAGAGCCGCGCAGGCTCCGGCCGCTATCATGAGCCCTTGGGCTGCGGGCAAAGCCTGCGCTACGATCACGGCTCGGGCCCGGCGTACGATCGCGGCGCTGCCGCGGCTCAAGGGTAGAAGGGCGGGCGCCGTAGACCGGTGGCCTCGTCGAGGCCGAACATGAGGTTCATGTTCTGCAGGGCCGAACCGGCCTGGCCCTTCATCAGGTTGTCGATGTGGCTGACCACCAGCAGACGGCCGGTGCGCGTATCGACGTTGACGCCGAGCACGCATCGGTTGGAACCGCGCACATCGTTGTTGCTCACCGGCACGCCGGCCGCCTCGACGGTCACGAAACCATCGTCGGCGTAGAAATCGCGGTAGGTCGCCAGCGCCTGTTCCGCGCTCAGTCCGGCATCGCGCAGCTGGCCGTAACAGACGGTCATGATGCCACGGCAGAGCGGGACCACCTGGGTGGTCAGGGTCACGCACAAGGGCGCACTGGCGAGCAGGCCGAGCTCGTGCTCGATCTCCATGCAGTGCTGATGCGCGCCGATCTTGTACGCATTCATGTTCTCGTAGCGCAGGGGATAGTGGAAGGTCTGGTTCGGCTTGATCCCCGCGCCGGAGACGCCGGTCTTGGCATCGGCGATGAGGCTGGCCGGATCGACCAGACCGGCCTGCACCGCCGGGGCGAATCCGAGAATGGTCGACACGGCGAAGCAGCCGGGGTTGCCCACGATCGGCGAGGCGGCGAGCGCCTTGCGATGCAGCTCGGCCAGTCCGTAGGTGGTCTGGTCGAGCAGCTCCGGCGCCGCGTGCTCCGGCGCGCGACCGATACGGCGGGCGTATTCCGCGTAGGTCGCCGGGGCGCCGAAGCGGAAGTCGCCACTGTAGTCGATCAGCTTGACCCCGGCCGCGCGGCACTCACGGGCCAACTGCATGCCGACTCCATCGGGCGTGGCACTGAAAGCCACGTCGACACCACTCCAATCGAGGGCTTCGGGCGAGCGCACTGGCAGATCGCAGAACCCGGCAAGATGCCGGTGCCTGGCGCTGATCGGCGCGCCGACCCCGTCGACATCGACCAGCGCGGCGATCTCGACCTCGGGATGGCCGACCAGCAGTTCGATGATGTTGGCCCCGCCGAAACCGCCGGCACCGATGACACAAGCACGGATCATAACGCCCTCCGAAAGAGACCGGAGCATGGTCGTGAGCGCGTCTGGTCAACCGCGACCGACCCAGGCCTCCTCGCCCCTACACGCCGGTGTAGGGGCGGATGCGGGGCAGCGGACGGGTCAAGATTTACGCAAGCCACTGACGCATAAACGCTTAGGGAGACCGTGACCCAACGCGGAATGATGCACGGTTGCGAGCCCACCGCTGCGCCCCATGGTGGAGGGATCGTGGCGCCGCTGCCCGGCGTCTCTCCACCGTGTCCCCCCTCGACTGCACGGCTGCCAGCGGCGCCCGAGCCACGCGCCCGGGAGGTTGCGCTGTCCGCAGTCCACATCCTTCGGAGACCCTTTCCATGGCGATCACCAAAGACAGCACCGTCTCGATCCATTACACGCTCACCATCGATGACCAGGAGGTCGACAGCAGCAAGGGCAATGCGCCGTTGACCTACACCCACGGAACCGGCCAGATGATCCCCGGCCTGGAAAAGGCCCTCGAGGGGCAAGAGGCAGGCTCGCGCGTCGAGGTCGACGTGGCCCCCGAGGAGGGCTACGGTCAGCGCGACGACGAGCTGCTGGTACGGATCCCGAAGGAAGCCTTCCCCGAAGAAGACCGCTCGCAGATCTCTGAAGGCGTACGTTTCCAAGGTCCGCATCCGACCAAGGAGGACCAGGGCGCACTCTACACCGTGGTCACCACCGATGACGAGAGCGTGGTCGCCGACGCCAACCATCCGCTGGCCGGACAGGCCCTGCACTTCGATGTAGAGGTGGTCGCGGTCCAGGAGCCCGGCGACGCCGAGGCGGAGGCGGAGGCCGACCAGCAGAGCTGAGCCGCTTCCGAGCAGGATCACCACCAGTGGGCCCGGCCGCACGGCCGGGCCCACTGCGTCTGGCGGGAGTTCCGCGGATCAGTGGTCGGTGCTGTCGAGTGCGCGATGGATGCCGGTGGCGGTGGCGCCCATCCCATCGGCTCGGGCCAACGAATCGACTGCGATGCAATGGCTGATGGGATTCGGTGAGCCCTGGCTGCCGGCTTTGCGTCGGGCGATGATCGGGGATTCGGCGATCAGCGAACGGACGTAACTCTTCGCTGCCATCATCGACTCACGCAGGTCGTTGGCGCGTGCCAGCAGCGCGCATAGCGCGGCCGAATAGGTGTCGCCAGCGCCGAACGGGGTCACGCCGCGCTCGATCACCGCCGCGGGGAACTCGCAGCAGCCGTCGATGCCGTGAAACACGTCGATGTTCTCGTCGGTCAGGCCGCCGCCGGTGACCACGGTGGGACAGCCGTAGGTCTCGAACAACTGCTCCGCTGCGCCGGCCATATCCTCGCGGCTGAGCACCTCTTCCTTGCCGGTCAACTGCGCCGCCTCGAAGCGGTTGGGCGTGATGACCGTGGCGATCGGCAAGAGTTCCTCCTGCATCGCGACGATCACCTCGGGCTGCTGCAGCGGGATGCCGGCCTTGGTCACCATCACCGGATCGATGACCACCGGGATGCCTTTGCGCTGACGCAGCCAGCGACCGACGATGCGGATGATACCCGGCGTGGGGCAATGCCCCACCTTGACCGCGTTGATCTCGAGCGCCTCATCGACGGACTCGAGCTGCTCGCGGACGAAGGCGTCGCGGATCGGGATCTCGTCGCAGGTCCGGGTGAAGCCCTGGGCGATCAGGCTGGTGATCACCCCCGCGCCATAGGTGCCGAGCGCGGTAAAGGTCTTCAGGTCGGCCTGGGCCACGGCGCCGCCAGTGCTGTCCATCGAGGACACCGTGAGGCAGACCGGCATGCTACGTAGGGGGTCGGGGGCGAACTCGCTCATGCGCTTGCGCGCATCATAGCGGCACCTAGTCTCGCGCGCAGTGAAAATGAAGCCAAGATCGCGCTGTGTCCAACACCGATGTGTCCAACACCGATGTGTCCAACACCGATGCCCGACGAGGCCGCATGGCTGCCGATGATCGGCTCCGCCCACCGCGCAAGCCCGTCCGCACCCGCATCCAGGCCTGGCCCTCAGACCTGATCCGGGACCTGCCCGACGAGCCGTGGATGGTGCTCTACACCAGCTCGCGGATGGAGAAGGTCCTCATCAAGCGCCTGCAGACGCTCGACATCCCCGGCCTGATCTTCTACGAGGAACGGTTGCGCCACTATCCGGGCAAGGGCTACCAGAAGAGTCTGGTGCCGCTGCTCGCTGGCTATCTGTTCGTCAACGCGGGCCTCGAGCGGCGGTTCGATATCCTGCGCACCGACAAGGTCCTCAGCGTGCTCGACGTCACCGATCCCGCCGGCCTGGCCAGGGAGCTGAACTCCCTGATCACCCTGCTCGATCGCCCCGATCGCGAGGCGCCACAGCTGCTGGTCCGCCCCGAGCTGGTGCCCGGCCGCCGGATCCGGCTCGGTCGCGGCGCGTTCGCCGGCTTCGAAGGGGTGATCAAGCGCCGCCGCGGCCAGGCCGATCTGATCGTCAACCTGGAGATGCTCGGCACCTCGGTCAGCGCCCGGGTGCCGGCGGATACAGTCGAGCCCTACGGGGATTGAGCAGCGGCCTCAGGGCTCGCCGCGGCCGATCGCCGCGAGCAACAGCGCGAGATAGGGCAGGAAGATCCCGGTGATGATGCAGAAGCGTCCGCTCAGGCGCACCATCAGCCCGCGCATGTGCTCGGTGTCGGTCGCTGCGCGCTGCTCGTCCGTCCCGCTGGCTGCGGTCCTGGACCGGTGGCCCGTGCCGGCGGCGCGGCGGAACTGGGTCACCGACCAGCCGACCCAGATCGTGCCCAGACCCTGGGCGAGGATCCACACTTCGCCGCCGGGAGCGTGGCGATAGCACCGCAACAGGCCGGCGGCAGCGGCGACGCCGTAGACCGCGCAGACCAGGGTCGCGGTGAACCAGGCCGCTCGTGCGCGACGGGCATAGCCCCAGGCGCACAGGCCACCGCAACCAGCGCCCAAGGTCGGCCACCCGAGCCAGGCCCAGTGCAACGCACCGAAGGCCAGCACACCGAGCCCCAGGCCGGCGACAGCCATCAGCAGCTGCCGGTTCGCACGCCGCCCGACCAGCTGGAGCCAGGTTCCGCCGAGGGCGCAGCCGCCGGCGAGGATCCGCAGCAGCCAGACGACGCCCCAGGTCGTCGCCTGGCTCAGGGCGATGCCGCAGGCGACCGCGGCCACGCAGAGGATGATTCCGAATACCTGACGCACGGTGAACGCCGCCCCGGACCCCGTGTCGGACCCCGTGTCGGACGCGGCGGCCTCGCGGCGACCGTCGGAACCGGCAGCGGCAGGCGGCGGAGTGGCGCGTTCGCTCATGTCGGCATGGTAGATCCACGCAGCGTACCGGCCAACGCTAAATGGGACCTTCCCTTCAGAGGGGGCGCTGCCCCCTTCCCAGGAACTCCTCGCGCTATCACGCCCACTCGACACGTTCGTGGGCCGGATCGCGTCATTGCGACAAACGGCCGGGGCGGCCTGGTTCCTGGCTCTTCGCAGCCGGACCATCGGGCCGGCGGGGGCGCTGAAGGAAGCCTCAAAGTAACTACTCAGGCCTATTCCTGTGCTCTCATAAACCACAGAGAACACAGAGAG
>CAZTGE010000213.1:0-5354 GCA_964612995.1 uncultured candidatus Brocadiaceae bacterium | reverse complement strand
CCGCTTCCCCTTGAAACGCATGTGGTCGGCCAACTCATCGAACCACGCGGCGAATTGCCCGGTCTCCAGACTGCCATCCGCCGGCTCGATGCCGCCGCCGATCACGGCGCCTTTCGCCCGGAGATGGCTGGTGGCTTCGACCTCCACCGGTTTGTCGGTGCTGCCGAAGGTGGCGCGGTTGTTGGCGGACGATCGGGCACCATCGCCGATGGCCACACCACGAGCGTGGGTGCAACGGGCGTCGTAACCGATCGAGACTCCGTTGGCGCCCGAGCACCCACCGGTGCGGCCGATGTGCAGGGACTTCGCCACGCAGCCGATAGAAGGCCGACCGATGACGATGCAGTCCTGCTGGGTCGGCGGCGTACCGCCGTTGGTGAGGATGATGGCGTTGGCGACGTTGGCGGTCATACCCCGGCCGACGATGACGGTGTTGGCTTGGTTGGTGCCGACACTGTCACCAACGACGAGGGAGGCATTGCCGCTGACGATTGGCGTGGTGATCGAGCAGGCGCCGATACGCAGTGTGCCGGTGACCGGGTCGTAATGCAGACCGGTGTGACCGGCGAAAGCCGCACCCGCCCGGTACTGCACCGCGCCCTCGTCGCCGCCGGGCACCGCCGCGCCGCCACCCCCAGCTCCGGGGAAGTAGGGCATTACCAGGTGCCCCCGACGATGGTGACCAGATCGCCAGCGTTCTGGGCCTTCACCTGGATCTCGGCCAGATTCACGCGCACCAGGGTGTGGTATTCGCCGGGGATCCACGGCACTTCGTTGCCGTCGTCACCGAGGAACAGGACCGGAGCCGCGTTGCTGGGCGGTGCGGAGAGGTCGATGGTGGCGACCTCCACATCCTTCTCAGAGAGCGGCTGGAATTCGGTGCCCAGGGTCAGGGCGCGCATGATGACGTTGTTGGCCATGGTTCAGTCCCACTCCGTGAAGGTCAGGAGGATCACGCCGGTGAACTGGCGCATTTCGTTGAGGTGTTCGAGGGCGACCACCGGCTGGTGTTCGGTCTTCGCCCAGACGACGGTGTCGAGGCCGGGCAGGCGCTGCCGTTCGAAGAGCGCCGCCACCGCGTCGGAGAGCGCAACCAGGTCGTCGATCTCAGTCGCCTCGTCGGTGGCCAACTTGCGCTGCACGCCGACCTCGACCCGGTACTGACGCTTGCGGCGGCTGCGGCCGGCGGGCTCTGTGGTCTGTCCGGCGGGCATGATGCTGACCACGGTGTCGGCCAGCTCGGTCAGGTCGTGGATCGGGAGCCAGCTGCGTTCGACCGTGACCGGCTGCGGCAGCGTGGCGTCGTCGATGACCTGGGCGACGGCGGCGGATACTTCAGGCAGACCCATGATCGTCTCCCTTGCGTTCGGCCAGGCGTTCGAGCGCAGCGGTGTTGCGTTCCAGGGCGCGCAGGAGCGTGTCGCGGACCCACCGCTGCTGAGCCTCGTTGGCCATCGCCATGCGCCGCTCGCGGGTGGCGTCGCGCCACAAGGTGTAGGCGACGACCAAGCCGGCGAGGCCCCATTGCGCCCACAAACCCACGTCGGGCGCGGGTGGCACCGAGGCCGCGAGGAGCACGGCCATGCCAGCTTTGGCGGTGGTTTCGATCATGGGGCCGGTTCCTTTCCGACGTGCTTGGTGTGGATGCGGTAGGCGAGGCGGTCCGGGTCTGACCAGCGCCAGGCGGGTTCGCCGCCGGGAGCCATGACCTCGTAGATGAAGCCGTTCTCGGTGATGCGGTCGCCGCGTTTGGGTTCAGGGAACGGGAACTCATCGGCGGCGATCAAGTAGTCGCGGGACTCGACCCGCTCGACGCCGGCCATGGGTTGCGTGAGCCGGAAGATGGTGCGGCCGATGGTGGCATCGAGCGGGGCGGTGGTGTCGCCCTGCCGGTAGGCGACCGGGGTCGCCCGATGCCGCCGCCGCATCTTCTCCAGCCAGGCGTTGCCGGCGCCGAGCAGGTCGGCCACCGGACTACTGCTCCAGGCGAACGCGAACGGTTGCGTCGGTGTCGCCCGATTCGCGCACCGCCTTGCCCAGGTAGGCGTTGGCGCCGGAGTCGTCATCGGTGGTGGCGCGCTGGTTGGTCTCGTCCCAGAAGAGCCGGAAACCGACGCCGATCACGCCGCCGGTGACGCGGGGCAGATCGAACACGCCGCGCAGCTGCAGCGCGCCGAGATGCCCGGCCGGGATGGAGCGGGTGGTGATGCCGATGAGGGCGCCCTGGACCACCACCGCCCCAGCGTCGAGGTCGGTGGCGGGAACGTGGTCGATGGCGTCGCCCTGGTGGATGAAAGTCGCGGTCATGGAAGGTCCTCCAGATCAGTTGGTGGGATCGGGGGCGCGGGGGCGGAAGTCACGGAGGGCCGTGACAATGGCGACTGGTCGCCCGGGCCCGGAGTGACGTGAGCCCCCGATGCGGAAAGTCAGGCCTCGCCCTTGGACTTCAGACCGCCGCGAGGCTCCTGCAGGGCCACGCCGAAATCGTGGTAGCCGCGCATCTGGATGCCGAGGGTGTTGAAGTCGGCGTCGGTGCTTTCCACGGTCGGGCGCTGCTGGCCATTCAGGAAGGCGACCTCGATGACGGGCATGTCCGAAGGGTTGGCGAGCAGATACCACGCCTTCGCGCTGTGGCCGGGGATCTGCGCGTTGGAGAGGTAGCTCGACCGCTCCACGCGATACTTGCCGGCATGCGGGTTGGTGATCGGGTACTTGCTCTTCGCCGAACCGCCGTCCTCGCGGATCTCGGTCGAGCGCATGAGCGTGCTGGCCAGGGTGGACAGGGCGTTGGGCACCAGCAGCACGGCCGGGGTGACCGCCAGCGGGTTGCCGTCGCTATCGACCAGGTCGAGGAACGCGGTCTCGGCGCGGGTGAGCCCATCAAGGGTCAGCGCGCTGTCGGCGCCGTCGATGTAGTTCTTGTTCGCCGTCGAGAAGAAGGCGACGTTGTTCAGGAAGGTGCGCCAGAACACGTCGTTGAGCTTCAGGGCGCCACCGCGACCGAGTCGGCGGGGCACGGCGGTGAGGGCGCCGAGGTCGTCGTTGATCAGGTCGTGGCGGGTGATGGCGAACATCCGGCCGTAGGTCTTGGCCTGGTTGCTGTAGGCCTCCTCACCGACCTCGGCGTGCTTCAGCTCACCATCGGGGCCGACCTCCTCGTACTGGAAGCCGCCGGTGAGGCGGTAGCTGGTGACCTGCTTGAAGTCCCGCACGTTGCGGATCGCGGCGATCGAACGCCAGGCGCTCTCCACCCCCTCGAAGCCCTCCAACAGGAACTTGTTGGCGACGCTCGAGAAGATGCCCGGCAGACTCATGTTGCTGAACGCCGCCTTGAGGACGCCCCGCATGTCGTCGCGCACGTCGATGCCGCCGTAGCCGTTGGCGCGAGCCGCCTCCAGCAGCAGGCGCTGCAGACCGAGCTGGCTGCGGAATCGCTGGTCCGCCGCGTCCAGGGTGCGCTCGTCGAAGGCCTGCTCCAGGCGCTCCAGCCCCGCGCTCATGTACACCGCCGCCTCCAGCACCTTCGCGTCGAGCGGGCCGGTGCCGCCGGTGTTGGCGTTGATGGTGGGCCGCTCGGCGCGGAGGACCTCCAGCTCGGTCTTGGTCCGATCCCATCCGTCCTGGATGGCCTTCGCCTCGATCTCGCCGTGACGACCGGCGCAGACCTCGCGGATGGCGTTGACGCGGGTGGTCTCGGCGGCGAGCTGGGCACGGAGATCCAGTACAGGATCGGGACCGTCGTCATCATCGGCTTCGGAGCCGGCGCCCCCGGCGTTCAGGTTGGCGTGAAGGGTACGCATGGCCTCGGCCTGCGCGTCGGAGAGGTCGGCGAGGGTGAAACCCTGGGCGGCGACCCACTGTTCGAAATCCATGTGGTCGATCTCCATGGTGGCGGATTGATGGGTGTGATGGGCGACGAGACGGGCCTCGGTGTCGTCGTCCGCGCCCAGGGCGACGAAGCTGATCTCCCCGAGCGTTGAGGAGCGGGCGATGTAGACGGGGCCGGTGACGGTGCGGCCGTTGACCTCGGCCTGACGCCGAGCCGGAACGAACACCGCCTTGCGGACGGTGGCGCCGATGGACGCCTGCCACGGGAAGCCGTTGTCGGCGGCGGCGACCACTTCCTGCGCGACGCGCCCCGCGCCGCTGATCATGCCGGTGACGTTGAGCCGACCGTCCTCGGCCAGAACGGCGTCGGTATGGCCGACGATCAACGATTGGTTGTGGTCCTTGAGGATTGGTCGCGCCTTCGCGCTGACCCGCATTCCGGCGAGGTCAACGATCACCGGATACTCCCAACCGGCGACCGACATCGGACCGCCGGTGTAGGCGGTCATGGCGAACCGGCGCAGGGCCGCGCCGTCCTCCGAGTGCTCGCTGGCCTCCACGGGGGAGCAGGGACCGACCGCGCTGATGAAGCGGAGCTGATTTCCGGGCATGCGTGGCTTCCCTCCGGTGGCGGACGGCGTGGCCGTCTCGCCGGTGTTCGATGGTGGCGTCTATTGGTTCCCTACCCGGCGGCGCGGCGGTTGGTCCGCCTTCCTCCGAGCTGTGCCCGAGTCAGCCGGCGGCTGCGGTCTCGGCCTCCGCTTCGTCGGGTTCCGTTGCGGGCACGGCCTCGCTCTCGGTCAGGCCCAACTCGCGCATCAGATCGCGCTCCTTGGCGCGCTGACGCAGTTGCGTTTCCCAGTCCTGGCCGCGCTTGGCGTACTCGTCCGCCAGGGTCGTGGTGTGGCTGGCCAGGCGGGTCGCCTGGGCCGTCGCCTCCTTGGCCGGATCGACGTGCTCGTTCCCATCCCAGAACCACTGGTGCGACCAATCGGTTGCCATCGTGCGGAGCCGTTGGGGCAGGTAGCCCTCGACGAGCACCGCCTCGCGGATCCAGGCGGCGAGGATTCGGTCCAGGATCACGCGCTCGATATGCGCCTGATCCACGCGTATCGCCTTGAAGTAGGTCTGGTGATCGAGCCGACCGGACGCGTAGTTGTAGCCGCTGCTGTTGCCGGCCGCGACGTTGAAGGGCATGTTCAGGCAACGGGCGATCTCGTTGAGGATCTCGCGCTTGAACTCAGCGTAGGTCGCCTGCGGATGCTCCGCTTTGACCTGCCCCAGCTTCCAACCGCCGGGCATGGTCATCAACATGTTGCGCTCGAGTTCGATGGCATCCATCGGCTCGATGTCCTGCGCCTCACCATTGGCTGGTGCGTCGGTGTAGAGGATACCGGCGAAGTAGGCTGCCGCCTTGGCCGCATCCAAGGTCGCCAAGGAGTAGTCGCGCAGCATGGCGAAGAGCGGCAGCGCCGGGGTGATCTCCGGGATGCCGCGCACCTGCCCCGGCCGGTCCGCGAGGAAGT
>CAZTGE010000212.1:0-5356 GCA_964612995.1 uncultured candidatus Brocadiaceae bacterium | reverse complement strand
CGTGTTCTCTGTGTCCTCTGTGGTAATTGTAGAAAGAACTTCAGGAAGGTCTGAGTAGTTACGACTTGGATACCCGACCCCGATCGGCAGCAGCAGGTGCGCCGTCTGACCGGCCGCGATGCCGCCTGCGTACGCCGCGTTGCTGTCGCACCCGCAGCGGGTCCGCATTCAACGCACGGTCGGCACGTCCAGCGTCTCGATCGCGACCGAGTCCACCTGCAATCGCGCGTGGGCCAGGGCGATGTGCAGGCGCGCTGGCTGGCCGCGGGCGAAACCGCGGCCGACCGCACGCCCCCCCACCTCGACCAGCACCTCGTAGACCGGCTCCCGGGTGGCGTAATCGTAGCCGACGTGGAGGTAGCCCAGACGGTGGAGCATCGGCTCGCTGAACGCCCGGCTGCCCGGCGGTACGGCGGGTTGGGCATCGATCCGCAGCGAAGGAACAAGCAGCTCGGCGGGGTGGAAGCCGCCGGGGGCCTCGTTGGCGACCACCGGCGGACCACCGAGCCATTGGACCCGTGCGCGATAGGTGATGGCGAAGGCGCCCAGGGGGCAGCTGCCGGTCGCCAACTCGGCGAAGCGCTGCTCAGCCGCCGGATTGACGAACTCGATCGCACCGGAAGGCGTCGCGAGCGGACGGGCGGCAGCCGTGCGTTGGGGATAGAATTGCGGATCGTGTGCCGCGTCCGGTTGCACCTGCCACAACTGGTGACCGGACGGAAGACCTTCCGGAATAAGGAAATCGCCCGCGGCGTACCGCGCGGCCGCGGCGGGGAAGAACCGTACCTGGCCATCCGCCACCCTGGCGCTGCCGATGGCCGGGCTGGCATCCGTGCGCCCGGCCCAGCTGTGGACCAGCACTCCCGGTCCGACAGTGGTGGTCGGGACCCCCGGACTCTCGAGATCGATCTCACCCGAGACCACCTGGAGATCGCTGCGCTCGGAACCGGCGACGATCTGGAGGCAGGTGCCGACCAGACGGTAGCGCGCATGCGGCGTGGCGATCAGCAGGTGCTCCTCAGGCGCATGTTGCGGTCGGAAGTACAGCTGCAGCCGGCCGTGTTCGAGCCGCCAGCGCCGCTGCGGCGCGACACCGCCGATGCGCAGGTCCGCCGGGCCGCTCAGGTCGAGCTGGGTCAGCTCATCGACCGGCAGCACCAGCCGCGCGGCGTCGGCCACACGCAAGCGGTCACCCGGCCGCAACGCGCCCCAGTCCGCGCGTGCGAGACGCTCGCCATCGCGTTCGAGCCAGACCGAACCCTCGACCAGGCCGGGCAGGGCAGGACCGGCATCGGGGCCCGGTCCGCTGGCGTCACGCAGTGCGAATGGCGACAGCGCGAGCGCGATCACCGCCGCGGCCACCACCGCGACCAACCACCGACCCCGCAGCACACGTGAGCCTCGGCGTGCGCGCGGGAGGCGCTGTTCGACCGCATCGGCGATGCGCTGGCGCTTGCTCGGCGTGGAATGGGCCAGCGCGTGCGCAAGACTGTGCCAGGTACGCTCGGCCTGAACCCGATCGCTCGCCTGCAGGGCGCTGACCAGCCCGCGGTGCTCGGCCAACTGCGCGGCGAGGTCCGGGTCGACGCGGCACTGGGCGAGCAGCTCGCCCGCGGCGTCATCGTCGATGCTGCCGTCGAGATAGGCCTCGATCGCCTCGGATGGCCCCGCGCTCATGCTTCGGCCCCCGCCTGCTGCATGCACTCGAGCAGCGAACGTCGGATCCGGTGCAGCCGCACGCTCAACCGTGCCTTGGGCTGGCGCGCGTGCTGAGCCACCTCGCCCAGACTCAGCTGGCGCAGGTATCGCAGCTCGATCAGCCGCCGCGCACGGCTGTTGAGCGATTCGAGACACAGGCGCAAGCGCTGGAGCTCCGCCGTGTGACGTTCGTCGTCGCCCTCCGCGGCGGCGTCGACCAACGAATCGAGATCGGCGCGGTGGTGCTGCGCCAGTCGCCGACGCTCACGCTGGGTCTGACGGATGTGATTGCGGGCGATGCCGCGCAACCAGGCGCGGAAGGTCCCGCAGCAGCGATAGGTCTCCAGCCGGTTGTAGGCGGTGAGCAGCGTCTCCTGCAGCACGTCCTCGACCTCGCTCGCGACACCGAGCCGCCAGGCGATGAACAAACGCAGATCGCCCTGGACCGCGAACACGATCTGCCGGAAGGCTCCGTGTTCGCCGGCGCGCACTGCCTGCACCAGCTGGTCGAGCGCGTCGGGCTCGGCTCCGGCTCCGTTGTCCTCGTCCATCGCGCTCCCCAGGCCCCGGCTCGCGGCGCTACGCCAACCGGCCACCCTCTATTCGTCGATTTGGGCGATGATATTTCCGGTTCGCATGCAAGTCCAGTTCGGTGTGCGACTTGAGCCGGAGTGCCCCCTCCCGGCCAGATGCCGGGACCGCAGTTGCCCGCCACCGCCCCGATCGCATACTGGTAGGACCATGCCCACGCGCCGCAGCCTCGGATCCTATCTCCTGCTCGAGCCGCTTGGCGAGGGCGCCACCAGCTGGGTGTTCCGCGCCGAACACCGCCGCACCGGCGACGCGGTCGCGGCCAAGATATTCAAACCCGCACCGGACGGACAGCCTGAACGCCTGGCCCGCTTCCACCGTGAAGCCGAACTCGGCGCCAGCATCCGCTCGCCGCATGTGATCGCGATCCACGCCACCGGTTCGGTCGACGGGCTGCCCTACATGATCTGCGACCTGCTGCGTGGCTATCCGCTGAGCGAGATCCTCGCGGTCAAGGGTCGGCTGGGCTGGCCGCAGGCCGCGGCGCTGGCGCGGCGCGCGGCACACGGCCTGCACGATCTGCACGTGCAACGGGTGATCCATCGTGACATCAAGCCGGCCAACATCTTCGCCACCCGCGATGGCGCGGTGACGGTGATGGATCTCGGTCTGGCCAAGCGCATCGATGGCGAACCGATCACCGGCATGCATGCCGGAGGCGCCGCGGCGCTTGGCACCCCGGCCTACATGGCCCCAGAACAGATCGCCGCACCGGAGTCGGTCGACGAACGCACCGACCTCTACGCCCTCGGCGTCACCCTCTACCATCTGATCGCCGGCCAGCCGCCCTTCTGCGCCACGGATCCCTACGCGGTGATGGAGGCGGTACTCGCCCAGCGGCCGGCCTTCCCCAACGCCACCTTCGATGGCTGCCCGGGGCCCCTGCTCGAACTGCTCGACGCGCTGCTGGCCAAATCGCCAGACAGCCGCCCTCCCGACGCAACCCGGGTGCGCCACGTCCTCGGCCGCATCCTCGATGAGCATCGGGCACCGGAGCACAGTTACGCCTTCCGTCGGCGCACCGAGAGCGTCCTCTCCAGCACCGCGCGGCGCTGAGGCACGAGCGGCGCTCGAGTCGCGCGCAGCCATCGCCGGACCGCCGGGCCGCGATGGGGGCCGCCTTGAGGGGTGAGGCCTCGGCTCCAGGCAGGGCGACTCAAAGCTCGCACATGAGGGCCATGCCTCGCCTCCACCTGCGTCACTACGGCCCAAGCACCAAAGAGAGCCGGGCGGTTTGACGCAGGTGGAGGCGAGGCAAGGCATGCCGCCCTGGTGATCGGCGCTCCCAGGGCGAGCTTTGAGCCGCCCTGGGCTCCAGGCCGGGATTCCGTTCCCGCCGGCGCGCATCGTGCTAGGGATACGCTGCGCAGCGCCGACTGCGCCGGCACCTGCCACCCGGGCAACGAAGCCACCGGAGGGGACCCATGGGCCACGGCACCAGCATGGACGACGCTGCCATCCTCGCCAACCTGCGTCAGGTGCTCGACACCGAGGCCACGGCCATCGGCACCCTCTGCGCCGGGCTGACCCGGCAGTCGGATGCGCTCGCTGCCGCCGTGCGCCGGATCCACGCCGCCTGCGGCCCCGAACAGCGAGGTCGGCTGATGGTCAGCGGAGTCGGCAAGATGGGGCTGGTCGGGCGCAAACTCAGCGCCACCTTCGCCTCGACCGGCACCCCGTCGCACTTCCTCCATCCGACAGAGGCGCGCCACGGCGACTTGGGCTTGCTGCGCGAAGAGGACGTGGTGCTCGCGCTGAGCAACTCGGGGCGCAGCGAAGAGCTCCTGGTGCTACTGCCGAGCCTGCGCCGCGTCGGCGTCGCGATCATCGCCCTGGTCGGCGATGGCGACTCGCCGCTGGCCGCCCATGCCGATACCGCCATCGCGATCGGCGCGACCACTGAGGCCTGCCCCCTCGGCCTGGCCCCCTCCACCAGTACCACGGTGATGCTCGCCCTCGGCGACGCCCTGGCCCTGTGCGTACAACAGATGCGCGCCTTCACGCCCGAGCAGTACGCCCGCTTCCACCCCGGCGGCGAACTGGGCCGCCGGCTGATGACCTGCGGCGAGGTCATGCGCCGTGGCGACCGGGTGGCCCGGGTCCAGCCCGACGAGCCGGTACGCCGCGCGCTGCAGCGCATCACCGCCTCGCGCAGCGGGAGCGCGCTGCTGGTCGACGCCACCGGGCGGCTCCATGGCATCTTCACCGATGGCGACCTGCGCCGGAGCCTCGATGCGGCAGACGATCCGGGAGCCGTGCTGCTGAGCCCGGTACACGAGCTGGCGAGCGTGCCTTGCACCAGCGTCGGCGTCGGCGATCTGCTCGAACGCGCGCTGGCACTCTGCGCCCGATGCCACATCAACGAGATACCGGTGGTCGACGCCGACGGTCAGGCCCTCGGGCTGATCGACCTCCAGGACCTGGTCGACCGCGGCTTCTCGGTTCCCGGCGGCGCCGAGGGCTGAACCGTCTGGAGACGCTCAGGGCAGGGGCAGGAAGGGCGTCTCGTCGAAGCGGTCGTCCATGTCCTCGTAGACCGAGATGATCTCGTCGAGCGGGATGTAGACACGATAGCGATGCGCCTCGCCGCCGAACTCCGCGATCGCATCGGCCAACAGGACCTCGCGCCGCGACTCGCCGGTGAAGCGGTCTTTCGTGAAATTCTCGTAAATGCGTCGGCTGGTGTCCGGCGACCAGTTGAGGCAGCGCACCTCGCCGACCAGCAGTTCTTTGCGCACCTCGACCACCTTGAGCAGGAAACGCTCGCCACGGCGGACGATCACCGTCGCCACGCGCTGGACCTCGGCGAAGGCCTCGAGCAGCTTGCCGAGGCTGCCCGGGTTGTCGGTACCCGGAACGATGATCTTCTTGCCGCCGGTCATCGGCCTCCTCTCGGCGCGATCGCTCGACCGCGGCCCCGCTGACGCTCAGCGCGACAGCCTACGCCGCGCCGGACCCGGTCAAGCTGAGCGGGACCGCGCAAGCAGGGCCAGTCAAAGCTCGCAAATGAGAGCCATGCCTCGCCTCCACCTGCGTCACTACGACCCAAGCACCAAAGAGAGCCGGG
>CAZTGE010000211.1:5304-5369 GCA_964612995.1 uncultured candidatus Brocadiaceae bacterium | reverse complement strand
CCGTCTCCGCCTCCGCCTCCGCCTCCGCCTCCGCCTCCGCCTCCGCCTCCGCCTCCGCCTCCGCC
>CAZTGE010000211.1:0-5204 GCA_964612995.1 uncultured candidatus Brocadiaceae bacterium | reverse complement strand
TCTGCGGCAGCCGGGCCGAGGAGCCGCGCCGGGTCCAGGGTCTCGACGCGATATCCGCAGAGACGGAGATAGCCGAGCAGGTGCGCACATCCTTCCGGTCCGGCGTCGGTGGCCGCGAGTTCGCCGTGGCCCTGGAGGACGTAGATGGGGGTCGGCGCATCCTGGCGCAGGTTGATCAGCGCCCCCGCGAGATCGCGCTGCAGCGTGTGGATGCTGCCGGGATGCAGGGCGAGGCGGAAGGCGGGGCGTTCGGGCCGGATCACGTAGAGGCTCGAGCGCAGCGGTGGGGCGCCGAGCCGTTCTGCGAGCAGATCGAGACGCGGCTGGTCGCGCACCGCGTGGATCTCGCGCAGCGTCACCCTGGGGCTGTGGCCGGCGACCTGTTCGAGGTGGTCGCGGATGTAGCTCGCCTGCGGATGCGTGGCCGGGTCCCACACCAGGATCAGTTCGACCGGGTGGTCGAGTTCGGTGAGCATGCGCTGGAGCTCGGGGCGGACGGTGAAGCGCCGCATCGGCGTCAGATCCCAGGCGATCTGTGTACGCTGCAGCGCCGCCACCGTCAGCGCCAGTGCCACGAGCAGCAGCGCCGAGCGCGCGCCGAGCAGGCCGAGGCGGGCGATCATGCGGCGGCGGTCGTGGCTGGTCGCGGCGGTTTCAGCCATGGGTCCTCCGCGCACGCAGGCTGCCGTGGGCGAGGACCAGGCAGCCGAGGGTCATGGCCAGGAACCAGGCGATGTCGGCCAGACGGGGCATGCCGCGGACGAACCCGGCGAAGCGTGGCCCGAGGCCGAAGCCGCGGCCGAGGCTGGCGAACAGGCCGGTCGCGCCGCCAGCGCTGTCGTCGGCGAGCAGGCCGAGCAGGGCGAGGCCGAGCAGCAGGCCGAAGGTGATGACGTAGGCCGCGACCGGATTGAGCGCCAGCAGGCTGATCCAGATCCCCAGCGCGGCGAGGAACAGACAGAGCATCACCAGCCCGAGGTAGCCCGAGAGCAGGTGCATCCCGCCGAGGTCGCTGACGAAGTAGAGCACCGTCGGCTGGACCAGGGTCGCGGCGATCAGGACCAGGAACAGCAGCACGGCGGCGAGGTATTTGCCCGCGATCAGCTGGAGTTCGCTCACCGGCACGGTGAGCAACAGCTGCATGGTGCCCTGCTGGTGTTCGCTGGCGAAGCTGTTCATGGTCAGCGCCGGGGCCAGCAGCAGCAGGACCATGTGCCCGGTGCGGAGCGACTCCATGTAGAGGGGCAGGGTGCTGTACGCGTCTTCGCCGGGCAGGGCGACCACGAAGGCGAGATTGGTGACGAAGGTCCAGGCCGCGAGCACCAGCCAGGCCAGGGGGGTGGTGAACTGGGCGAGCAGCTCCCGTCGTGCGATGGCCCAGATCACCATCTCAGCCCCTCTCGGCGAGCAGTCGCTCGACCCAGCGGCCGACCACGTCCTGTTCGAGGTTGACCCGGGTGCCGGGCCGGGCCGCGGCCAGGGTGGTGCGGGCGAGCGAGTGCGGGATCACCGCGACCTTGAAGCGCAGCCCGCGGCAATCCCAGGTGGTCAGGCTGACGCCGTCGATGGCGACGCTGCCCTTCTCGACCACCGTGACCGACCCGTCCGAAGGCAGGAGGAAGTGGAACTCCTCGCTGTTGCCGCTGCGCAGGCGGCGTTCGAGTCTGCCGACGCCGTCGACGTGCCCGCCGAGGATATGGCCGCCGAAACGCGCCCCGACGGCCATGGCCCGTTCGAGGTTGAGCGGTCGCCCCGGCCGCCATTCGCCGAGGGTGGTCCGGCGCAACGATTCGGTGCTGGCGTCGAAATCCGCGAAGGGCGGTTCGATCGCGGTGGCGGTGAGACAGATGCCGTCGACGGCCACGCTGTCGCCCAGGGCCAGATCGGCGCACAGCGGCCCGAGGTCGATGCGCAGGCTCACGCCCCCGTCGATCGCGCGCAGCTGCTCGAGCCGCCCGACGTGTTCCACGATTCCGGTGAACATGCAGGCAGTCTTCCGCGCGCGCTGCGGCTGACAAGGCCAGCCCGGCGCTGGCGGCGCGACTTGCGCCTTTCGCACCGGCCGGGGCCGGCCACCATGCCGCCATGGCGGGCCCCGGTTCCTTCGCGGAATTGCTGCAGGAGTACGGCCAGGACGCAGCCTGGCTCTGCGCCGAGGTCGGCGAACGGGCCCGCGAACTCGGCGACCAGGATCAGGTCGAGCGCGATGTGCTGCGGTTCCTCGAGGCCTCCGCGCCGGTGGCCACCCAGTTGCGCAGCCTGCGCGCAGCGCCATACGCGCTGGAGATCCTGCTCGAGCTGCGCACCTGCAGCCGCTATGGCTTCCATCTGGTGATCACCAACCCCAATCTGTTCTGGGGCATCCTCGAACGCCACGACTTCGGCGTGGTATTCCGTCACCGGGGTTACCGCGACTCGCTGCACCAACAGCTCGCCCGCCTGAAGCACCACGAGCACCGGGTCAACGCGCTGGTGTGGTTCCAGAAGTACCACTTCCTGCGGCTGGTGATCGGCGACATCTCCGAAAGCCTCGGCTTCAACGCGATCGTGCGCGAGCTCTCCGACCTCGCCGACGTGCTGATCGCCGCCGCGCTCGAGCTCGCCTGCGATCAGCTCGCGCCGCGCTACGGTCGCGCGCAGACGCCCTTCACCGTCTGCGCGTTGGGCAAGCTGGGTGCGCGTGAGCTCAACTACAGCAGCGACATCGACCTGCTCTTCCTCTACGGCGCCGACGGCAGCACCGTCGGCGGCACACGCGAGATCGAACATCATCCGTATTTTCTCCGTCTGGGTGCGGCGATCATCGAGATCCTCGGCGGCCATCACGACTCCGGCTGGCTCTACCGCGTCGACATGCGTCTGCGCCCCAACGGCGCCTCGGGCGAACTGGCCAACTCGCTGCGCGCGGTGCGCGATTACTATTACACCATGGGCCGGGCCTGGGAACGTCAGGCCCTGCTCAAGCTGCGCCCCTGTGCCGGCGCGATCGAACTGGGCGAGGTCCTGCTCGACGAATTGCGGCCATGGATGTTTCCGCAGGAGCAACGCGACCAGGACCCGAGCGAGACGCGTTCGATGCGGCTGCGGATCGAGGAGCGCGCACGCAGCGGCAACCTCAAGACCGGTGCGGGCGGCATCCGCGACATCGAGTTCCTGGCCCAGTATTATCAGTTGCGCTTCGGTGGACGGATCCCGGAGCTGCGGCGTTCCGACACCCTCTCGGTACTCGATGCCCTGCGGCGGGCCGGAGTGTTGTCGCAGCCGGCGGCCGACGCCTTGCAGCGCGATTACATCTGGCTACGGATGATCGAGCACCGGCTGCAGATGTATGAGTCGCGTCAGGTCCACGACGTGCCCGACGACGCCACCCGCAGGCGCCATCTCGCGCGTTGCTGCGGCTATACCGGCGAAGACGCGTGCGCGCGGTTCGACGCAGGGCTCACTGCGGTGCGCGAGCGGGTGCGTTCGCTCTCGCGCGAGCACTACCTCGACATCTCAGGCGAGGAGGAGGCCTTCGGTTCCTTCCTCGCCGCGCCGGGCCTGGAAGCAGATGCGGCCGTCGCCCTACTGCGCCCATACGGTTTCGGCGATCCGGCCCGCGCGGCCGAGCGCTTGCGATTCCTCGCCCGCGAGCCGTTCTTCATCCTTTCGCAGAGCAAGACCGAACTCGAGCTCGCGGCGCTCGCTCCCTCGCTGTGCATCCGATTGGCGCGTACTCCCGACGCCGATTTCGCATTGCACAGCTTCGCTCGTATCGCCGGGTCGGTCGGCAACCGTTCGTTGTTCTATCAGCGCTTGCGCCGCTGGCCGCGGCTGCTCGACACCTTCGTCGAGCTCTGCGGCTGGGCCACCTTCATCGTCGGCGAGTTGGTGCGTCACGTCGGCCTGCCGGACGAAATGGTCGAGCGCATGCTCCTCTCGGGCTGGGAGGACGTCGACTATCGGGCCGAGGCCCAGGGTCTGGTCGCCGGGCTCGGTGACCCGACCGCCCCGCTGAGCTATCTCAAGGCGCGCGAGTCGGCGACCATCGCGATCGAGGATCTGCACGGCGCCGGCCAGGCCAGGGTGACCCGGCGCCTGACCCGTCTCGCCGCGGCCTTGATCCAGGTCCTGCTCAATTGCTGTATCGAACGCCGGGTGGCGCGCTGGGGCGCGCCGGTGGGCCGTGACGGCGAGCCCTGTCGTTTCGCCGTGCTCGGTCTGGGCAAGCTCGGATCGGGTGAGCTCGGCTACGCCTCGGATCTGGACGTGCTCTTCGTGCGCGAGGGCAACGGCCCCTGCGCGCGCGCCGACGCGCGCGATGCCGAAGCCTTCTACGGTCGGGTGGCGCGCGAGCTGATGGGGCTGGCCGGGGATTCCAAACTCGCCGACATCGACCCGCGACTGCGTCCGTGGGGCGACCAGGGCCAGCTGGTGGTCACCCTGGCCACCCTGGAGCGCTACTGGGGTGAACCGCGTCCGTTGTGGGAGCGGATGGCGATGACCCGGGTGGCGCCGATCGCCGGCGACCCCGAACTGGGTCAGCGCGCAGCCGACCTGATCCGCGCCGCGGCGCTGCAGGCGCAGGTGCCGCAGGGCGCGGCGCATGCGGTGCGCGACATGCGCGAGCGCCTGGAGCGCAGCGTCGCCGGGCGCGATCACGTCAAGCGCGGCCCCGGCGGCTACGTCGATCTCGAATTCCTCGCCCACTACTGCTCGCTCGGCCTGGATCCGACGCAGCTTCCGGCCGGCGCTTCGATCGCCGCGACCATCGCCCGGTTGGGGCAGTTGGGCATCCTCTCCACCCTCGCGGTCAAGGAGTGCTGCAGCGCCTTGCGGGTGTTGCGCGGCCTCGAGGCGCGCATGCGCCTCGACGCGGGCCACGCCATCAGCCACCTGCCCACCGAGCCGGGTGCGCGCTGCCGTCTGGCGCGGATCGCGGGCTACCCCGATCTGGCGAGCATGGACCGCGAGTTGTATCTGGCGCGGGAGCGGGCCCGGGCGTGGTTCGACCGGCTGGTCGTGTGAGCCCGCCGGCGCCCGTTCACGCCGCTATCGCGAGGCGATAACAGGCCCCGGCGCGACCGAGGCGCGAGGGGGCAGCGCCCCCTCTGCAGACGACCGTGGGGGTACGCGGCAAAGCCGCGAGGGGCAGCGCCCCCTCTGCAAACGGCCGACCGAGGAGCGCTTTTCGGCGACAATGGCCCGCAGGGCCGCCGAAAACG
>CAZTGE010000210.1:0-5422 GCA_964612995.1 uncultured candidatus Brocadiaceae bacterium | reverse complement strand
AGCAGGTTCTCGATCAGCTGGATCTTGTCGGCGACCTTGGCTCCACCGAGGATGGCGAGGAAGGGCCGGGCCGGATCACCGAGTGCCTTGCCGAAGTACTCGAGCTCCTTCTTGAGCAGGAAACCCGCCGCGCGCTGGGGCAGATCAACGCCGACCATCGAGCTGTGCGCGCGGTGCGCGGTGCCGAAGGCGTCGTTGACGTACACGTCGCCGAGCTTGGTCAGACTGGCGCGGAACGCGGCCACGGCCTCGGGGTCGGCCTTGACGGAATTGCCGTCGGCGTCCTTGGCCTTGCCCTCCTCCTCGATATGGTAGCGGAGGTTCTCGAGCAGGGCCACCTGACCCGGCTCCATCTGCGCGCAGGCCTGTTCGACCTGCGCGCCGGCACAGTCCTCGAGGAAGCGGACCGTGCGACCGAGCAGTTCCTCGAGCTTACGTGCGACCGGCGCGAGCGAGTACTGCTCCACCCGCTGTCCGTTGGGCCGGCCGAGGTGGCTCATCAGCACCACCGCGGCGCCCTGATCGAGCGCGTGCCGGATGGTCGGCAACGCGGCGTCGATGCGGGCGGTGTTGGTGATCGCGCCATCCTTCATCGGCACGTTGAAATCGACGCGCATGAGCACGCGCCTGCCCTTGAGGTCGAGCTGGTCGATGGTGAGCTTCTGCATGGTTTTCCGCTCCCTTGGTGTGGTTGATTTCAGGAGGCGATCAGCTTCGACCGCTGGCCCAGCGGCGCAAGCGGAAGCGTGGAAGCGACGCCGATTTGCCTGGAGCGTCCGCGCCCCACGGCTCCAATCGGCGCATGGACACGCCGCGGGTGCTCATCCACGCCCACCGCCTGCGCCGCCGGGTACGCCAGCTCGGCCGCGAGCTGAGCCACGACCTGGCCGGACAGCGCCCGCTGTTCGTGCCCTTGCTCGACGGCTGCTTCTGTTTCGTCGCCGATCTGGTCCGCGCCATCCATCATCCGGATCTGCGCCTGCATTTCGCGCGGTCCACGAGCTACCACGGCGGCACCCAAAGCTCTGGTGAGCCGATACTTGCTGACATTCCCGACTGCACCGGCCACAGCGTGGTCCTGGTCGACGACATCCTCGACACCGGCAACACCCTCAGCCGGATGAGCGCCGCGCTGCGTGCAGCCGGCGCCGGGCGCCTGCTCACCTGCGTCCTGCTCGACAAACCGGCCCGACGCCAGGTACCGATCGAGGCCGACTACGTCGGCTTCACCGTACCCGATCTGTTCGTCGTCGGCTACGGCCTTGATCACGGCGATCGCCACCGCCATCTGCCCCATGTCTGCTCGCTCGCCGCACCGGATGCCGATTCACCGTCGTGAAGACCGGGGCGAGCCCTGTGGGCGAAGGCGTATCCGTCGTCTGTGCAACTACTTGTACCTTTTTCGCTTGGGGCTGGCCCTTTCCCGGCGTACCGTCGCGCGCAGGAGGCCAGATGCATCAGCCCACCCCCTACGAGCTCGCGCTCCACGCCGCCCGCCAGATGCTGGACAAGGGCGCGGAGGATCTCGTGGTCCTGCACCTGCCGCCGAGCACCGGCGCGCCTTTCGACTACGTGGTCATCGCCAACGGTCGCAGCGAACGCCAGGCGGCCACCCTGGTCGCCGAGGTCTACCACTTCTGCAAGCGCCACGACATCAAGCACCTGCCGGTCGAAGGCGATGCCGGCTGGCGGGTGATCGACTGCATGGACGTGGTCGCCCACGCTTTCGTGCCGGAGACGCGGGCGTATTATGCCCTGGAGGACCTCTGGCCCGAGGCCGAGCCGGTCGACTACGCCGCGGCGCTGGCCGACCTGCCCGATCCGGACCGGTCCTGACTTCCGGAGCCCGTGCGCCGGCGCCGCATTTGCATGGCGCCGCGTCGTGCAGGGCTAGCATGAGGCACCGACAGGAGAACACATGGTGCTCGGAGCCATCGGCCGCTTCTTCGGCCGCATCAAACAGGGCCTGGCCAAGACCCGCTCGGCGCTCGGCGACGCGCTGCGCGGACTGATCGGACAGGGCCGACGCATCGATCAGGACTTCCTCGACGAGCTCGAGGACACACTGCTCGCTGCCGACATCGGCATCGCCAAATCCGAAGAGATCGTCGAAGAGCTCAAGCGGCGCTACAAGCAGGGCGAGATCGCCCCGGGCGAAGAGCTGCTCGACTTCCTCAAGCAGAGCCTGCGCGAAGAGCTCCAAGGCAACGAGGGCCAGGAGCTGAACTTCGCTGCCACCGGCCCCACCGTGGTCCTGGTGGTCGGGGTCAACGGCACCGGCAAGACCACCTCCATCGCCAAGCTGGCCAAGCGGTTCAAGGACCAGGGGCGTTCCGTGCTCATGGCCGCCGGCGACACCTACCGCGCCGCGGCGGTCGAGCAGCTGACCATCTGGGCCGAACGGGTGGGGGTGGAGATCGTCAAGCAGGGCGCCAACGCAGATCCGGCCGCGGTCGCCTACGACGCCGTGGCTGCGGCCCAGGCGCGCGAGATCGACGTGGTGCTGATCGACACCGCCGGCCGGCTGCACAACAAGGACCACCTGATGCGCGAGCTGGAGAAGATGCAGCGGGTGATCAAGAAGCGCCTGCCAGAGGCACCGCACGAGACCCTGCTGGTGCTCGATGCCACCTCGGGCCAGAACGCGATCCAACAGGCGACCGTGTTCGGCACCAGCCAGAAGACCACCGGGCTGATCCTGACCAAGCTCGACGGGACGGCCAAAGGCGGTGCGACCATCACCATCAAGCGCACCTTGGGCCTGCCGGTGCGCTACATCGGCGTCGGCGAACAGATGGAGGACCTCCAGCCCTTCGACCCCGACGCCTTCGTCCGCGCCATCTTCGGCGACGAGCCGAGCGAAGAAGCCTGAAAGGGCGATGCCGCGCGATCGTCTCAGAGGCGAAAAGGGGATTCCCGATGCGTCGCAACCTGACCCTCCTGCTCCTGTTCACGACCGCGCTGGCCACGGCTGTCGAAGACGGCTCCAATTGTGGACCCGCCGGCGACGACCCCCCCATGCTGGGCGTGAACATGCGCCCGCCGCCAGCCAGCGTGCTGCAGGATCAGAACCTGGAGCCGGACCAGGGCGTCTACATCCGCCAGGTCTTCGACGACACCGCCGCCGACCGCATGGGCGTGCAGCAGGGCGACGTCGTCCTCCAGGTCAACGACCAGCCGATCTCGAACATGAGCGACCTGCGCCAGGTGGTCAGCCAGTCGGCCATCGGTGATCAGGTCAACGTCGTGGTGCGCCGGAACGGTCAGGACCTGCGACTCGCCGACAATTTCGGCAAATGGCCCGAGCGCATCCCCTATCGCGAGCTCGACGCCCGTGCCGAACAACGCTATCGCGATATGCTCGCACGCCGGGTCGAGGGCCAGCAGCGCACCCTCGATGACTTGAAGAAGGACAACGCCCAGCTCGAGGATCGCCTCGATTCGCTGCGCGACTCGGAGGCCAACCCGCTTGGGCTCGACGACGAGATCGCCGACCGGCCCTCGGCCGCGGCGCCGGGTCTGGGCGGCGATGACCTCGAGCTGCTGCCGGATCAGCTGCTGGCGATGCCCGCATGGCGCTTCGACTATGCCTTCACCGCCGATGTCACCGACGCTGCCGCGGATACCGCACCGGCCACCACCGACGAAGATGCCGTGGCGGTCGCCGAGCCGATTCCCGCCATCGCCACCTCGTTCCGCTTCTCGGTCGACGCCGGAGCGCTGTGATGCCGCGCAAGCGCTGCCTCCCCGCCATGCTGGGTCTGGCGCTGACGGCCGGCCCCGCCCTGATCGCGGCGGAGTCCGACTCGCCGTCGACCCCGCGAGAGACGACCCCCGACACGACGGCCGACAACGAATCCGGACAACAGGACCGACGCCCGTTCCTCGGCATCACCATCGCCGCCGACGAGGCCGGCGCCGCCTTCGACGCCCGCGGGGTGTTGATCGACAGCGTGATCGTCGGCTCCACCGCCGACACCCTCGGGCTGGCGGTGGGTGATCGCCTGCTCAGCCTCAACGATACCGCCGTGGCCAATGCGGCAGATCTCGAGCGGGCCGCGCGTGAGATCGGTGTCGGCGCGGATCTCAGCATCGAACTCGAACGCAAGGGCGAGCAGCAGACCCTCACCGGTACGATGCAGGCCTTTCCCAGCAAGGAAATCTGGGAACGCCTGGTCGAGGAACAGCGCGAAACCAAACGTGACCTCGGCAACGAAGTGGCCACGGCGACACGCGAGGCCAACCAGCGCCGCTGGCGCAACCTGGTCCTCGCCGGGGTCGTCCGGCGCACCGCCGACGCGCTCGCCGCGCTGCCGGGACGCATCGAGACGGCGACCCGCGAATACAAACGTGTCTACCCCGGTGGCGACTTCGACATCCGCCTGAATGTGCACATCGCCAGCCGGCCCGAGCAGGTCGATCCTGCTGCCGAGACCGAGGCCGAGGCCGAGGCTTCGCAGAGCGGCGCGGAGAGCGCGACCGAAACGGCCGAGCCTGCGGACACGGCAGAACCATCAGCAGCACCGTCCGACGCGGAACCGGACGAAACCGCCGAGGCCGACGATGCAGCAAGCGGGGCCGAGACCGACGACGACCAGACACCCGAGACCGACGACGCTGACGCTCAGACCGTCGCAGAGGACACCACGCCCGGCGGACCGCGCGCCGCCGGCAGACGCACCCGGCGTTTCTCCACCGCCGCACAGCAGACCGGCGCCGCGACCCTGGCCACCGCGATGGCCGAACTCGCCTCCGCGCTCGAGGAACTGCCCGGCGCGCTGCAAGAGACCACCCGCGATTTCAAGCAGGCCTACCCCGACGGCGTGTTCCGGATCGACGTGGCGGTGAGTATCGTACCCGATCCCGACGCCGAGGACGTCCTCCGCCTCGGCCCCGGTACGGATGAGACCGCGAACGACGAACCAGCGAAGAACGGCGAGGAACCTGCGGCGGGCGACGGGGAACCGGCAGAGGGCGACGAGCAGGAGCAGAAACCCGACACCGACGCGACCGACGACTGACTCCGGCGCTGCGTCTGCACAACGAGCGGCGGGAGGTATCGCAGCGCGCCACCGGTCATTCCGCTTCGGCCTGCTGGCCCTGACGGCTGATTCACTTCAGCTGCGAAGAGGGCGGCGCCGAGCAGTGCGCCCATTAAGCTCCGCCGGACCCACCACATGGAACAGCCGGACCCCTGGTCCGGCTGTTCCATTGTATGGTCCCTTGGCCGTTTGCATCAGCGATCTTTTCGAAGATCGAATCGGAATCGGTGATGCAAGCGACCAAGGGACAGGGGGTTCGGGGGACGTCCCCTGATGAAAAAGCAGAGTAACTACTCAGGGACTTCGCCCCTACGGTCCTCACTGCGTGAGGACCTACCCCCAGGGCCGCTCAAAGCTCGGCCCCTGGGAGCGCCGAGCAC
>CAZTGE010000209.1:0-5462 GCA_964612995.1 uncultured candidatus Brocadiaceae bacterium | reverse complement strand
GTCCTCTGTGGTAATTGTAGAAAGAACTTCAGGAAGGTCTGAGCAGTTACGTTCGGAAGAGGTGAAGTGCAGGGCATATGGGCCTCCGCGGAGGGTCTTGATCCCACGTGACGACTCAGGGGCTTCGCCCCTACGGTCCTCACTTTGTGAGGACCTGCCCCCCTGGCTTTGTCGTGGCTCGCTTGCATCTGCCTGCAGATGCAAGCGAGGGCGGCTCGGCTGCGCCGAAACGTATCCGCCCACCACCACTCGGCGCCAGACTGCTCACTCAGGGGCTTCGCCCATCGCGTACGACGGGGTCCTGGGGGTGACCCCTGGATGTGAAGGCAGAAAGGTATGCCGGAGCCCTATGCTCGCAACCCTTGGGTTGTTGGATTGTGGGTGGAGGCCCACCTTGGTGGCATTACGCGCTCAGCGGCTACCAGACCCCGATCGAGATCCCCTGCCTCGATGGTCGGCTCGACTTCCGTTCGATGCAGGGCATCCCCGTCTGCGTTCGGCGCCACTGAAAGCCGTGTCGCGGCGTGTTGCGGGCGCGATCGTGTGACCGTGGCGCCGGCCGATCGCGCCGAGGGTTCAGCGTTCCTGCTATTGCGCGCTTCAAGGCTGGGTCCTATCCTGGTGGATCCAGGAGTCCCCGCCGATGGAGGAGCATCGCGCAAGCAGGTGGAACGGGATGCCAGGTGGCATGCGCAGCCTCATCCTGCTGACCAGTTGTATCTGTGTACTCCAGGCCCAGAGCGTGCAACGTCGGGTCCTGGACTCCGGCATCACCCTCATCGTCCGCGACCGGCAGGTCTCGCACGTGGTCGACATCCAGGTGCTCGTCCGCGCCGCCCCGCTGCACGAGGAAGGCCTGCTCGGCACCGGGGTCAGCGATCTGCTGCGCCGACTGGCGATGGCCGGCGGGCGCGATATCGGCGAACGCCTGCTCCATGGCGTGGGGGACCGCCTGCGGGGGCAGACCCACGTCGACCACACCGCCTTCGGTCTGACCACCACCGATTCCCAGTTCGCTTCCGGCCTCGACGTGCTCGCTGGCTTGCTGACCTATCGCGATTACACGCAGGAGGATCTCGAGCGTCAGCGTCAACGGATGCTCGCTCGCACCGCGTCGCCCGGCCTGCGCGCGGAGGAGCGGCGCCTGCTCGACATGGCGGTCTACCGGCGTCATCCCGCGCGGCTGCCGGTCACCGGGGTCGCGCGCCTGACCCGCACGCTGCAGTTGGCCCAGATCCGCGCCTATCAGGCCGCGCGCTACACCGCGCCCAACGTGACCGTGATCGTGGTCGGCCACGTCTCGGCCAACGCGATCGAGGCCGAGGTCGAACGCGCCTTCACCGCCCTGCCGTCTGGGGGCTGGCATCCCAAACCGCGTCTGCAGGAGCCTCCGCAATACGCGGCCCAGGTCACCGCGCGCAGCTGGTCGCGACCGGAGGAGCGGCGGGTGTTCGCCTGGCGCCTGCCCCACGCCGGTCATGAAGACCAGCCAGCGCTCGAGGTCCTCGCCGCGCTGCTCGACAGTCCGCGTCATTCGCCCCTGCGCCAGGCGCTCGAGTCGGGTCAGCTGGCGACCGATCTGTGGGTGCGCAACGTCAAGCGCGGCGCCTTTCCAGGGTATATCGCCATCAGCTACCAGCCGCTGCCCAAGCGCGGCGCCGATGCCTGGCTCGCGGTGCAGCAGGTGCTCAGGGCGCTGATCAACGGCGGGCCGGGCAACGCGGGGCTGCAGGCGGCCAAGCAGGGGTTGCGGCGCAGTGCGGTCGCGCGGCAGGCCACCGCCCGGGACATCGGAGAGGAGCTGGCGAGCTGGGAGGTCGCCCTGGGCGTGCCGACCTACGGCGAGCGCTTCCAGAACGCGATCGCGGCGGTCGGTTCGGATGAACTGCGCTTGGCCGCGGCCCGGTGGCTGTGCGACGACAGCCTCAACCGTCTGGTGCTCAGCTCCGGCACGAGCGAGTCGGCCACCGCGATCGACAACGGCCCGACGACTCTGCTCAGCGATGTCCCCCCGACC
Source organism: uncultured candidatus Brocadiaceae bacterium (assembly GCA_964612995.1). Taxonomy (GTDB): domain Bacteria; phylum Planctomycetota; class UBA11346; order UBA11346; family UBA11346; genus SLQH01. The sequence continues at coordinate 3,445 of CAZTGE010000209.1, read as the reverse complement.
ACCACCGCGTTGAGCAACGGTGTCCGGGTGCTGCACCAGTATTCCCCCGTCGGCCTGGTCCATCTGTGCGCCACCCTTGGCGGTGGGCGTGCGGTCGAGGCGCCGGAGCATCGCGGTGCGGCGACGGTCCTCGCCCGCCTGTTCACGCGCGGCACCCTCGGCCTCAACGGGCAGGACTTCCAGGATCGGCTCGCCGCACTGGGCATGAGCCTCGATGTCGAACGCACTACCCACGCCATCACGCTGACCATGACCTGTTTCCCGGAGCATCAGACGGAGGCGCTCGCGATCCTGGTCGACATCCTCAAGCGGCCCGACCTGCAGAGCGAGGCGATCGATCGCATCCGCCAACAGGTGCTGGCCGAACTCGCAAAACGCGAGCGTGTCGGCGGCTGGCGCGAGCGCCTGGTGGCCGCGGTGCGCGATCTGATGTTCGCCGATCACTACGCCAGCGCCGGGCCGCTGGGAACCCGCGCTACCCTCCAGGCGGTCAAAAGCGACGTGGTCGCGGCATTGCACCAACGCCTCACCGTACCGGCGAACGTGGTCATCGGGTTCTACGGCGACAGCGACGCCACCGCGGCGTTGACCGAACTCGAGCGCCTGATGAGTGGCGCGCCCGCGCTGCCCGATGGCAAGGCTCCCCGCTCCGAGGGTGCGGACTGGAGCGACGGCGAACGGCCCTCGGGCACCGCCACCCTCGCCTGGGACGGCCCGCAGCGCGCGATCGCGTTGGCCTGGCCGGGCATCGCCCGCGAGGACCTCCACGCCTGGCGGGCGACCTTCGATGTCCTCTGCACCCTGCTCGCTGGGGACGGCGACGGTCGGCGTCTCGCGCGGCGTCTGGGTAGCCGGGCTCGAAAGGTCGACTATGATCGCGAGTACTACGCCGGCCGTGGCCTGCTGGTCATCAGCGCCGAGCTCGCCGACGGGGTCGGCGCCGAGACGGTGCAGGCGGCGCTGACCGACGAGATCGCCACCCTGCGCAGCCAGCTGTCCGCCAGCGCCGATGCGCCGGCCGAAGGCGGCGTGATCCCCTTGCCGGCAGATGAGCTGGTCGCGGCCAAGACCGCCTGCATCACCCGCCACACCCTGGCGCTCGAACGCCCGCGTGAGGCCGCGCGTGCGCACGCAGGCATCCTCCTGCGCGATGGCGACCTCAAGGCATTGACCGCCTACGCCGAGCGCGTGCAGGCGGTGACCGTCGAGGACCTCGCTACGCTCGCGGCCAGCTGCTTCGATTCCCCGCCGGTGGTGGTGGTGCTCGAGAGCAGCCCCGAGAGCAGCCCCGAGAACGGCCCGACCGCCCAGAATCCGGGTGGAACGCCTCCCGGACCGTAGTGACGGCCCGTCAGCGGCGCCCCTTCGAGCTTGCCTGCGGCCGTTGGCGCAGCCAAGGTGGGGTTTCCCAGCGTCCAGTCACGCCAGCTCGCCGACCGTCCGGCGCTTCTGCCGCACCGGCGGCAAGTCCGTGGCAACGACCGTTTCCCTGTGGGGTAGAAACTGCACCATGAACGCTGTGACCCCTTCGGCCTACGACGAGACCGACGCGGCCATCGCTGCCGGCGCCGCTGAAGCCCATGCGGATGCGGAGGAGGCCAGCGACTCGCAGGCGCTCTATCATCTGCTCAAGAGCCGTGCCGACCAGGTCGGCGGCGTCGCTGAGATCCCGGCAGAGGACCAGAAGCTCTCGCGCGAGATCTACGCCCAGGCCGAGAGTCGCTCGCGCGAGATCAGCGCTCTGCGCCAGATGAGCGAGAGCGCGCGGGTGCGCTCCGACACCGGCAAGCCGATTCCCGTGTGGATGTGGACCGCCTGGATCCTGGCTATCGTCGGTGCGGTCGTCGCCTTCCTGCTCATCGACTGAGCTGAAGTTGACCGGTTTGCGACTGGGGTATCTGTTGAACTTCGGAGAAGCGCTGATGAAAGATGGCATTACTCGTACCATCAACGGTAACCTCTCATGATTTCTCCGTGTCTCCGTGCCTCTGTGAGAAACATGATCGAACAAGGCGGTGAACTGGACGCCGCTTCGCGGCCCAGTTACCTTGAACGTTGGTCTTCGGCGTATTGCTGCTGGGCATGACAGTGAGCGCCGAGGGGACCAATGGCGGGTGGATCGTCATGCCGATCGGCGGCATTGTGTTCACCCTGCTCGGCGCGGCGCTGAGTTGGTCGCTGATCCACGAGATCCGTGCGCTGCTCCGCCGCCGCGGCGAAGAGGAAGTCGACGTGGTGGCCCCACCTGCTCGGGAAGGACCCTGATGGAAAGCACGTTCGCGATTATGGTCGGCTTGATCGGCCTGGTCTGGCTGATGATCTTCGGCCTCTGGGTCTGGTCGCTGATCCATTGCATCACCAATCCCCGTTTGAGCGACAGCAACCGCCTGATCGGGATCCTGATCATCATCTTCCTCGGTCCGCTGGGCAGCCTGATCTACCTCGCGATCCCGCGCGAACCGGCGCGCCGGTCTGGCAGCTCTGTAGCTGAGCGCCATCGCCCGGGCCGTGGGCGCCGCCCGGGCGCTGCACGCCGCGCCGGCGCAGCACAATTCACTGGCGCCGGCTCTCGCGCGGCCGGCCGGGAGCGCTGAAGCCGCTCTCTCGGCGAGGCCGGTGCCCGGTGCGTGGGCGATGCGGTCGGGCTCAGCCGCCCTTGATCATCGTCAGTACCATCTTGAAGCGCTCGCGCGCGTCGACCGCATGGGGGATGTCGGCTGGCATGATGATCAGCTCGCCGGCGGCGACACGGTGTTCGGTGCCCCCGATGGTGAACACGCCGGAGCCGTCGACGACCTGCACCAGGGCGTCGAAGGGTGCGGAGTGCTCGCTCAGGCGCTGGCCGGCGGCGAAAGCGAACACGGTCACCGTGCCCGTCGGCTGGTCGACGACGGTCCGGCTGACCACCGCGTCCTCGCCGTATTCCACCAGACCGGCGACCGTGACCACGGTGGACGGACACAAGCCCTTGCGTCCTCCGTCTGCTGTACAATCCATGTGTCTGCTCCTGTCTCTCTGCGCCGCGATCGGTGACGGCGGATCCGGCCGCTCACGTTGAGGAAGGCCAAGGGTAACCACTCAGGCCCAACGGGCATGAGTGGTTACCTCGCCCTTTTTCGGGGCCCCATCATACGCGATGGGGTCTGGCGCCGAGTGGTGGGCGAAGCGGGTATCGCCGCAGGCGATAGCTGGCCCCAGTGGGGCCAGCGGCCCGTGGAGCGCAAGCGCAGCCCCGCAAGCCGTCAGGCCGTGGAGCAAGTGCCGCCGGAGGGCAGATATTCCATTCCCCTGGAAAAGTGCGCATGACCATGCGCACTTTTCCAGGGGAATGGAATGGGGGCGTAGCGGGGGCGACTGCGCGCAGCGCAGAGCGAGCCCCCGCGAACAAATAGCCGCGCGGGCGCCGACCGCTACAATGCCCCTTGGGGTGCGGGCGGCGCCCGCG
>CAZTGE010000208.1:0-5557 GCA_964612995.1 uncultured candidatus Brocadiaceae bacterium | reverse complement strand
CTGGCACAGGACGCCCATTCGGGCTTGAGGTCGTTGGGGCCCGCTTGCATACTTGTCGGGGGCCGGGTGCCCGGCTCGTGCGATCCACCTATCATTCCGACGAAGGGGAACACCGTGAGGTTCCTGTCAGTAATCCTCCTGCTCGTCGCCTGTGCGGCGGGGTCCTTCTCCTCCGCGGCCGTATCCCTGGCCGAGCGCACGGCGCCGCACGATGTCGATCTCGAGCAGCTGGTGCGGAATCCGCAGGCCTATGAGGGCATGCGTGTCCGCTTCAATGCCACCTTCGTCCAGACCGCCGGGTTGTTCGATCCGTACCATACGCGGTTCACGCCCGAGCGGAGCATCAACATGGTGGTGTGGGACGACCAGGCGGCGATCTGGAAGCCGACCGTCCGTTCCAAGCCGGTGGTCACGCTCTATTACGACAAGAACCGCAAGGGTGCCAAGGCGGTCAGCTCGCTGGACAAGTACACGGTGATCACGGTGATCGGTCAGGTGCAGAGCTCGTTCCGTGGGCAGCCGTGGATCGATTGCCACAGCCTCGAACGGGCCAAGGTCGTCGGTACCTTCACCGACAACGCGGTCTATCACCTCGAGCAGGGGCTGGCGCTCGCCGAAGCGGGCGAGCATGAACTGGCCGATGAGAATCTCCGCCGGGCCTTGTCGGAGGATCTGCCGCTCTACGCGCAGGCCGCGGTTCATCGCATGCGCGGGCGCAATCTGCTGGCGGCAGAGCGCTGCGCTGACGCCGCCGACGTGCTCGCCACCGCGCTCGAGCTGCTCGCAGCCAATCCGGAGATCGATCGCGATCGCCTGCCGGTGCTCCACTACCTGCGTGCCAAGGCCGTCAACGAGCTGGCCGAGCAGGCCGTGGCCCACGGCGACAGCGCGACGGCGCAGCAGCGCTTCGCCGAGGCCGTCGAGCACGCGCGCGCTGCGGTCAGGCTCGATCCCTCGGTCGGTGATGCCTACGCTGTGCTGGGTATCGGACTGGCCGGGCTCGAGCAGTGGGAGGAGGCGAAGCGGCAGTGCGCCCGCGCCATCCGTATGCTGCCGGGCAATGCCGAGATCCGTTGGTATCTCGGCCGGATCCAGAACCGGCAGGGGGCCCACGACCAGTCGATCGCAACGCTCAAGAAGGGCATCGATCTCGCGCCCAAGGACTACCGCCTCCACAAGGCGATCGCTCGGGCGTATTTCAAGCGTCATCTGGCCGGCGGCGGTGACGCCAGCGGGGATCTGGTCACCGCGCTGCGTGAGTACGACATCGCCATCCGACTCTACCCCGAGGACCCGGATCTCTACTACTACAGTGGCGTGGTGATCGAGCGCGCTGCGGACTTCGATGCGAAGGTCCGTCTGGGGACCTCCGACGAGATGGTTCCGGCGACCTATCCGATGGCGGTGGAGCGTTTCGAGCAGTGTCTGGCGGTCGAGGAGACCTACACCGAGGCGCATCTCCGGCTCGGGCGGCGCTATCGCGCTGTCGAGGATCATGACAAGGCGGCAGCGCATTACATGCGTACGCTCGAGCTCGAGCCGGATCGCGAAGAGCTCTACGCCGAGGTCGGGCGCTATCTGTGGGATCTGGGTAAGCGCGAGCAGGCCTACGATATCTATCTCGCCTTCCACGAGCGGCAGTCCGAGCATATCGACACCCTGTATGCGCTGGGCCGGCTGAGCCTGGAACTCGAGCAATGGGCCCGGTCGATCGAGTGGCACGAGCGGCTGCTATACGTCTCGCGACAGCACACCCGCGCCCACGTCGACCTGACCCAGGCCAGCTACGAAAACGACGACTCGCGTGATGCCATCAGCTACGGCGAGGACGCGCTCGAGCTGGCGGAGGATCCGGAGCTGGTCAAGCGGGTGCACCACTACAAGGGGCTCGCCCACTGGGAGCTCGATCAGGAGCCCGAGGTGATCGAGCATCTGGATCAGGTGGTTGTCGGGACCCAGGACATCCGCGTGCCCCTGGCCCTCGGCTGGTGCCTCAGTGCTGATATCGAACTGGGTCCGCGGGTGGTGGAGCTGGCCCGGCAGGCGCTGGCCATCGAGCCGGACAACAGCCGCGCCCAGGAGATGCTCGGTTGGGGTCAGGTGATGGTCGGCGACTACTTCAAGGCCGAGGCCACGCTCAAGGCGGCCGGTATCAAGGACGAGGAGCGGCTTGCCTACCGCCTCGGACTGGCGGTGTTCAAGCAGGGACCGCAGCGCTATGAAGAGGCCAAGTCGCTCTTGGAGGTCGGCGAGGACTTCCGGGGGCGGCGCGATTATCTCGACGATGCTCGCAGGCAGGTGCGCGCGGCCCAGCGCTCGATCCGCGACTACGAGCGCAAGGTGAAGCGGCTCCAGCGCGAAGAGCGGCGTCGCCGCGAGCGCGAAGCCCGCAGCCAGGGGGGGTGATCGACAGCGATGTCGCAGGCAGCGGTGTGAACAGAGGGCCTAACGGGCCCTCTGTTCGTGTCCAGCCCCGGGTGTGTCGACCGACTCGTTGGGCGGCTCAAAGCTCGCCCCGGGAGCGCCGATCACCAGGTCGGCATGCCCTGCGTCGCCTCCACCTGCCTCCAACCGCCCGGCTCTCTTCGGTGCTTGGGCCATAGTGATGCCGGGGGAGGCGAGGCATGGCCCTCATGTGCGAGCTTTGCGTCGCCCTGATCGACTCGTTGGGCTTGACTTGCCCGATGGTGAGCTGAAAAACCCTTGGGCGGCGAAAGGCCCACGGCCCTGTGGTCGATCCCTACGCTCAGGCGGAGCAGGAGACGGCAACGACGATGTTGTACGAGATCGCCGTGCGAAATCTTCTCATTGTCGAGCGCGCGGTGTTGCGGCCGGCCAGGGGCCTGACCGTAATCACCGGCGAGACCGGCGCCGGCAAGAGCCTCTTGCTCGACGCACTCGATCTGCTCCTGGGCGGGCGCGGCGGAAGCCGGCTGATCGGCCCCCATGGCCAGGTATGCACGGTTTCCGGGGTCTTCCGCGTCGCAGACGCGGTGGCCCGGCGGATTCTCGAGCCGCACGGCATCGACGCCGAGGCAGGCGAGGTGATCGTCCGGCGGCGGTTGACCGCGGGGCGTTCGCAGGCCTGGATCAACGACGTGCCGGTGGGGGTCGGAGTATTACGTGCCGTCGGCGGTGAGCTGGTTGAAATCCGGGTCCAGCATGAGCACCTGCGGCTGGGCCGCCGCGAGCGCCAGATGGAGCTGCTCGATGCCTACGGCGGCTGCGCGGAGCTCGCGCAGTCCTATGCCACGGCGCATCGTGCCTGCGTGGAGCTCGAAGAGGAGGTCGCCGGGCTCGAGGCCGGCGAGAGCGATTCGCTCAAGGCACTCGATTACCACCGTTTCCTGCTCGAGGAGATCGAGACGGTCCAGCCCGTCCACGGCGAGTACGAGGAGCTCTGCTCGCGACAGGAGCTCCTCGCGCGAGCGCAGGAGTGGCGCTGTCTCAGCGCCGAAGCCTTTGCGAGCCTGGTCGAAGGCGATGCGCCGATCGTCCAGCGCCTCGGTGCGCTCGCCGACCGCCTCGCCGAAGCGCCCCAGGGCGACCTGCAGGAGGCGGCGACGAACCTGAGCGCAGCGGCCGAGCTCGTCCAGGAGGCGGGTATGGCCTGTGCCCGAGCGGGCGACGTCATCGAGGTCGACGAGCAGGCCCTGGCCGCGGTCGAGGAGCGATTGACGACCTGCACCGCTCTGATCCGCAAGCACGGTGGCACCGAGGCGGCCTTGCTCGACGCGTGGCAGGCGATCGCGGCGAAGGTCGCCGAGCTGCGCGACGTCGACGGTCGTCTGGAGTCCGCCCGGACCGAGTTGGCCCGGGCGCGCAAACAACGGTCCCGGTTGGGTGAGCGACTGGCGCAGGCACGCACGGCGGCCTTCGGCGATCTCGCGCAGCGCGCTCATGCCGAGCTCGCCGAGCTGGGTATGCCGCAGGCGCGTCTCGAGCTCGACACGCGGCCGACGGAGCGTCCCGGGCCCTTGGGGACCGTGCATCAGGAGCTCCTGGTGTGTACCAATCCGGGCATCCCGCCCGGGCCGCTGGGCGGGGTGCCTTCTGGCGGCGAATCCTCGCGGCTGACCCTCGCCTTGGCGGTTGCCCTGGCAGACAAGGACGATACGCCGGTTCTGGTGTTCGACGAGGTCGACAGCGGGGTCGGAGGGCGGCTGGGTGCGGTCATCGGCAACAAGCTTGCTCGCTTGGGCCGAGGTCGCACAGTGATGGCGGTGACGCATACCCCGCAGGTGGCCGCACGGGCCGATCGTCAGTATGTGGTGCGCAAGCAGCACCGTGGTCAGGCGACCGTGGTTGCGGTCGCTCTGGTCGAGGATGCCGATCGGCAGGCCGAGATCGCCGACATGCTCGGCGGAGGCTCCGCTGCGGCCGCACAGGCACGGGAGCTGCTGCGCGAAAGGGCCGGGTGAGCATGGCAGCCTCCTATCGGGTCGCGCGCAGCGGTAGCGATGTCTACGTGCGGGTGGTCGGACCGGCCAGCATGAAGAACGTGCCCGTGCTCGATGCCTTCCTGCGAGCCGAGGTCGAAGCAGGTGCCCGTCGGGTCTGCATCGATCTCAAGGCCTGTGGCGGCATGGACAGCACGTTCATGGGGACGATGGTCGGATGCCACAAGCGCTTGATGGAGGCCACCGGCGATGGCGCGGGCAGCCTGGTCATCGTCAATCCGGGCCCGTCGAATCGCAAGTTGCTGGACATGCTCGGCTTAAGCTCGGTGCTGCCGGTCATCGCCAGTCAGGTCCAGCCGGAGATGGCGCTGGTCGACCTGGTCGCCGGCGAGACGATGTCGCCGATGGCGCGCGCCGAGCTCATCCGCAGCGCCCACGAGCATCTGGTCGCGCTCAGCGAGGCCAATCGGGCCAAATTCGGGGCCTTCCTCGAATCGCTCAAGGCCGATCTCAAGCGTTTCAACGGCGCTTGAGACATGCATTTGCGCGGGTCTGAGGCAGGCGCCGATAAAGGTGATTGACAGGGGGCCCGACCCCGACAGACTCCGCGCCCTCACGGGACACGAGGCCAGTGGCCGACGCCCCGGGGCCGAGGCCCTGCCTCGTTTCTTCGACAAGCAGATAGATGTGGTCGAACGAGAGAAGCAATATGCCACGTCAGGTGTATTGGGTTTCGGAGGGCCGTAAGGTCCGACCATGAACAAACAGGAAACGAACATCTGCGAAGAGTTTGATCCTGGCTCAGAACGAACGCTGACGGCGGGGTTTAGGCATGCAAGTCGAGGGAGAAAGTCGCTTCGGCGGCGAGTACACCGGCGCAAGGGTGAGTAACGGCTAGTTAATGTACCCTCAGGACCCGGATAATCGGCCGAAAGGCCTTGTAATACGGGATGATCCCCCTGGCTCCACGGAGCTGGTGGGCAAAGGGGCGGGATCCTTCGGGACCGCCCGCCTGTGGAGCGGACTAGCTCCGATTAGCTTGTTGGTGGGGTCACGGCCCACCAAGGCGATGATCGGTAGCCGGCCTGAGAGGGTGTCCGGCCACACTGGGACTGAGACACTGCCCAGACTCCTACGGGAGGCTGCAGTCGCGAATC
>CAZTGE010000207.1:0-5641 GCA_964612995.1 uncultured candidatus Brocadiaceae bacterium | reverse complement strand
GTGTCCTCTGTGGTAATTGTAGAAAGAACTTCAGGAAGGTCTGAGCAGTTACCCTCGTTTTTTGTTTGCCGCTGGGATCGCCGTGCTGCGCGCGGCAAGGCAACTCGCAGGAGGGCGAACGTGGTCCACATCGATGAGTTGATCTCTGCTGTGGCCCCCATCATGCCGTCCAGGAACGAGGGGGGACATTACTGCCCTGGCCACGGGATGGCAGCAGGACGGTTTGGTGCCGCGTTCACGGAAGTCTTCGAAGACGGGGATGGGCGTCTGTGGGTCACCAACGGCGAGTACGCCAGCCAGGTCCTGTTCTGCCCGATGTGCGGTGCACCGGCGCCAGGCACAGACTCGCAACCCCAGTCCGATGGTGCTTGAGTCGAAACAACACCTCCCGAGCCATCAACCACCCAACCACCCAACCACCAGCCTCTCCCCATGCTCGGTCATCACGATCGCAACCCGTACTTCCGCTTCACCGACCTCTGCAACGCGGACCGCCCCGTGGTCATCCTGGCGAGCGGTCAAGCATGTGTGTGGTACCATCTCGCTCTCGCCTCGAAGGATGGCGATTGGATCGCGCGGGAAGACACGGTCAGTCTTAAGGTCGTCCTGGGCGTGTTGGACGGTCTGGGTGCACGCTATCGGCTGGGTGCCCCCTTGGATGTTCGCTGGCTCTCTGCCGGTTGGTCGTCCCACTTCGAAGCTCGTGCCGACGATGGCACGCGCCTCCGCTTCGACTTCGTGACGCGACCGCCGCGACTCGACCGGCTGCGCCTGGAGGCGTTGTGGAGTGCCGTCGATGCCGGCGCCGAGCCGGTGATCCCTCGAGTCGATCTCATCCGACTCAAACAAACCATGCGCCTCAAGGACTACGCGTTCATCGGCAGTCTGGCCCTGCAGTTGGATTCGCTCGAGGACCAGATTCGGTGGACCCTCGATGCGAACCATCTGCTCGATCTCTTGCAGCAGCATCCGGCCTTGGCCGATCGCCTTGCCGAGCTGCGCCCGAGTTGCGCGGACGCTCCCATCGAGATCGATGCGCTGGACGAATGTCTCGATCGCGAGACGCGTCTGGCCCGGCGCGCGGACGAGCACCGCGTTGCGATGTACACGGGGCTGATGGAGCCGTGGGCGCAACGTTTCCGTCAACTCGAGCTGGCGAGCCTGCCGTTGGTCGAAGCCCACCGGCGCTGCTGCGAGGCCGCCGATGGCGTCTTGCCGCAAGAGGTGGACCTGTCGTGACCATCGACCCGGCGCGTCGCTTCTTGTCCGAAGAGGATCTCGACCTCCAGAACCTCGACGACGATGAGTTCTACAAGCTCTCCGCCCAGGCCTTCCGTGCCGCCCAGGCCACCAACGATCAGGATGAGCACATCTACCGTCATGGCTGCCTGGTCGTCGAGCCCGGCTACGAGCACCTGCTTCCCGCCATCCGGTCGGGCACGCTGTGATCGGATCGCTGTCTGCGTGCCGCCGTTGGCTAACGAACAATCCACTCCCAGATCGACCACGGGTCGAGCGCCTCAGTTCCATCGGCGAGCGTATGCCGGTTGCCGGCTCGCGTGAACAGAGCCATGTCGTGTACGGAGCCAGCGGGGAACTCGGTCGCGATGCGCTTGAGAACGGCGGCGTGCTCCGGTTTGGGGCGCTGCGTCCAATTGGCGTCGGCAAGGCGAAACGCACCGCCGCGGTGCAGCAGGAGGTCCGCCTCCTTGGTGCGATCGCGCCAGTAGTGGAGGTCGATGGCCCCGCCGGCGGCCTCGAGGGCGCGCCTGGCTTCGGCGATCGTGGCGCTCTCCCAGATGGCGCCGGCCAGGGGAGCGCTGCAGAGCTCGTCCGCATGCCGGATGCCCGCGAGGAAGCACGCCGTGCCGCTGTCGGTGAGGTGGAGCTTGGGAGACTTCACGAGGCGCTTGGTGGCGTTGCCGAACCAGGGCTCGAGATGGGTCACCTGACCGCTGGCCTCCAGGGCCGAGAGCCAGGCCCTGGCGGTCGAATGGCTGATGCCGACGTCTCGGGCCAGGTCGGAGCGGTTGAGCACAGTGGCCGTGCGGAGCGCCGCTGCGTGGAGGAAGCGTTCGAAGTCGCGGAGGCTGCCCACCGCAAGCAGGCTGCGCAGGTCACGTTCGAGGTACGTCGCGAGGTAGCTCTGGTGATAGCCGGCCACGTGCATGTCGAGGTCGCGGTAGAGCTCGGGGAACCCTCCGCGCACCACGGCCTCTTCGATGGGCAGATCCGGGTAGGCGGCATGGATCTCCGCCCAACTCAGGCCCTCGATCTGCAGGATGGAAACCCGTCCGGCAAGGGATTCGGCCAGCGACTGCATCAGGGCGAACGGCTGCGACCCCGTCAACAGGAAGCGGCCCGGCCGGTTGCGGTCTTCGTCGATGACGACTTTCAGATGCCGGAAGAGCGCGGGGGCGTATTGGACCTCATCGATGATCAGGGGCTCCGGGTGCCGTGCGATGAAGTCCTCGGGGGCACTTTCGGCCTGTTCCGCTTCGCTGGGAAGATCCAGGCTGACATAGCTGAAATCGGGCGCCACACGCCGCGCCAGGGACGTCTTCCCCGTCTGGCGCGCGCCGGTCAGGGCCACCGCGGGGTGGTGCTGGAGTCTGTCGCGGATGCAAGCCTCCGCCGATCTTGATATCCACATAGTGAAAATCGTACGGCGCAATCGTCAAATTTGCAAGCCGAGTGGCTCACGCGTTCTAAGTAGCTTGCCGGCAACCACTTGAGCAAGCAGCTATCCGTGCCAGTGCCCCTGCCGCGGCATCTCTGGCCCCCGGATCTGCACGCCTGTCAGCGCACAGGGCTGCCGCTCTGGCCGCCGCCCTGGGATCGCCGTGCTGCGCACGGCCTCTTCTGCTCGCCAGAGCTGCGTCTGTAAGATATGACTGCGCAGAGGCTTGGGGTTGTGTGTCCCAAGCTCTAGTTACTTCCCGGGTAGATTCTTGGGCTCCGATGCCAATGTCCCTTGTCCATCCATCTGGCACCGCGATACTGATTCCATGATCCGGCAACTCGCATCGCCAACGCCCCGCTCGCAGGCGATTGCTGCATCGTTGTCCGATCGCGCACGTCGTGCGGCAAGGGCTCTCACCGCGCGGTGGCCCAGTGCCCATGTGCGCCTCTTCGGATCCGTGGCCAGAGGCGCGTGCCACGCCCATAGCGATATTGATCTCGTGGTGTACGGTCTGCCGGCGGCCGAAGTCCTCGCGGCATGGCAGACGGCCGAATCGGCCGCCGGGACCGAATCGATCGATGTGCTTCGTTATGAGGAGTGCCCTCCGGCGCTTCGCGAAGCCATCGACGAAGAATCGGTGCCGATGTGAGCGCACATGGTCTCGCGGCGCGTATTCGCGCCGAACTGGGCATACTCGAGTCCGAGCTCAAGCGTGCAGACTCGGCCATGGAAAGGTTCGCAGTTGCGGGCGCGATGCCGGAGTTGGATGTCGCTGCCTTGCGCCTGCAACTCTGGTACACCGGCCTGGAGACCTTGCTGGCGGCCATTCTCCAGCAGGTCGATGGCGATATCCCGATGGGGAGTGCCTGGCATCGGGAGCTCTGCGAGCAGGCGCGGCGGGGCACGGGCATGCGCGGGCCTCTGCTGCCGGCCGAGGTGAGCCCGGCGCTCGATGACGCCAGATCATTCCGCCACCGGGTCCGCAATGCCTATGGGGTTGATTTCGACCCAGTGCTTCTTGCTGGGGTTCATCGGCGGATCAACTCGGCTTGGCCCGCCATCCGCTGTGCTCTTCTGCAGTGCGCAGACGACCTCGATGGGCTGGAGTAGGTCCCCAGGCAATGTGGCTTTCCGGTCCCACGGGTCTTGGTGCGATCCTTGGCGATGCAGCCTGCCGCGATGCGGCTCAGATCGTCTTGGCGGTGGAGAAGGCTCTTGGCTTCCGAGGTGCCCATGGGTTTTCCGGCCATCTGGCTCTTGCGGTTGCGTGTTCTGGTTCCTCAACGGTTATCGCTAAGGCGCTTTGCCACGGTGGGTAATGGTTGTGCGTCCTGAGTTGGCTCACTTGTGGTTGGATCACCCCGCCCGGTCAGGCGTCAACGCCCCCTGGGATCGCCGTGCTGCGCATGGCCACTTCTGCTCGCCAGGGCCACGACCGTAAAGTCTGGATGCGCCGTGACTTGGAGTTGTGTGTCCCAAGACGCCTGGGCGTTGTCCAGCGAGCGACCGGCCGAATGATCGCTCTCTTGCCCAACCCGGATTGGACAAATCAAAAGTCGAATTTATAATGTGACCATGAAGCGCCATGCAGAGCCGACCCTTCGCGACCTCGCCGACTCTTTCAAGGGAGTGGGCATCGTTGGTCCCCGGCAAAGCGGCAAGACCACACTCGTTCAGAATGTCTTCCCCGATCACCCCTACGTGAACTTGGAAGAGCCTGACTTACGGCAGTTCGCCCTCGACGATCCGCGACGCTTCCTGGGGCAGTATCCAGACGGCGCGGTTCTTGATGAAGTGCAGCGAGCGCCGGACCTGTTCTCATACCTCCAAGGCATTCTGGACCGCGAGCAGCGGCCCGGTCGCTGGATCCTGACGGGTTCGCAGAGCTTCGCGCTGGCTCCGGGCATCCGCCAGAGTTTGGCCGGTCGGATCGGTCTCATTCGGCTGTTGCCCTTCTCCATGGGTGAGTTGGCCGAGGGAGGGGTTCTGCCAGACGACCTGGATGCGACTCTCCTTGGGGGCGGGTTCCCCCCCATCTACGATCAGGACATCAGCCCCGGGCGTTGGCTCGATGCGTATGCGCAGACCTACGTCGATCGCGACGTGCGCGAGTTGGTGCAGGTCAGAGATGTGCAGGCGTTCCGTCGCTTCGTGCGGCTGTGCGCTGCCCGTGTCGGGTGCCAGTTCAACCAGAGCGATCTCGGCGACGCATGCGGGATCACGCAGCCGACCGCGCGCAGTTGGTTCGACCTTCTCGAGACGTCTTTCATCACCTTTCGGCTGCAGCCGTGGCACCGCAATCTCGGCAAGCGCATCACCAAGGCGCCGAAGCTCTACTTCACCGACGTCGGGCTGTCGGCACGGCTCATGGGTATTCGCAGCGAAGATCAGCTAGCCATGCACCCCGCCCGTGGGCAATTGTTCGAGAACCTTGTTGTACTTGAGTCGCTGAAGGCTGCTTGGAACCGTGGCGAAGAGACCTGCGGCTTCTACTGGCGCGACCACCATGGCGAAGAGGTGGACCTCGTCCTGGAGCGCGGTGAACGGGTGCTCCCCATCGAGTGCAAGTCGGGGGCTACGATTGCAGCCGATTGGGACAAGGTTCTTCGCAAATGGTGCAGCAGATTGGAGACCGATCGCCCGTGGGTTGCCCACGGAGGCGACCAGACCCAGGAGCGCGAGACCGCGATGGTTGGGTGGCGGGATCTACCAGACCGTCTGAACGCATGGTTCGCGGGGTGAGTGCGCGCCCGCGTGCACGACGGCGGGCGCGCAGGCGTTGCAGACTCCTGGGATCGTTGTGTTGTGCACTTACTCATTGAATGTGGGGCGGCCGCAAGAATGGCGAGAACGATGTCTGTGTCCCTTTCCACCCTGTAACTACTCAGGCCTATTCCTGTGCTGTCATAAACCACAGAGAACACAGAGAGCACAGAGGCCGGATTGGAATTCTCTCCT
>CAZTGE010000206.1:0-5646 GCA_964612995.1 uncultured candidatus Brocadiaceae bacterium | reverse complement strand
CGCAGGCCCCACCGGGGCCTGCTATCGCTTCGCGATGCCGGCTCCGCCCCCCACGGCCTCTGTCGTCACTCGCCAGCTGCGCTGGCGTTTTCGGCGGCCCTGCGGGCCATTTTCGCCGAAAACCGTTCCTCTGTCGGCCGACCCGCTACTCGCGATTTGCGCCGTGCGAGCGCTTCACTGCGAGCTCTGAGGGCCTCGTCAGGCGTGAGGCGGCGGCCCGCCGATGGCAGGTCAGCCTCCGGCGTCTGCGTGCTGGTGTTCCGCCTCGTCGAACGAACGCTCGTCTTCGACATCCAGGTCGTGGCCCGGATCGGCGGCATGGGGCTCCTCGGCCAGGTGGTAGAGGACGCGTTCGTCGTCGAACAGGCGATTCTTGAGCAGGTCGCTCAGGGCCATCGCGAGCAGGGCGATGGGCAGATGGATCCAGACGAGATGGCGCAGCTGCCAGTAGAACGCCATGCCGGTCTCGCGCTCGGCCCACATCATGCCGATGGCGAGATGGGCCAGCAGGGCCATGGCGACGATCAGGATCGGGCCCCCGGCCACGCACAGGCCCTGGGCCAGCCGGGCACGGTGGGCGTTGCCGCGGCCCGGCATGGTGTTGATGACGACGACCAGCATGGCGATCGCCAGGAGCAGATAGCCCAACAGGCCCGCGTCGTGGGCCAGATTGAGTTCCATGTGTTCGCCGGGGTAGGGCCAGAGCAGGCGGCGCCAGGCCGGTAGCTCGCCGGCCGGGATGAAGCGACAGGCCAGGTATACGGCGCCGCCGATCCCGGCGATGGACAGCACGGCGGAGCCGGCTGCGGCGAAGCGGGTGCGTGCGGCTCCGGGGTAGGAGGCGACGACGTTGTTCAGCCCCAGGCTCAGCGGCAGGGCCAGCATCAGCGCGCAGACCACGAGCACCGCCACGACCTGCAGGCTGTCGGATGGCGACCGGGTGGTCGCGAACATGGCCAGATCCTGACTGGGGGAGAGGATGGCGTCGAGCTGGAACCACAACGATGGGATCAGCGCGACCACGGCGGCGCCGAGCAGGATCGCTCCGCGACGCGTGCCGCCGACGAAACGCCCCACCAGGGGGAAGGTCACGCCGGCCAGGGCGCTGAGGGTGGCGGTGAGGCCGAGCAGCAGGGTCTCCGTCTGGTCGAAGAACTGCCAGTAGTTGCGGGGGCGCAGATCCGTGGAATAGGTGGTGCTGAGGTAGAAGGCGATGCAGCCGATGCCGATCACCGCCCAGACGTTGCGCACGAGATAGAAGCGATCACGGCGATGGTTGCGCGGATCCTCGCTGTAGAGCGGATGGGTGAAGGCCGGTCGACTGGTCTGGACGCTCATCGCGGATGCTCCGTTTCCACTCCTGGTACCCTCGCCCCGCCTGGGCCGTTGAGGACCCGGGTGGGCCTGATCATTCAACCACTGACGGCGGCATCGGTGACGTGCATGCCGGCGCTGCGGCGGGCGAGGTGGCGGAAGTAGATGGTGATCAGGCGGTTGGACGGGGCCGCGATCCAGGCGCAGGCGATGGTGCGGTAGACCTCGCGGCGGGTGATCTTGACCTTGTGATCCGGATCGAGCAGGCGCGGGTCGCGTTCGGCCCGGCGCAGGGTGCGGATCGCGAAGTAGAGGGGGGTGAGACAGAACATGCGGATGCGCAGCTGGGTATGCGGCAGGTGGCGGCAGAAGGCGAGCGCGTCGCGCAGGTGCCGCTCGGCCTTGGCGATCAGCGCCGCGAGCACCCGTCGGGCGGCCGGTGCGCTGTGCGGATGGAGCAGGTGCGTCGGCTCGAGCCCCATGCTGCGGCAGACGTCGGCCGGTACGAAGCACCAGCCGCGCCGGCGGTCATCGGCCACGTCCTTGATGATGTTGGTCAGCTGCAGGCCCAGCCCGAAACTGGTGGCCAGATCCGTGAGCTGCCGCCGACGCCGCCGGGTGATGCGATGCGAGTGGAGGTCGAACAGCGCGGTGAGCAGGTGCCCGACGGTGCCGGCGACGTAGTAGCAGTAGCGATCGAGATCGCCCAGCGTGGCCAGCGCCTGGAGCCCGCCGGGGCGCGCCTGGGGATAGGCGCGTGCGAACCAGGCCATGCCGGAGCACATCTCCGCCACGCGCGGTCTGATCGCGGCGCGCTCGCGCGCGCTCAGCGAGCGGTAGGCGGCGAGGGTGCGGTCGGCTTCGGCCGCCAGTCGCTGCTCGTCGTCTGCCGGATCGGCGAAGGCCACGGCGATGGGCGCCGCGTCGGGACCGTCTTCGCCGAGGCAATCGTGCCAACGCTGCAACAGGGCCTGCTTGCGCGCCGGTTCCATCGTCGGGCTGTCCTCGATGGTGTCGGCGATACGACAGAGCAGATAGGCCACCAGCACCGGGAACTCGATCCGGTCCGGCAGTAGCCCGATGCAGGCGGCGAAGGTCCGCGAGACCTTCGGCAGCATGCCACGACAGTAGTTCTCTTCGGTCCAGGTCATCGCGGCGCGAGCGGCTTGAAGGAGAAGGTGAAGCTGAAGCTGTGGGTGCGCTCGTCTTCGACGTCGTAGCCGAGTTCGTAGCCGAGGCCGATCTCGCCGTCGACCATCCGTCGCAGCACCTCGATCTCGAGGCGGTCGATCTCGCGCGTGGTGGTGTCGTTGATCTGTACGCCGGCGCCCAGGGAGTAGCGATTGCCGCGCAGCAGCAGTTCGGGCTCGTGCTCCCAGCGTTCCGTGCGCGAGCGCCAGACCGCCTTCTCGCGCAGGGTCACCCGCCTGGCGATGGTCGCGGCGATGGTGGCGTCGAACGCGCGCCACTGATCGGCGACACCGTCCCAGGTCGCGTTCGCGTCGATGCTCAGCGCGCTGGCGGGGTGGCCGGTCGCCTGGAGCTTGGCGTCGAGCAGTTCGCCGCGTACCAGCTGCTCGCCGCGGCGGACCTCGTCGCGTAGCAGCCAGCGGGTCTCGAGATCCAGCTGCAGCAGCACCCGCTTGCGCGCGAGCGAACTCTCCAGGCTCGCGGTGAGCAACCGCAGATCGGTATCGAGATCGTCCGCGTCGTCGAAGTCGACCGGCGGCGGCGTCTCGCCGCTGCGTTTGCCGAACCACTCAAGTCCGAGGGCGGGGATGATCACGTGGGTCCAGTCCTCCGCGAAGTGGGCCTGGAGGCGGAGTTTGGCCGCGGCGTCGGCGTAGGGAACCAGGTAATGGGCATCGTCCACGGCGTCGCCGGCGAGCCGAAGGTCTTCGTAGTTGTTGCCGCGCAGGCCCAGAGCGCTCTCGAAGCCGATGCCGCAGCCGAACCAGTGGCTGGCGCTGAGACCGGCGCGGTAGTGCTGGCGCAGGGCGCGATCGTTCTCGTCGGGCGCGTGCAACCAGGCGTGTTCGCCGGCGGCCTCGACATGCAGCGGGCCGAGCAGGTGGATGCCGGGGATGGTCAGGCCGATCGCGCCGTTGCGTTCGCTGCCCGGGGCCTGCGGATGGGGTCGGGTGTCGATGTCGGCGGTCAGGGTGCCGAGTGAGAGCGACCAGGCGGCGGCGATGCCGCGGCGCGCGAAGGGGCGGTGCTCGATGTCCTCTTCGAGGTAGTCGGCGCGGAACCGTTCGCCCCAGGGCGCGCCGGCGTCGGCGTCGGGCAGGCGGGTCCACCGTGCGTAGAGGCCACCGCCGGGGAAGGCGAGGCGCTGGGCGAAGTCGGCCACGTGGGCCTCGCGGTGTTCAAGCACCTCGTGCTTGGACCGGCGCACCGCCTCCTCGTCGAGCCCGAACCACAGCGCCTCGCCGGCGCCGCGACCAGGCTTGCGCCAGCGCGCGCGGCCACCGAACCCGTGGTCGTTGCGCTCGTGGAAGTGGGCGATGCCGGTCAGGTCGGCCTGCCAACCCAGCAGCGGTGGTAGGGGATGGCGCAGCCGCGCAATGACGCTGTTGCCCAGGCGGCTGGAATGGCGGTAGCGGTAGTGTGACCAGGGGTAATCGAGGATGAAGTCGCGGTACAGCAACGGCGCCCAGAACACGGGAATGCCGCCGACCGAGAGGCGCGGGTTGGTCGCCAGGATGCCGGCGACGTTGCCTTCGATCCCCTTGCGATCATCTGCCGGCTGCTCGCGCAGGTAGGCGGTGACGCGCGTGGCGTCGAGGGTGAGCAGAGCGCCGTGGCCGCCGTCGCCCTGGACCTGTTCGAACACCGCCTGTTCGGGATCGTAGCGGCAGTGGCGCGCGCGCAGCCGCAGATCGCGACCGGCGCCGACCAGCCAGGCGTGGACCTGCCAGGCCTCGCCGGTCTCCAGCGGCGGGCCCTGGCGCGCTGCATCTTCTGGGGTGCCGCGCCCGCCGAGGTGCTCTGCGTGCAGTCGCAGACCGGGGCGGGTGAGCAGGATCCGGCCGGTGGCGAAGAGCTCGGCGGTGCGGCGATCCCACCGCAGGGCGTCGCCGAGCAGGCGCTGATCGCCGGATACGAGCACGAAGCCGCGTGTGGCGCTGATCACGCCGCCGCGCCACTCCGGCGCCGGCGCGTGGAGCGTCCAGGGCGGCACCGCGTCGGCGTCCGGTGGGCCGTACAGGGTGCCGTCCATCGCCCCGGCGACGGTGGCGAGCCGGCCTTGGGCATCGAAATCGAGGTGGACGATCGCGCTCTCCAGGCCCACCGGGAACTCGGCATCCTGCAGCAACACCCTGGCGGGCGTCGCGCCGCCGTGGATGCTCAGGCGCTCGATATGCAGCCCCGCGAGCGCGCCGCCGCGGCGTGTGCCGACGATGTGCGCCACCAGCCGGCTGCCGGTCCCGCGCATCGGCGTCCACTCGCCGTGACGGCCGCGGATCCGGCCGGTGAAGTCGCCGAGGTCCTCCATCACCATGGTATAGGCGATGCGATCCGGGGACGCGCCGGCGTCGAGGGTGCAGCGCAGCAGGCGTGGGCGTAGCAGCGCACGCAGGTTGACCGTGGCGAGCGCTGGGTCGCGGGTGTCGACCTGCAGGCGTTGGTCGGGGTGGGGCGCGATGGTCGCGCGTTCGAGCAGGGTGGTGGTTTCGCCACGTCGCAGCCGGAAGTCGAGCCGGCCGCCGATCACCTTCATGCCGGCGAGCTCGATGCGCACCGACCCCTCACCGCCGTCGATGAATCCGGCGGTCTCGGGTGGGAAGGGGATGCGCGTGTGTCCCGCTGGCGCGCTGATGCCGAGATCGCGCGTGGGATCGAGCCGGTGCAGGGAGTCGTCGTCTTCGGCCGCGGCGCCATCCGCGCAGCCGAGCCCCAGTGCGAGGACCAGCGACGGCACCAGTCGGAGCGCTCGCGAGCGGACCCGAGGGAAGGGACGTCGGTCAGTCACAGCCGCTCTCGTTCGCTCCCGGTCGCGCAGGGGTGTACGGCTTTCGCAGAGGGGGCGCTGCCCCCTCGCGGCTTCGCCGCACCCCGGCTTCCTCGCTGTCGCTCGTCGCGCTCCACCGGCCGCAGGCCCCACCGGGGCCTGCTATCGCTGCGCGATACCGGCTCCGCCCCCCCCGCGCCTCTGTCGTCGCTCGCCAGCTTCGCTGGCGTTCTCGGCGGGCCTGCGGCCCATTTTTGCCGAGAACCGCTCCTCTGTCGGCCGGTCGCCCAGCCAGGCATGGCTGGGCTCCGGTTTGCAGCGGGGGCGCTTTTTGCAGAGGGGGCGCTGCCCCCTCGCGGCTTCGCCGCGTACCCCCA
>CAZTGE010000205.1:0-5705 GCA_964612995.1 uncultured candidatus Brocadiaceae bacterium | reverse complement strand
GGTCGGGGCGCACGCCGCCCTGGATCAGGTGGGCGATGCGATGGGTGATGACGCGAGTCTTGCCCGAGCCCGCACCGGCGACCACCAGCAACGGCCCGTCGCCGTGGGCGATGGCCTCGCGCTGGCGATCGTTCATGCCATAAAACACGTCTACCGCCATCGGCCGCTCCTGCGATCGCCCGCTCCACCGCCAGCCATGATCACCTGGCCACCTCCAAGGGCGGCGAACCGAGATGGATGTGATCGATCAGACGCACGCCTTCGATGAACGCGGCCACGGCGAGCACGCAGTTGGCGGTGGCCTGGTCGGTCTCGCGGAAGCCGGCGACGTCGATCACGTCGGCGTAATCGAGGTCGACATCCGGATACTGCAGCAGTTCCTGGGCGCAGATCTCGATCAACCTGACGCTGGAGCGCTCGCCATCGCGGAAGGCCCGATTGGCTTCGTCCAGGCCGACGATCAACGAACGCGCCTTGCGCCGGGCGTCCTCGCCCAGACGGCGGTTGCGGCTGCTCATCGCCAGACCATCGGGTTCGCGCACGGTCGGGCACAGCCGCATCTCCACCGGCATGGCCAGGTCGTTGACCATCCGCTGGATGATCAGCGCCTGCTGCAGGTCCTTCTGGCCGAACACCGCCAGGTCGGGCTGGACGATGTTGAACAACTTGGCCACCACGGTGCACACTCCGCGGAAATGCCCCGGGCGCACCGCCGCGCAGAGCTTGTCGCTCAAGGGCCCGACCACGTCGATGAAGGTCGCGAACCCGTCGGGGTACATCTCAGCGGCGCTGGGGGTGAACACCGTGTCGACCCCCTCCTCGCGGCAGGCGTCGAGGTCGGCCGCCAGCGAGGTGGGATAGTTCTCGAGGTCGCTATTCTCGTCGAACTGGGTCGGGTTGACGAAGATCGAGACCACCGTGCGATCTGCCTCACCGCGCGCGGTCTGGATCAGCGAACGGTGCCCGGCATGCAGCGCGCCCATGGTCGGCACGAAGCCGATCCGCGCGTCGTCGGCCTTCGCCGCACGCACCCATTCGCGCATGGCGTCAATGGTCTGACAGGTCTGCATGGCGCCCTCCTGGCCCGGCACCTTCGAGCCGAGCCTCGAGCGATCAACGCCCATCTGCGCACGCCCGGGCCCGGCGTACGGCTGCGCGCCCGGACCGCTGTAGAGCATCGCCACAGCGTTGTCGGGCGCAGCCCGGATAGATTGGAAGACGCACCCGGATCCGGCCGGCGGCGACCGGCGTTGATCGCGTCGGCCTCCGAGCTAGTCTGATCCGGTCGTCGCACCCGGCAACGACAAGGAGCAGGCGTGGCCAGCATCACCATCCGCTACAAGGACCAGGACGGACACGAGATCAAGGACCTCAAGGGCGAGCGCGTGGTCCTCGGCCGGTCGTCTGACTGCGATATCTCGCTGGCGAGCGAACGCATCTCGCGCCAGCACTGCGCGCTGGTCCGTGAAGGCGAGACCTGGTATGTCGAGGATCTCGGCAGCGCCAACGGCACCCGGGTCGGCAACGAACGGATCGAACAGCGACATCAGCTGGGCGAGCGCGACCGGATCAAGCTCGGCAACGTGCGCCTGACCTTCCACTATCGCCAACGCCGACCAGACAAGGGCATCGAGCTCTCGGCCGACGACCTCGTCGGCGATGCGTCAGGCAGCGTCCCCACGCGCGAGCGCGGCGCCGACGATCCGCCTGAGGCGATGCCCTGCGGCCGGTGCACCGCCTGGCTCTCGGTCGCCCATCGCCTGTCCGGCGAGACCCTGGACTGCCCACGCTGCGGCCACCACAACGTGGTGCCGCAACTCATCGCTGCCGGCGACGCCTGATTCCCCTCCGCCCCGGTCCCGAGGAAAGGTCATGAGCGAGGACACCGCACCGCAGCGCCCTGATGAACGGGCCGCCCCCCCGAGCGAGCAGCCCTCGCCCGACCCGAGGCCTGTCGCCCCCGCGCACGCGGACGACCCCGAGGCGGCACCGCCTGCGGACCAGCCATCGCCAGACCCGGACGCCGCCGAGGTGCAGACAGCGCAGGAAGCCGAAGATGAGGCCGAGGAAGAGGCCGAGGAAGCGGCCGCGGTCAAGCGACCGGGCCTGATCCGCTGGGGCGGGGTGGTGCTGTTGGTGGCGCTCATCGCCGCCGGCTGGGCGCTGTTCGAACTGCTGCTCGAACCGATGCTCGCCGAACGCCTGCGCCGCGCCATCCAGCACGAGAACATGGCCCTCAGCCAACAGACCGCGATCGACATCGACCTGTTCGCGACCCGGGCCTCCATGCGGCAAGCCGCCTTGCAGGAGTGGAACGAACAGGCCAGCCATACCATCATCGCCGCCGAGGAGGCGACCGTCGACATCGGCCTGATGGCCAGTCTCGCCGACCGCGACATGGTCTTCGACCGCCTCGCCCTGACCAGAGCCAGCTTCAGCGCGCGGCGCTTCCCCGACGGCACTCTGCCCGACTTCCTCCAGCCTCCTGAGGAGGAGCTCCCGGAAGACGCGGAGATCGAAGATCAGGAACCGCCGACCGACTGGGTCGCGATCTACAAACGGTGGAAGCCGTGGCTCGATCGCGCCCGGCGATACATGAGCCGCGGCGAGGACAAGGGCGAGGAGGAAGCCGAGCGACCGATCCAGATCGACCCGCGGCGCGACTCGGTGCGCTACGAGCCCTTCGCCGGACCCTACAACCGGCGCGTTCCCCGAATGCTGATCCGCGAACTCGCGTTCGACGGCGAGCGCATCGAACTGCCCGAACGGCAGGCGACGGCCGAGACCGCGCCCGACCCGCTGGACATCGGCGCCTGGCAGCTGCAGGGCTCGATGGTCACCCCGATCCTCGACCCGGGCGAGCGCACCGAGCTGCAGGGCCGCTTCACCACCCGCGCGGCCGGCGCCATCGTCCTGGAGCGCTTCTGGCGTGAAAGCGGCCGTGGCGAGCTGGCCATCGTCTGGGATGGCGTCGACCTCGCCCACCTCGCCAGCGCCACCGTGGCCGGCGAGCAGGTGGCGGCCTACAAGCTATCGGGGCCGACCCACATCGCCGTCGACGCCGCCTGGACCGATGGCGCACTCGACGGAAGCATCGTGGTGAGCATGCGCGACCCGCGCATGCGCCCGGTGGAAGGCGCCGGGTCGACCGCGCAGAAGGTGGCCGGGTTGCTGGAGCGGTTGCACCGGCTCCAGCAACAGATCGATCCCGAGCGCCCACTGGAACTGGTGTGGACCATCGAACTCGGCGGCGCGCCCTGGGCGCCGATGGCCAAGGGTCTGGGCCTGGAAGGACTGCTCGGATCGATCCAGCAGCACCTCAAGACGATGGCCGAACGCGCGGCCGAAGCCGGCAAGCGCCAGGTCGCGGAGCAGGCCAGAGAGCTGCGCGAGCGCGCCCGCAGCGAGGCCGAACAGGGGATCAAGGACATCGTCGAGGGCGAACGCGATCCCGACGAGGCGCTCAAGGACCGCCTGGAGAGCGGCAAGGACCAGGGCAAGGAACTCGAGGACAAAGCCAAGGACTTCATCCGGGGATTGGGGCGCTGAGATGAATCCGCTCTCGCTGATCCGTCGTTTCTTCAAGATCGTCAACGGCTCGAACGCACCGTGGCAGGTCTTCCTCGGCGTGCTGCTCGGCACGTTGCTGGGCTTCATGCCGGTGCTGCCAGGCTTCACCTGGCCCGCCCCGCTCGGACTCTCGGTGCTGACGGTGGCGATCGTGATCAACTGCCACTTCGGTTCGGTGCTGATGTTCTGGGCCATCGGAGCGGTGCTCTCGCTGTTCTTCGCCCCAGCCGCGCTCGCAGTGGGCCGTAGCCTGGACGGCCTCGCCCGGGCCGCGGCCGACGTCCCCCTGCTCTACCACTCGTGGCTCTCGGACCACTTCCACCTCGGTTCCACCGTACTCGGCCTGATCCTCGCGCCGATCTTCGCCCTGATCATGGTCTGGCTCAGCGAGCAATTCCGCAAGAAGGTGCGCGAGCGGCTCAAGGCGCACAAGAAGATGGTTCGGGGAACCAAGCTGGCGACCAACGGCCTGATGATCCGCTTCGCCTCCTGGTTCCTCGACATCGGCTGATGGCAGGCATGGGCATCCGCGCCGTCACCCTCGACTTCCACGGCACCATCGTCACTCCGGATCCGCACCCTGGTGCGATCTATGCCGAGCTGGCCCGCGAGCACGGCGTCACCGTCGCGGTCGAGACCATGCGTGCCCACTTCGTACCCTGCTTCCACCGCGTGCGCAGCGGCTGGCCGGTGCCCTATGGACGCGATGAGGACGACGCCCGCGCATTCTGGACCGCCGTGGTCCAGGACTGCTTCATCGCCGCCACCGGCAAGCCGGTGCCAGAGAACCTCACCGCGGCGGTATTCACCGCCTTCGGCGAGGCCCGACGCTGGCGGGTGCTGCCGGGCGTGGTCGAATCGCTGGCCGAACTGCGCCGGCGCGAGATCCCCGCCGCGATCGCAAGCAATTTCGACCTGCGTGTCCGGCCGGTGATCGCCGAGCTCGGCCTCGGACCCTTCGTCCTCGTGTTGCCCTCCACCCTGCGCGGCCGGCCCAAGCCGGATCCGGACATGCTGGTGGCGATCGCCGAGCACCTCGACCTGGCACCGCACGAGATCCTCCACATCGGCGACAACCCGCGCGAGGACGGCGGCGCCGCGAGCGCCGCGGGCACCGCCTTTCTCGCCGTCGAACCACATGGCGGACTCGATCCGGAGGCATTGATCGCAGCGCTCGAAGCGGACCCCACGACGTGAGCACGCCCTTGGCGGTACGCCTGCCCAACTGGGTCGGCGACGTGGTCATGGCCCTGCCGGCTCTCCATGCGCTCCACGCGGCCGGCTTCACCTGCCACTGCGTCGGCCGCAGCTGGGCCACGGACCTGCTCGCCAGCTGCCCCTGGCGGGTCACCGCGGCCGGACGCGGCGTGCGCGCCGGTGCCCGCGCCCTGCGCGCGACCGGAGCGCGCAAGGGCCTGCTGTTCACCAACAGCCTCGGCACCGCACTCGCCGCACGCCTGGGGGGTGTGCGGGCCGTGGGTTACGCTGGCGATCTGCGCAGCCCCCTGCTCGCCCGCGCGCTGCCGCGGCGGGCGACCGGCCACGAGGTCGAACACTACTGGGCCCTCGCCGCGGCTGTCCGCGACCGCTGGGCCCCGACCGCACCCTTCCCCGACAGTCCATCCCGCACCGCCCGGCTCAGCCCCACCCCCGAACACCGCCGGGCCGCCGCCGACGCCCTGACCGCAACCGGAGTCGGCCCGGGCTATGTCGCGCTCTGCCCCGCGGCCACCGGCACCATCGCCGGGGCGAGCAAGGTCTGGCCCCACTGGCGAGCCTGCAGCGAGATCCTGGCCAAGCGCGACCTGCCGCTGGTGGTCTGCCCGGGACCGGGCGAGGAGGAGCAGTGCGCACGCAGTGCCCCCCGCGCCACCCAGCTCTCCGGTCTCGGCCTGGGCGCCTACGCCGCGGTGCTCGCCGGCGCCCGCCGCGTGCTCGCCAACGACTCCGGGCCGATGCACCTGGCCGCCGGGGTCGGCGCCCCCACCCTCGGCATCTTCGGTGTCGGCGATCCCCAGCGCACCCGCCCCTGGGGCCAGCACGCCATCGGCGATGCGACCGGCTGGCCGACGGTGGCGGCGGTCATCGCGGCCTTCGACGCCCTACCGAGGTCAACCGGCCCCTGAGACCCGGCG
>CAZTGE010000204.1:0-5734 GCA_964612995.1 uncultured candidatus Brocadiaceae bacterium | reverse complement strand
CGTGGGGGTACGCGCCGAAGGCGCGAGGGGGCAGCGCCCCCTCTGCAAAAAGCGCCCCCTCTGCAAAAAGCCTCAACCCACCAGCACCTCGGATACCCGAGTGTCGAGCGCCGCCTGG
This sequence comes from uncultured candidatus Brocadiaceae bacterium, assembly GCA_964612995.1. Lineage (GTDB taxonomy): Bacteria > Planctomycetota > UBA11346 > UBA11346 > UBA11346 > SLQH01. The sequence continues at coordinate 5,616 of CAZTGE010000204.1, read as the reverse complement.
TCCCTGGCGAAGGCGGCCAGGCCAGCGCGGCTGAGCAGCGCATCGACCGCGACCTCGCCCGCGGCGATCGCTGGGCGCCAATGGCGGTGGTCGGGGATCTTGCCCTGGGTGTTGAGCGCTTCGCAGGCGTCCTCGCTCCAGTCGGGGAACAGATCTGCGAGACCTGCGCCCGCGAGCACCGCAACGAGGTCGTCGGGGTGCTCGGGCGGTCTGGCCTGCAGCCGTTCACAGGCCTGCTGTAGCTGCCCAGACAGCTCCCACAGTACCGCGAGGCGGTCATCGTCGGATGCGCCATCGAGCTCGAGTGGCGGATCCTCATCGCTGTGATCACGTAGCGCGGCGCCGTCGAGCTTGCTCGCCGCATGCACGGCGAGCGTGGGCGGCAGCGTGAGCACATCGAGGCCTGCGAGCGCGCTGAGGTGTTCCGGGCAGCGCAGGCTGGCGCCGATCTGACGGCTGCGGCAGTCCGGGAGGGTACGCAACGCACGCTGGCTGGCTCGCGCCGCCTTGACCCCGGCCATGTGCCCGGAGCCGAGACCGTTGTCGGTGATGTAGGCGTCGATCCGCCCGAGGAACACGTTGACGTAATCCGGTCGGGCGACAGCCGCGGCGAGGTGGTTCTGGCGTGCGGAGAAGCCGAGGGTGAGGTTGACCGGGATCTCCTCGGCGACCAGCGTGCGCGCCGCGATCAGCCCCGCGGGGGTCAGCGGCAGCTTGACGAGGAAGTGCTCGGGGCAGAGGGCGTGGGCCCGGCGGGCATAGCGCAGGGTGGTGGTCAGATCGTTGGCCAGCGAGGTGTGCAGCTCGATCGAGACCCGGGCGCAGAAGCGCTGGGCCAGACGCAGACCGTGATGGACGTTGAGCAGGAAGGCGATCTCGCTCACCTGGGTCGCGCGAGGCACCATCGCCAGCAGGTCGGCCGCGTGGTGGATCAGTTCGTCGTAGGTGCCCTTCTGCACCTCGGCGTTGAGCAGGCTGTTGTTGGTCGTCAGCCCGCCGAAACTGCCGCACCACAGCGACTCGGCTGCTTCCATGTCGCCGGTGTCCAGCCAGGGCTCGGTGCCACAGCCCTCGAGCTGTTGCCAGAAGGCGCAGTCGTGCGCCGGGACCGGAGCGAGGAAGTCGAGATTCTCCAGCGCCAGGGCGTCGATCGCGTGTTGGTGCTTGGTGATGTCGCGCAGCAGGTGCACGGAGGTCGAGTTGTCCATGGTCGGATTCCTACCGACTATTCTATCGCCGCGGGGGCGACTCCGATAGGGGCAAAACACATGATCGAGGCTTCCCGCAGTGTGGGCCTCGCCTGTGCGCGCCTGGCTCGTGGCCACCACGCGCCTCGGTCGTTGCCGGTCAGCTGCGCAATACGGACCACCATCGGCCCAAGGTGGGCCTCCGCCCGCAACCCAAGGGTTGCGAGCATAGGGCTCCGGCCCACCTTTCTGCTTTCACATCTGGCCCGGCTGTGTCCGGCGGGGCCTTTGCACCTGCTGTAACAGCGGTGAATGCGCCAGACGATCAGCTGACCACGTTCTGCGGGGTGCCGGCGAGATGGGCCTTGAGGTTGGCGATCACGCAGTCGAGCAGGCGTTGGCGCGATGCGGTGGTCGCCCAGGCCACGTGGGGCGAGACGACGCAATTGGGCGCGAACAGCAGCGGGTTGGCCGGCGAGGGCGGTTCGCTCGCGAGCACGTCGACCCCGCAGCCGCCGAGGCGGCCGCGGCGCAAGGCCTCGGCGACGGCGTTCTCGTCGAGCAGCGCGCCGCGCGCGGTGTTGATCAGCAGCGCGGTGGGCTTCATCAGCCCCAGGGCCTGGCTGTCGATCAGGCCCTGGGTGTCTTCAGTCAGGGGGCAGTGGAGGCTGATCACATCGCATTCACGCAGGATCACCGGGAGTTGAGCAAAGCGCACGGTCCCATCGTTGCCGCTGGTCCGGCTCGGCGAGGTGGCGGCGACGTGCATCCCCAGAGCATGGGCGATGGGCGCCACGGCGCGGGCGATCGCGCCGTAACCGATCAGGCCGAGGATCTTGCCCTGCAGCTCCAGCAGCGGTCGCTCCCAGAAGCAGAAATCGGGATTGCGCGACCAGGCGCCGTCGCGGCAGGCTGCAGCGTGCAGTCCGATGTGGTTGGTCAGCTCCAGCAGCAGCGCGATGGTCATCTGCGCCACGCTCGGCGTCGAGTAGCCCGGTACGTTGGTCACGATCACGCCGTGGGCGCGCGCCGCCTCGAGGTCCACGATCTCATAGCCGGTGGCGGTGATGCCGATGTACTCGAGATCGCCCAGCTGGTCGAGGGTCGCGCGGTCGAGGCGGACCTTGTTGGTGATCGCGACCGCAGCGCCCTCCAGGCGTTCGACTACCTCTTCGGGTGCGGTGCGATCGTGGACGATCACCTCGCCGAATTCCTCGAGCGGGATCCAGCTCAGGTCGCCGGGGTTCATCGCATGGCCGTCCAGGATCACGATACGCATGCCAACAGTCTCGTCCCGCTCCGCCCGCTGCCAAGTGGCGAAGCGCAGCGGCGGCATTGATCGGGACCGGTGGTCGCCCTAACCTCATCGCATGAGCGACGAGAATGGCGTCTGGCGTTGCCGCGTGTGCGGTTACATCCACCACGGGACCCAGCCACCGGACAGCTGCCCGATCTGTGGCGCCCCGGCGAGCGATTTCGAGGCCAGCGAACAGCCCGCACCCAAAGCGGCGCAGCAGGCCCCCGGTTCCTGGCGTTGCCTCAATTGCAGCTACGTCCACACCGGCGCGGCGCCACCCGACGAATGCCCCGTCTGCGGCGCGCGTCACGACCGCTTCGTGCCCGCGCCGGAGGATGGCGCGCAGGCCGAAGGTGGCTACACCGGCCGGATCGCCGTCCTCGGTGCCGGTATCGCCGGCGTGGCTGCGGTCGAGGCGATCGCCCGGGTCGCCCCCGCGGCGCAGGTGAGCCTGATCGGCGCCGAAGACGAATTGCCCTACTATCGTCTCAACCTGACACGGTATCTCGCCGGAGCGCAGGACCGCGCGGCCTTGCACCTCCATCCGCGCTCGTGGTACGATGAGCGCGGCATCGCGCTGCGGCTCGGCACGCCGGTTTCGAGCATCGACGCCGCCGACAAGCAGCTGCGCTTCGCCGACGACGAAACGCTGGCCTGGGACCGACTGGTGTTGGCCGCTGGAGCCCACCCATTCGTGCCGCCGATTCCCGGCAATGAACTGGCGGGCGTCCACTGCATCCGCACCATCGCCGATGTCGAGGCGGTGCGCGAACGCTGTGATGCGGCAACGCGCTGCGTGTGCATCGGTGGCGGCATCCTCGGCATGGAGGTCGCGGCGGCCCTGGCCGCCCAGGGGGCGCAGGTCGAACTGCTCGAGAGTCACGGCTGGCTGATGCCACGTCAGCTCGATCGTCGTGCCGGAGCGTTGCTCCAGGAGCACGCCGCGGGCATGGGCATCACCACGATCAACGCCGCCCGGGTGGCCGAGATCCGCGGCTCGCAGGAGGTGCGCGAGGTGGTGCTCGCGGACGGGGCGAGCCATCCGGCCGACCTGGTCACGCTGACCACGGGGGTGCGGCCGAACACCCATCTCGCGCGGCGTATCGGGCTCGACGTCCGCCGCGGGGTGGTGGTCGACAACCACATGCGCAGCTCCCAGCCCGACATCTACGCCGCCGGCGATATCGCCGAACACGCCGGAACGGTCTATGGCCTGTGGACCCCGGCGCAGTCGATGGGGGCGATCGCCGGGATGAACGCCGCCGGCGCTGCGGCCGAGTTCGGCGGGATCCCCCGGTCGAACACGGTCAAGGTCATCGGTGCCGACGTGTTCTCCATCGGCACGATCGAACCGGAGGACGGCAGCTACCGGGTCATCGCCGGTGAGGACGGCGGAGTCTACCGTCGTTTCGTGGTCCGTGACGGCTGCCTGGTCGGAGCGGTGCTCTTCGGCGCGAGCGAGCTTGCGGCGGCGGTGCGCATCGCGGTCGAGGAGGGCCTGGACGTGGCTCCGGCGCTTTCAAAAGAGGACGCCGGCGAGCTGGCCTCCTTCCTCGCCGAACGCGCCTGATCAGAAGCAGGCGAGGACCAGATCGTCCGCCGGCCGTTCGCCGCTCGGCGCGGCCACCGGTGCTGACGGTCCGGCGTGCAGCAGGCGGTCGAGCGCCTCGGCGAATGCCCGAGCGGATGCCGGCCGCCGCTGCGGTTGGGGGTCGAGCGCCCGGCGCAACAGCGCATCGAGCCCGGCGCTCAGGCCCGGACGCAGTGCACGACAGGAGGGGGCGGCCTCAGGCGCCAGCGGGGCGCGGCCGATCGCGCGCAGGTTGCGCCGGAACGGTCGCTCTCCGGTGACCAGGTGGAAGCAGGTCGCGGCGAGCGCGTAGATGTCGCTGCGCGCATCGACCGGATGCCCGGCGATCTGCTCGGGGGCCATGTAGGCCGGCGAGCCGATCACTTCGGCGTCGTGCTGTTCATGCGGGCAGATGGCGATGCCGAAGTCGGCGAGCTTCGGTGTGAGGTTGGCGCCGAGCAGGATGTTGGCCGGCTTGACATCACGATGGACCAGATCTGCGGCGTGGACTGCTTCCAGGCCGTACGCGGTGTCGCGGGTCAAGGCGATCGCCAGGCGTTCGCTCAGGCGTCCGCCGCGGCGCTCGCGTTCGGCCTCCAGATCGCCGCCGGGGATCAGCTCCATCGCGACGTAGCACCAGTCGCCATGACGTCCGGCGTCGAAACAGGTGGCGACGTTGGGATGGTCCACCGCCGCCCCAGCGCGGGCCTCGCGCTTGAAGCGGAGCATGCGCTCGCGATCCGCGCGGTGATGCGGTGGCAGCACCTTGAGCGCGACCTCGCGGTTGAGCACACCGTGGACCGCGCGGAAGACGTGGTTCATCCCGCCCTTGCCGATCTTGGCCGCGATGCGGTAGGCCCCGAGACGACGGGGGATGACGATGGTCCGGCTGTCGGCGACGGCGGTGGCGCTCATGCTCGCTCCTTGTTCACGCCGCTGTCTTGTCCGGCCGGAACAGCCCCTTTCAGCGTTTTCCCGCCTCCGGCCTGCCGGCACAGGATCGCGCATCGCGAGCCCCGTCTTGCGGATCAGCGCCGTGTGGGATGCAAGCGATGTCTGGGCCTCGTGAGAACGACACGGAATCCGCCTTGTCCGCACCACCGCGCCGAAATAAAATCAGAACAATTACCCCCTTTCAACACGAGGTCCAAGATTTAGCGACCGGGTTGGTTGCAGAAGCGAGGGAGCGAGCATGGACGTGGACCCGACGAACATGAATCTTCCCGTGCTGAGCGAACAGGGCTCATCGTCCGCAGGCCTGCCGGCGATGAGCCACGATGCCGGCGCCAATTCCGCGGCGGGGACCAACGACCTGCATCACGAGAGCGCGGTGCAGTTCCTGGTCAATCACGGCCTCGATCGCCAGCATGTGACCGCCCTGCCGCCGGTGGTGGTGACGAGCATCGGCAGTCTGCTCAATCAGGGCGATACCCACGCGCGGGAGATCCGCCGGCTGACCCGCCAGCTCAAGGAGGCGGAGATGACGGTCAACCGCCTGCGGGCGCAGCGCAACGCCATGCGCTCGCATTTGAAGATCATCGGGGCGCTCAAGGAGTGAGGTG
>CAZTGE010000203.1:0-5761 GCA_964612995.1 uncultured candidatus Brocadiaceae bacterium | reverse complement strand
CGACTGCGCGCAGCGCAGAGCGAGCCCCCGCGAACAAAAAGCCGCGCGGGCGCCGCCCGCTACAATGCCCCTTGGGGTGCGGGCGGTGTCCGCGCTATGGCTGGTAACCACTGCTCACCAGCACCAATCTGCCGGCTGGGTCTCCGCGCTCTCGCGATGGAGCCGACCCGTCGCTCGGCCATCCGGGGGGCGCATCGGCGGCTCAGGCCGCCGATGCGCCCAGAGCCGCGGCACAGGCCTGATGGACGCTATGGACGTCGAGCGGTTTGATGAGGCAGGCGGCGTAACCGCAGCCGGTGAGCGAACGGCAGTAGCGCGGCGTTTCCGAAATGCAGGGGCAGGCGAGGGCGATCACCGGGATCGCGTCGGTGCCGAGGCGGTCACGGATCGCCAGCAGGGACTCGCAGTGGCCGGTTTCGAGCATCGACAGGTCGACGATCACCAGATCGTACTGGCAGTCCTCGGACCACAGGGCGGGGTCGGCCGGGTCGGCGGCATCGATATCGACTATCGATTCGACCGCCAGGCTGCGATAGCCGGCCATGTCGAGGTAGCTCTCGACGATCGAGAGGGTCACGGGATTGGGTTCGATGACGAGCACATTGGCCATGGGCACGCCCCTGTTCCGGGTCGCCGTTGGGCAGCGGTGCGTTGGGCAGCGGTGGACGGGTCATAAGCGATACGATCGATCGGACGGCGTGTGAGCGAGGAAGTTGTCGGTGGCCGGTACCGCCGCGTTCTGTGTGGAGATGCGTGAGCACGGCGCTCTCAGCAGGGCCGCCCAAAGCTCGGCCCCTGGGAGCGCCGAGCACCAGCTCGGCATGGAAACAGGGGGTCACAACATGGGTCCATCATTCGATGGACCCATGTTGTGACCCCGTCATCCCGAGCTTTGAGCGGCCCTGGCCCTCTCAGCAGGGCGACTCAAAGCTCGCCCCGGGAGCGCCGATCCCCAGGTCGGCATGCCTTGCGTCGCCTCCACCTGCGTCAAACCGCCCGGCTCTCTTCGATGCTTGGGTCATGGTGACGCAGGTGGAGGCGAGGCATGGCCCTCATTCCCGAGCTTTGAGCGGCCCTGGCCCTCTCAGGTGGACGCTGCTTGTCTCCTGCTACGGTGTGGTAGGCCTTGGCCCATGCAGTGGTTGCCCTGGGTCCTGTTCCCCGTGATCGGGGCGAGCATCGGCTATGTCACCAACTGGATCGCGATCCGGATGCTGTTCCGGCCACGCGAACGGCGTTGCGGCATGCAGGGCCTCTTGCCGCGTCGGCAGCGTGAGATCGGGCGCCGCGTCGGACAGGTGGTGGCGCGCGACCTGGTGCTGGTCGAGGAGATGCTCGAACCGATCAAGCAACTCGATCTCAGCGAGCATTACCGCACCTTCGTCGACAAGATCGTTGCCGACAAGGTCGGCGAGCTGAAACAGATTCCCCTGCTGGGCAACTTCATCACACCTGAATTGCTCGGGGGTCTGCGCAACCGCGTGGTCACCGAGCTGAACAACCGTCAAGGCGAGATCCTCGACACCGTCGGCCGGTTGGCGGACGAGCACATCGACATCGCGAGACTGGTCGAACAGAAGATCGCAGCCCTTGATCTCGACCGGCTCGAACAGGTGGTCAACGAGGTCGCCCGCCGCGAATTGTGGGCGATCGAACTCTGGGGTGGCGTCCTCGGTTTCGTGGTCGGCCTGGTCCAGGCCGCGCTGCTGGTTCTCATCCGCTAGCCCGCATCCCGGACGAGACAACTGCTGCAAAGCCGTATCGCACCGCCACTACAGGACTTCGCTCGGTCGGCGGATCCTCACGTAGCGCTGCTACGCTCCGGTTCGCCTCGATCGCGAAGCCCTGCATTGACAGCACGCCACGACTTTTCGCGACGTTGTTCATGAGGGATCCGGGCTGGTCCTTGGGCCCAGTCGCCCACCAGGGGCTGACATTTCCTCAAAGGGGCTCTGCCCCTTCGGGTTCCCGAGTCGGCCCGCTTTGCGCTCCTCGCGCTCCTTCGTCGTGGCTCGCGGCTTTGCCATGTTCTGCGCGAGCCTACGCTCATTGTCGTCAGTAGAGCGCTGGTAGAGCAAGATCGCTATTCGGCCGTTCCGTCTTTCTCGTCGGCAAGGATCTGGCGCATGTACTCGTATTCGGCGACGAAGGCCGGGTCGTCGGCGAAGCGTTCGGCTGCGAGTTCCGCCGCGGCCAGGGCGTGGCGGTCGGCGCCGTTGATCGCGGCCTGCCAGGCGATGAGGAAGTACTTCGGTTTGTAGTCGACCTCTTCGACCCACAGCTCGAGCACGGTCTCGAACCACGCGTAGGGCAGGAAGCGGGCGGCGGTGCCGATCCAGGTCGCGGCGTTGTCGCGCATCCGCTTGTCGTTCTTCTCGGTCAGCCGTGCGAGCAGTTCCCGCAAGGAGGTGCCGTCCTGCTCGACCAGGGCGATGAGCAGCGAGCCGGCGTACTGTTGGGTCGGCAGGCGGCTGGGGTCGAGGTCGAGATCGCGGCAGAGGTCGATGGCGCGGGTGAAGCCGGCGGCATGGGCATCGAAGGCCGCGCGATCGAAACGGTCGTGGCGCTGATGGAACAGCTGCTGCATGCCCGCGAGCCAATAGCCGGGGCAGGCTTTGATCCACGGCAGGTCCAGCGGGATCTGGGTCGCGCCGCCGACGCGTTCGGCGTGGTCGACCAGACCGTCGTCGGGGGTGTGCGCAGCGTCGATCATCGTGTGCAGGCGTTCGCGCCCGAGGATCGCGGCATAGAACTGGCCGGCGATGGTGTAGATCGCGAAGGGGTGCTCGTCGTGGAAGGCCATCTCGTCGAGCCAGCGCTGCGTCAATGCGATCTGGCGCCCGAAGAAGGGGTCTTCTTGGGAGAGACCAGGATCCTCGGAATCCAGGATCGAGGTGGTCAGGGCGGCGAAGGTGAGCAGGTCGTGGCGCAGGGGGAGCTGGTTCCACAGGTCCGGGTCGAAGCGGTCGCTGCCCATCCACGCGCTGATCTTCTCGATCCACTGTTCCTCGGCCAGGTGATGCATGAAGGTCTCGGCCAGGACCTGGCTGGCGAAGTGCGATGAGCCGTTGTCGACCAGGGTGCTGGCCAGGCGCAGGCCGAAGCGCCCGGCGCTCGCGCCGAGCTCCTCGCGCAGGCGCGGCAGCTGCTCGGTGAGCACCCGCTGGACCACCCGGTGGGCCTCTTCCTTCTCGCCCGCGCGCATCAGGTGGCGCACCAGCTCGCTGGATTCGAACAGCCGGCTGCTGGCCTGCTCGGTGCGTTCGATCGCCTCGCGAAGGTACTCGGCCGCGCGCGCGTACTGCCCGGTGAAGCTGAACAGGCCGGCGAGCTCGCGGTAGTTGGCGGTGTCCTCGTCGCCCGCGGCGATGAGCTCGCGCATCTTGCGTACGCCCTGGTAATAGGTCTGGAAATGCCAGTCACGCTGGACGTCGATCATCGTGCGTGCGTAGTCGGGCTCGGAGAAGATACGGTAGCTCAGGCCCCAGGGCGAGCGCTGGTTCTCGCCGGAGAAACGCAACAACAGGCCGAGACCGTTGGGGTCGAATATATCGCCGGCGTCGAAGTGGCGGTAGGCCTGTTCGAGGCTCCGTGGAAGTTCGGGATCGACGAATTCGAGCGTCGGCCCCGTCTGCATGACGAAGGTGTGCCAGGCGTCGTCGCGCTGTTCGCTCCAGGCCAATGCGGCGTGCGAGGGCAGGTTGATCACATGTGCAGTCTTGCCCTGCCGCGTGACGATGTCCTGGTAGAGTTCGCTGAGGTCGTCGCAATCGCCGCGGCAGATGCCGCCAGCGGCGGTGGCGAGCGACTCGAACGCGGTCTGGTGGATGTCGCCCTTGATCCGTTCGGTGCCGAAGAGCTGCGGATGGGCCGGGTCGGGGCTGTCGTGGACATAGCGGAACAGGTACTGCCCGAGCAGGTCGAGCCGCCCCGGCGTGGTCAGTTGTTCGGCGGCCTGCTCGAGGAAGCGCTCGGCAGCTTCCTGGCTCGGCTCGGCCGGAGGGCGCAGCACACCGCCGGCGGTGATCAGCATGTGCACATCGCCGTGCAGCCCGACCACTGCGATGTGCGGCGGCAGGATGCCCGTGGCCAGATTGTTACCGCCCGGTTGTGGGACCACCTCGCGCCAGACCTGGTCGTCGGCGACGAAGCCGCTCTCGGGGGTCCAGCTGCAGATCACCCGGTCGTCACCATCGAGCAGGCGTGCGGTGAGCAGACGGTCGAACGCCGCCGCGTCGGTGGTCGGGTCGACGCCGGCCGGGAAGCGCAGCGAGAGCCACTGTTTGGGCAGCTCCTCGGTGCTGTTGCTCAGGTAGTAGCCTTGCGGTGGGCGTACCGCCATCAGTGAGCGGCGGCTCGAGCGCAAGACCCACGCGGTGTCGCCGAAAGCGTCGGCCACGTGCTCGATGGCTGCGTCGTTGCTGGTATAGCGGCGGGTGGGCAGGGGGCGGCTGGCGGTGGCCACCGCTGCCTGCAGGCCTTCGGCCTGCGGGTGGTCGCCGAGTACCAGCTGGAGCCAGCCGTGGCGCACCAGGCGACGGACGAACTGGGGCGTGAGCGCCTCGATCGCGTCCGAGTCGGCGTTCTCCTGCGGCAGCAGCCGCAGCGCGGTCTCGAGCACGGTCACCGCGTTGGGTTCGAGCCCGGTCTGCGGCAGGCTGGCGGCCAGCTCGCGCGCGGCCTGTCCGACCGCGCGCAGCTCGTCGCCACGTTCCGGAGCATCGAGCGAGACGCGGGTGAACAGACCCTCGCTCAGGGCCAGACCGGCCGGGCCGCGCAGGCGTGGACCGGTGACCGGGGAATCGCTGTAGGTGTAGGGCGCTGCGTCGCTGATGCTGATCCCGGCATCCTTGAGCACCGCCGCCAGCTTGGCCAGGGTCCGGGCCAGGGCGGGTTCGTCGCGCCGCAGCAGGCCCGCGCTCACCTGCACCGGTCCGGCGTCGGTCTCGACCACGATGCCGCCATCGGCGGCGAGTTCGCGGATCGGGAAACAGGATCCGGCCTCCTCCGTGCCCCAGAACAGGGCCTCATCCTGCTCCCGGACCAGGAAGTAGGGGTCGGTGGCCTTGCGCAGGGCCGGGTCGATCGCCGCCTCCTGTGCGGGCTGGGCTGGTGCGGCCTCGGCCTCGGCCGCGGTCAGGGGGAGGTATGCGAGCAGTGCGAGCAGAATCGGGGCGAGTGTGCGTGCGTGGAACATGGGCGAGTCTCCGGGCGGTCATGGTGGAGGCGGCTGCGAGGGGCACAAGTGGCCACCGACAGGCGCCGCCACGTGGCGGGCGGGGCCAGTGCCCCCTCGTCGTTGTCGACCCGGAAGCCGGCGGAGCCTTTCATGTTCTCCGGCGGTCGCTAAACAGACGCCCTTCCCAGGGGTTCGCCCCGCCACGGCCGTCGACCCGGCCCGGAATCCCGCCCATGAGCGCTCGCCGCGACGACATCCGCAACATCGCCATCATCGCCCACGTCGATCACGGCAAGACCACGCTGGTCGACGGGCTGTTCGCCCAGACCGGCGCGGTGTCGCGGCGCGGCGAGATCCAGGAATGCATCCTCGATCGCATGGACCAGGAGCGCGAGCGCGGGATCACGATCACGGCCAAGGTCTGTGCGATCGACTATCGCGGCATCCGCGTGAACATCATCGACACCCCCGGACACGCCGATTTCGGCGGCGAGGTCGAGCGCGTGGTGCGGATGGCCGACGGCTGTCTGCTGCTGGTCGACGCCTTCGAGGGCGTGATGCCGCAGACGCGGTTCGTGCTGC
>CAZTGE010000202.1:0-5890 GCA_964612995.1 uncultured candidatus Brocadiaceae bacterium | reverse complement strand
CCCTGGCTCTGACGGAAGCATCGTCCTTGTCAAGCCCCTATCGGGTGCGTATCATTGGTTGGTTGTCTCCGGATGAGTCCGGAGCGGAGTAGACCATGTCGGATATGCGCCTCGATATAGACGCGGACCGGCTGGAAGCCGTCCTCCGGATCCCCGCCGGATGCGAGCCAGCCCTGGACGCGGTGCGCGCCCTGGTCGTGGATGCGGGGATCCGCTTCGGCCTGCTCAAGGACGCGTTGACCCGTCTGTGCCCGTCCGCCGAGGAGCAGATGGTGGTCATCGCCCGCGGGCGACCGCCGGAATCCGCGCGCCAGCGGCATTTCGAGCTCGACGCCGCGCGCACCGGCGGCGATGTCGCGGTCTCGGCGGGTCAGATCGTCGGCCGCATCCGGCCGCCGAGGCCGGAGCGGCCCGGCATGGGTGTCGATGGCGCGCCGGTGCCGCCGGCGGCAGCAGCCAGCGACACGCCGGAGCCGCTGATCGGTCCGGGGCTCCACGTCCAGGGCGACCTGGTCATCTGCGACCGCGAGGGCTGGCTGGTGCAGGAGGACGATGGGCTGATCTACGTCGGGCTGACCCACTGCCCCTGCGCCCGGGTGAGCGAGCCACAGCTGGTCGTGTCGGCCGACGCGCTGACCTGCGAGCTGGCCCTGGCACCGGGCGAGTTCGTGCTGCCGCAGGATCTCAAGCAGGCGGTGGGCGCGGCGGGGATAACCTTCGGCTTGCTGGGCGAACGCCTGGGTCAGGCAGGGCAACCGAGCCGCGAGGCGCGAACTCTCGTGCTCGCGCGCGGTGTGCCGGCCGAGCGGGGCGAAGACGCCTGGATCGAGCCCCTGATCGACGACCAGCTCCATTTCACGGTGAACGAGGACGGCAGCATGGACTTCCGCGATGCGCACAAGGTCAAGGAGGTCACGGTGGGCCGGCCCTTGGCGCGGTGCCATCACAACGGTGCCGGTCAGGACGGAATGACCATCCTCGGCGAGACGATCCCGGCGGAGGCCGGCAGCTCCATCGACTATGCCGGCTTCGTCGGTGAGGGCGTGGGGTTCTCCCAGGAGGATCCGATGGTGATGGAGGCCCTGCGCGATGGCGTGTTCGTGCGCGAACTGCGCGGAGTGATCAAGGTGCTCGACGTGGTGGTGATCGATGGCGATGTCGACATGTCGACCGGCAACGTCGATTCGCGCTTCCCCGTTGTCATCACCGGCGATGTCAAGGCGGGGTTCCAGGTCAAGAGCAGCTCGGATATCACCGTGCGTGGAGTGATCGAGGACGCCCGGGTCAGCGCTCAGGGCAGTCTGACGGTGACCCGAGGCATCCTTCCCGGCAAGCAGCGGGTCAAGGCCCACGCCGATATCGTCGCGCTGTACGTCAGCGGCCGCACCGTCAAGGCACGCAACCTGTTCGTCGGCCAGGAGATCCGCCACGGTCACATCGAGTGCACCGGCATGCTCCAGGCCCGCGGCATCATCGGTGGCGAGGTGCAGGTGGCCGACCATATCGCCGCCGCCTCATTGGGGACCGATAACGAGGAGCCGACCGAGATCCGGGTCGGCTACGACCCCTACCAGCGACGGTTGTTGGCCGAGGCCCAGGAGCGGCGCAGGAGCCTGGCCGCCGAGATGGAGGAGATGACCAACGAACACCAGGATCTCCAGGCCCGATTCAAGGAGGTGACCAATCGCCTGCGTATGCTCCAGGCGAGCCGAACCCGGCAGCCGGAGGGGATCCAGCGCTACAAGGACAAGGCGCACGAACTGCTGGAGGCCAGCCGGGCTGTCGCGGCGAAGGTCAAGGAGTTCAAACGCGAGTTCGAGGCGGTGGAGGCCCAGGCCGACGAGCTCAACGAGGCGGCGCTCTCGCTCCAACGCAAGGCCTGGATCGAGGTCGGCGGGATCGCCCATCCGCGCGTCCATCTCGTTTTCGGCGATGATGTCGGGCTGATGGTGCGCCAGCCGACGAGCAATCCGGTCTATCGCCTGATCGAGGGCGAGGTCCGCGCCTGAGCTCGCTCAGGGCCGAGGGTCGAAGGGGCGATCCGCCGCCGGACGGATCATCGAGCGCGGCAGGGCGATGCCCGGTTCGAGATACTCGATCGCCACGTCCTTGTCCCCAGTCGCGACCAGTCGGTAGCGTACCTGGACCCCGCCCTGGTCGGTGATCACCATCAACGCGCCGTCGTCTTCGCGGCGGGTGCGGACCACGCGCATGCGCGGGTCGATGGTCAGCCGTTGCAGCGCCTCGCGTTCGGCCGGGGTGTGCGTGTCGTGAACCGCCGCGAGGCGGGCTCGCTGGCAGCCCGCAGCCCCGAGGGCGAAGAACAGGCAGCAGAGCAGGGGTTTCATGGGCCGCCTCCGGACGCGCCGTAGGCTACCGCGCCCCCGGCGTATGCAAGGCGTCCGGCAGCCACGACCAGTCGTTGTCGAGCAGGACGGCGGTGGCGGGTTCGCCCTGAACGCGCAGGAGCAGATCGGGGACCGAGCCCAGCGGCAGCCGGCCATCGCGTTGCCACGCCGGCTGTCCGTCGATGATCACAACCAGCCGGCGCGGGTCCTCCGGATGCGGCATGGCCAGAGCCAGGGCGTAGTCGGCGGTGCGGCGGATCCGCCGTTCTCCGAGCTCGAGCGCGAGGTCGTCCCAGCGGATGTGCGCGAAGCCCGTCTGCGGCACCAGTCGGGCCAACAGCGTATTCGAGCGCGGATTGCCTACGCACACCAGGTTCGCGGTGCTGTGTCCGGCGGGGTCGAAGTCGCGGTCGGCGACCACCTGCGGTGCGCCGTGGGCATGCGCGACCCAGTCTGCGGCGAAGGCCTGGGCCAGTGCCGCGTTGCGCCGCGCCGCTGCGGCGTGATCGCCCGAGCCCACGACCACGGTGAATGCGCCGGTGGCGTAGGCGCCGGCGGGGCCGGTGGCTGCGCCCAGCCGTTTGCGCGGCAGTGATGCTGGCTCCGGTTGTGTGATCAGGGTGCCGTCCGCGATCCGGGGCGCGGGGTCTGACCCGGTCCAGGACACCGGGCCGAGGCCATCGAGGTGCACCGTCGGCGCGCCAGGGGTATCGCGATGCAGTACGAGGCTGCCCGGTTCGGCCCAGCCTTCGAGCGCGTGGACCCTGATCGGGCCGTGGTCGCCGGGCGCTGCGATGCGCCAGGCGATCGTGGCTGGCGGTTGGAACGTCGCGCTCGAGCGTCGCAGCCAGCGGGCGGCGCTGTCGAGCTCGTCGTGGGCGAATCGGCTCCAGCCGCCACCCTGGTCGTGTTGGGCGCGTAGCGCCCGGGTCGCGGCGTCGGCCGGAGCGACCAGCGCGATCGGCAGCGCCGCGAGCTGCGGCCAATGCCCGCTGACCCGCCGACGTGCAAGCAGCCAGCGATGGTGTTCCGGGGGCAGGTCCGCCAGCCATCCCGGTGCAGCGGGTGCTTCCATCTGCGCCGCGACCAGCAGGCAGGCGTTGAGGTCCAGCGGGCGGCGGCGCGCGTGGTCGAGCGCGGCCGCGGCTCCGGTACCGCTGCCGACCACGCACAGCGCTCGCCCGGTGAGACCGCTGCGCGCGAGCAGGCGGTCTGCCAGCAGCCGCGTGCGTAGCAGCGCCACGCCCGACCAATCGCGGTCGCCGGCCGGATAGAACTCGATCACCGGCAGGCCCTGGGCGGTGAGCGCATCCACCAGCTCGCGTTCGATCGGCCAGCGGTGTTTGGCCACACCGTGCTGCGCATCGGGGAACAGCAGTACCGCGGGGGCGTCGGCGTCGGGCGTGGGTGGCAGGTGCAGACGGTAGGGCTGGACGCTGTCGTCGATCGGACACCGCAGGGCGTGCATCCCGGGGGCGTCGTCTGCGGGGCGCTCGCCAGCCAGCCAGGCCCGTATCGCCGCGTTCATCGCGGCGATACGGCGACAGGCGGCCAGGGTCGGCGGCCGGGTGGTCAGACGGGCGGTGATCTCGGCCCACAACCGTGGCAAGGCCGCGCGGGTGTCGTCGGCGCGCAGGTCCGCTGCCGCGGTGCCCGCGCGCGCGAACAGCCGCGGCAGCGACTCGACCGGCTGTTCCAGCACCACCGCCGCCTGGTGCTCGGCGTCGCGTAGGATCACCCTGCATTGCAGCTCGGCTGCAGGCAGATCGAGCGGTGGCACGAGGTGGACGACCGCGCCGGCGGCGAGCTGATCCGCGCGCTCGAGCGCATGGGCGTCTTCGGCGAGTACCGTTTCGCCGTGGAGCAGGGCGTATTCGAGGCCGGCTGGCGCCTGCGGATCGAGCTCGCTCGGGATGCCGTGCAGCGCGATGCGCAGCGGCAGGCCGGGCCGGGCCAGTTCGTGGGTGGTCAGCACCACCGGCTCTGCGCCGGTCGCGGCGGCGGCGGTAAGAAGAAGCAACAGGAGCAGGGCGATGACGGACATGGCGCGGTGCGGGCTGGTGGCGTCAGCGGAAGCGACGCCGGCGGGGTTCACCATGCGAGAGTCTGCGTCGCCCGGGTCCCAGGGTGGCCCCAGGCAGGCGTAGGGTCGCTGGCGATGTAGGTGTGGGGGGAGACGGCCGCGTGGGCCCGGCATTACGCGTCTTCGCCCGCGGCCAGCGGTCCGCCGAGACCGGGCCAGGGATCGCCCACCTGCCCACGCTGCTCCAGCCAGGCATCGCAGAGCACCAGCGCGGCCATCGCCTCGACCATCGGCACCGCGCGCGGCAGGACGCAGGGGTCGTGACGGCCCTGCGCGGTGAAGGCGGTGTTGTTGCCGGCGTCGTCGGCCGAGTCCTGCTGGGTCAGCACCGTGGCCGTGGGCTTGAAGGCGATGCGCAGCTCCAGCGGCATGCCGTTGCTGATGCCGCCCTGGACCCCGCCGGACCGGTTGCTGGTGGTGATCATCTGGCCTTCGCGCCAGGCGAAGGGGTCGTTGTGGGACGTGCCGGTATGCGCGACGGCGCCCGCGAAACCGCTACCGACCTCGCAGCCCTTGCAGGCCGGCAGGCCGAGCATGGCGCCGGCGAGGCGGGCGTCGAGCTTGCCGAAGACCGGGTCGCCGAGACCCGGCGGCACTCCGGTCACGCGCAGCCGCAGCCAGCCGCCGAGGCTGTCGCCGGCTTCCTTGGCCGCGGTGATCGCGGCGGCCATGGCCGCCGCCGACTCCGTATGCGGACAGCGGGTGGGATCGGCGTCGACCTGCGGCCGGGTCACGGTGGCGGGGTCGATCGCCGCAGCGGCGTCGATATCGTGGATGCGTTCCACCCAGGCGACGAAGGCCAGTTCGGGGAAACGTGCAGCGAGCACCTGTTCGGCGACCGCGCCAGCGGCGACGCGGCCGATGGTCTCGCGGGCCGAAGCGCGGCCGCCGCCCTGCCACGCGCGCAGGCCGTACTTGGCGTCGTAGCTGAAATCGGCATGACTGGGGCGGTAGACGTGATGCCAGTCGGCATAACACGAGCTGCGCTGGTCGCGGTTGCGCACCAGCATGGCGATCGGGGTGCCGAGGGTGCGGAGCGAATCGGCCGCCAGCCCGGAGAGGACCTCGACCTGGTCGGCTTCGTTGCGCGGGGTGACCAGAGCGCTCTGGCCCGGGCGGCGGCGCCCGAGCTGGGCCTGGATCGCGGCGGGGTCGAGCGCCACGCCGGGCGGGCAGCCATCGATCACACAGCCGACGGCCGGGCCGTGGCTCTCGCCGAACGTGGTCACCGCGAAGGCGTTGCCGAAGGTGTTCGCAGCCATGGGCGCCATCGTGGACCGGGCGACGGCGTGTCCAGCATCTGCAGGCCCCACGGATCGCACGGTCCAGGATGCTCGGTCTCGCATGCCCACGCCGGCCGGTGCCCGGTGCGCAACGCGGTCGAGCCGTGAGCGGCCTGGCAAGGGTCCAGGGCGACTCAAAGCTCGCCCCGGGAGCGCCGATCCCCAGGTCGGCATGC
>CAZTGE010000201.1:0-5936 GCA_964612995.1 uncultured candidatus Brocadiaceae bacterium | reverse complement strand
CCTCTGTCGTCACTCGCCAGCTGCGCTGGCGTTTTCTGCGGCGCTACGCGCCATTGTCGCCGAGAAGCGCTCCTCTGCCGGCCGTTGCTCCGGACGCTGCGGATGGGCGGTTCTTGCGCTGTGGGGGGCGTCAACGCTGAGGCTGACGACCTCAGGGACCTCAGGGCAGCAGCAGCATCGCGTCGCCGTAGGAATAGAAGCGGTAACGCTCGCGTACCGCTTCGCGGTAGATCCGGTGTAGCAGCCCGATCCCGGTGTGGCAGGCGACCAGCATCAGCAGTGTCGAGCGCGGCAGGTGGAAATTGGTCAGCAACGCGTCGACCACCTGTAGCCGTTGCGGCGGGTGGAGGAACAGCTGCGACCAGCCGGCGTAGGCGGCGAGGCCCGCCGGTTGTCGTGCGGCGGTCTCGAGCGTGCGGGTGACGGTGGTGCCGAGCGCGACCACCCGAGCGCCGTGCTCGCGTGTGCGCTCGATCGCCGAGACCGTGCCCGGGGGGCAGGCGCAGCGTTCGGCGTGGATCTTGTGCCGGGTGAGGTCCTCGCTCTGGACCGGCTTGAAAGTGCCGGGGCCGACGGCGAGATCGATGTCGGCAAAGCGGCAGCCGGTCTGCTCCAGGCGGTCGAGCAGTGCCTCGGTCAGGTGCAGACTCGCGGTTGGCGCGGCGACCGAACCTGGATTGCTCGCGAACACGGTCTGGTAGCGCTCGCGATCGTGGTCGGTGGCCTCGCGTCGGATGTAGGGCGGCAGCGGTACCCGGCCGAGGCGCTCGCAGAGCGCGAGCACGCTGCAGCCCTCGGGAAAGATCACCGTGCGGGTACCGTCTGCGTGGCAGGCCGCGACCCGGACGGGCACCGGATCGGGTAGGGCGGGATCGCCCCCGTCGATCAGCAGTTCGCTGTCTGGGCGGACCCGGCCGCGGATCATGCAGACCCAGCGCTCGCAGGGCCCAGTATCGGGTGCTTCGAGCGGATGCACCAGCAGCACCTCGGTGCGCCCGCCGGTGCGCTTGCGCGCGAGCAGGCGGGCGGGGATCACCTGCGTGCGGTTGCGGACCACCAGATCGCCCGCGCCGAGGAAGTCGGGCAGGTCGCGTACCCGACGATGCTCGATCTGCCCGCTGGCGATGCGGCAGACCAGCATCCGGGCGGCGTCGCGCGGCTCGGCCGGTTCCTGGGCGATCAGCTCCTCCGGCAACTGGTAGTCGAAGCGGTCGGTCTGCACGCCTGCAGCTTCACTCCAGGAGGTCGTCGGCGACCAGCAGTTCGGTGTCTGGATGGAGTGCGAGCAGGGCCAGACCATCGGAGGGGCGGCAATCGATGGCCACTTCCTGGCCCTCGGCGGTGGTCAATACGATCTCCGCGTAGTAGGTCCCGTCGACGGTCGTCACGATCCGCAGCCCGCTGAGGCTGGCCCCGAGGGCCTCGATGATCCCCGCGATCAGGTCGTGGGTCAGTGGGCGGGCGAAGCGTTCCCCCTTGGCGTAGCGGGTGATCGCCGCAGCTTCGGTCGGCCCGATGAGGAAGTCGAGCCGCCGCGTGCCGTCGAGGCTGCTGAGGAAGACCACGTGGTCGCGCTGCTCGTCGAGCAGCAGGTGCGACAGGCGGCAGGGGACGAACTCCATGATCGGCAGCCTAGCTGTGAGGCGGGCCGCGACAACGGCGCAGAGCCACGGCCTCGGCACAGCGCCGCAGCTCAGGCGACGTCGATACGGACTGCGTCGGCCAGCTCGGCGATCGCCTCCGGGGGCATCGCGCAGACATCGGCGCGCGCGGCGTTGGCCGCGCCGGCCGCACCCGCGTAGCGCAGTCGCGCGTGGTGGTCCATGCCGACCAGTTGGCCGTGGGCGAGTCCGGCGATGTAGGCGTCGCCGCTGCCGACCGGGTTGATCTGCGCGACCGCGGGTGGCAGGACCCGCCAGGATCCATACGCATCGCGCACCGCCACCGGCGCCGCGCCGTCGGTCAGGTGCAGCTCATCGACGCGGTCCCAGCCGCCGATCCCGTCGTACTCCTGCCGATTGGGTTTGGCCAGCGCCGGCGGCATCTCGCAGGCGAGGGCGGTAGCCATCGCCGGGCCATAGCTGTCGACCCAACAGGGCACGCCGGCGTCGGCGCAATCGGCGCAGATACCGCTCAGCAGTGCCTCGCAGGAGGGATCCGGTACCGAGCCGCTGACGATCACCAGCTGCACCTGGGCCAGATGGCGGCGCAGCTGCGCGCGCATCCGCGCCGCTTCCGCCGCGCTGACCGCGAAGCCGTCAGCCAGGGCGGTGGTCGGCGTGGGCGCCCCGGCGATCGGGGCCATGAAACCGACGCGCAGGTCGGCGGCGGTCGGAGTGAAAGCCGCCTCCACCCCCAAGGCATCGACCAGCTCCGCGAGCCAGGCGCCGGGGTGGCCACCGGCGAAGCCACCGGCGATCACCCGATGGCCGTGGGCGGCGAGGATCCGGGCGACGTTCACCCCCTTGCCTTCGGCTACGGCTGCGAGGGTGGGCACGCGATTGACCGCGCCGGGCTGTAGCTCGGTGCTGGTCACGAAGTCGAGCAAGGGGTTGGGGGTGAGCGTGAGGACGCCGGCCATTGGATTCAGTGATTGAGGATGTCGGCGTTGGGCTTGTCGTCGGTGAACAGGGGTGCGTCGGGAATCGGCCAGGCGTGGTCGGGGTCGAGTGAGCCGACGATCACCGCCAGCGGCAGGTCGATGCCCTGCTCGCGCAGCGCCGCCTGGATCGCGGTTGGCGACGGGGTGTCCGCTGCGATCGCTGCGATCGCCTTGCGCTCGTCAGGCGTGGGGCCGACCAGCACCGCGCCTTGGTGGCGGAAGGCGTCGCGGCTCAGCTTGCTCGCGGCGACGTCGACCACGTTGGTGAACACGTTGCGGGTGAAGGCGATGCCGTCGAAGGTGACGTAGGCCAGCGCCGGCGGCTCATCGGTACCCCAGCCCCAGGGTGGCGTCTGCTCGCGTTCCGCGTAACGACGTTGGACCGCGTCGACGACCTGTGCGACCAGTTCGGCATCCTTGATCAGCACTGGGGTGCCGTCGGCCGGGCGGTCGCCGCGCTTGTCGGCCAAGCGGCTGAGCAGCTTCGCATCGATCCCCTCGGAGCCGTCGAGGCGCACGCGACAGCTGCGATAATAGTCATCGCTGCGCGGATCGACGATGAAGCCCTGATGCACCATGCGCGCATCCTGCGGCGTGAACTGGGGGTAGAGTTCGTAGGTCACTGCATTGCGCGTGCGATCGTAGAACAACTGCCAACCCGGGTTGCGCTCGGGGTCGAGCGGTACGTCGGCCGCGAGGACGATGTTGTTGCGGTCGTGCGCCTCCTGCTGTTGGCTGAGATTGCGTTGGCGCTGCAGACGGCTGGGGACCGGAAAATTGTGAACATGAGTCAAGCCCGCGGCGCGCATCGAGTTGATCGCTCCACCGAGCACCGCGTGCTTGGGCCCGGTGTAGCTGCCGATTATGTTCGAGAACACGATCCCGCCGGGCCGTAGCGCGGCGTGGCATTGGGCGTAGAACTCGCGGGTCATCAGGTGCGGCGGGATGGTCGAGCCCGAGGTGTAGGCGTCGAGCAGGATCAGGTCGTACCGTGGTTCGCGATCGGGATGCTCGGCGTGGCGCACGAACAGCCGGGCGTCGGCATGGACCATCCGCAGTCGTGGTTTGCCGGCGGTCGGCGCGTCGACGGTATCCGGCACCGTCTGCTGCTCAAGCCAGCGGAGGAAGGGGTAGTGGTCGCGGACCATCTCGATGACCACCTTGTCGATGTCGACGATGGTGATGGAGGCGTTGGGGAAATGATGGGTCAGCATCGCCGCGCCGGCGCCGGAGCCGAGACCGACGATCAGGATCTGCGGCGCGGCCTGCGTCGGATCGCCGTCAGCCTGACGCATGACCTCCTCGTCGAGCAGCACACCGAGCGGGTAGCTGCAGATGTAGCGCGATTGCACCACCGTCCCGGGGTTCGGCTTGGGTTTGCCTTCGGGCCAGGACGGGTCGGCTGGCGGGTACTGGACCTTGAAATCAGGCGGCATCAGCAGGTGCTGCATCTGGTCCGCATTCGGGTGGCTGGCGTAGCTCGCCCAGTCGGGCTCCAGGCAGACGCCGCCCTCGACCTTGTCGAAGAAGCGCAGCTGGGCATAGCTCATGGTCTCGCTGATGATCCATGAGACGTGCGAGTAGGGCGAGTCGCGGTGGGCCAGGGCCATCTGGTCGGCCGGCTTGTAGCCGCTGTCGAGCGTCAGGTGGTAGGGATCGTCGCGGAAGGCGACGCCGATGGCGGTGGCCAGCGCGAGGACGACCAGGGCGATGATGCCGTGCTTCATGAAGCCTCCGCGACCGAATCCGCCGCCGCTGCTTCGACCGCGTCTGCGCCGACGGTGACCACCGTACGCAGGATGTGAATCACGCCGAGCAGGCCGAGGACCATCCCCATGACCAGCACGTTGGCGTTGAGCGTGAAGTAGGTCAGCAGGACGTAGTCCGCGACCAGGATCCCGAGCACGCTGCCGATGTTGCTGACGAACAGCAGCGTACCAGTTGCATGGCCGACCCTGGTGCCGGTGGCGTGGAGCAGCTTGACCAGCATCGGGGTGACGCAGCCGAGCAGAAGCGAGGGCGGCAGGAACAGGACGATCGCCGCCAGCAGTGAGCCGGGGCGCGCCTGATGGACCGCGGGGCCCAGCGCATGGCTGAAGTCACGGGCGTAGGTCGGCAAGAGCAGGTAGAAGATGCCCGCGATCAGCAGGATCCAACCCAGCGGGCGGTTGGAGTGGTAGCGGTCGGCGATGCGCCCGCCGAGCCAGGATCCGACCGAGATCGAGAGTATGAACACGGTGATGATCGCTGCCCAGACATCGACGCTGGTGCCGAAGTCGGGGTAGAGGTAGCGCCCGCCGATGATCTCGAGCGCCATCATGCAGAAACCGGCGATGACGGAGGTGGCGAAGATGGCGTAGATCCACATGATGCTGGCCCCGGATGTTGCAGGAAGCCGGCAGGGTACGCCTGCTCGAGCCGGTGCAAACCGAGATACGCTCGCGCGCCGGGGTTGCGTGGGATCGACATTCGGGTTCGGGGAGGGCCGTTTCCGGCGCCGTGGATCAGCCGCGGTTGGGCTTGATCGAGATGTCGAGGATGAATTCGCCGAACTTGCAGGCGAAGGGGATCACGATCACGTTCGAGTCCTCACCCTGGTTGGTGATGTAATTATGCCCGATCACCACCTTGGGCAGACTGAAGTTGTACTCGTGGCCGCGTTCGCTGAGCTTGGCCTTGGCCGTGCCGACGATGATGTTGGTCAACTCCTTGACCCCGTCGATCACGCTGGCGTCGACCTTGGTGAAGCTCTCGCCGACGAAAGCGTTGACGCCACCGAGGGCGGTCTTCTCGGGCAGGGTCAGCACGACCACGCCGCTGACATCGCCGGTGATGCCCATCACGCCGCTGACGCCCCAGACCGAGCTGCCCACCTTCTTGATGTACGGCTTGCGGGTCTGCAGCTGCAGACTGCACATCTGCTCGAAGGTGCTCACCGTCGCCGCGGCGAAGCACTGGATGATGTCGACATTGACGGCTTTGCTGACTCCGGCGCTCACGTCGCCCATTATTGCGCGGCCTGGGTACGTGTCCATAGCTTGCTTGAGGCTTCCTTTCTTCAGAGGGGGCGCTGCCCCCTCGCGCCTTCGGCGCGTACCCCCCCGGCCTCGGTCGTCACTCGCCAGCTGCGCTGGCGTTTTCGGCGGCCCTGCGGGCCATTTTCGCCGAAAACCGTTCCTCGGTCGGCCGACCCGCTGTCCGCGATGTGTGCCGTGCGGACGCTTCACTGCGACCTCTGAGAAACGCGTCTTCCTTCCTTCCTTTCTTCAGAGGGGGCGATGCCCCCTCGCGCCTTCGGCGCACCCCGGCTTCCTCGCTGTCGCTCGTCGCGCTC
>CAZTGE010000200.1:0-5948 GCA_964612995.1 uncultured candidatus Brocadiaceae bacterium | reverse complement strand
TTCAGGCGAACCACGACAAAGCCAGAGGGGCAGGTCCTCACGCAGTGAGGACCGTTGGGGCGAAGCCCCTGGGTAGTTGCGGGGCGCCATGACCCACCCCGTGGCGTCGCCTCATGGCCCGAGCCGGCGCGGGGCGTGGTCGAGGATCCGTTCGTAGCGATCGCGCAGCCGCTTCTGGACCGCGGTGGGATCGTGGTCGAGCCAGACGGTGCCCAGCTGCGTACACAGCCGGACCAGGCCCTGGAGGTCACGAACGCTGATGTATTCGGCGGCGGGGGTGGTGTCCGGGCCGATGTTGTGGTAGTTGCCCAGGGGCAGGCACAGACCACCGCAGCGATAACCGAAAGCCGACCAGGCCGAGCCCTCACAGGTACCACCGTCCATCAGCGCACGCTGCCACCGCAGACCGCGCAGATCCGCGGCGCAGCGTTCGAGCAGGGCGGTGATGGCAGGGTCGAAGATGGTGCCACGATCACCGATCCGGATCACCGGCCCGCCACCGATGGCGACCCGACCGACGGCGTTGGAGGTCTCGATCGAGATCACCTGCGCGTCGGCGGGCAGGATCCCGGCCCGGGCGGCGTGGATCGAACCGAGCAGGCCGATCTCTTCGGCGCGGGTGAACAGGGCCCAGGTGCGCGTCGGTGCGCGCGCCGCAGCCAGATCGCGCAGGCACGCGAGCATCGCGCACACGCCGAGCAGGTCGTCGATGCCCCAGGCGACGAGGCGGTCGCCGTCGACGGCGAAGGTCTCGACATCCCAACGGCCCGGCGTGCCCGGCGGCGTATCCGGCAAGGCGCGATCGAGGCGCACCAGGCGCCGCCGCCTGCCGGTCTTGGGTCGGCGTTGCATGCACCGGGCCCGAGCGCCGTCTGCGAACACGACCGTGGCTCTGGCCGCGAACAGCGCATCGGGCACACCGCCGAGGAATTCCGCGCGATCGTCGCCGAGAAACTCGAAGGCCGGATGATCCAGATGGGCCACGAACACCAGCGGCGGCGTCGAGCGCGAGCCGGGGCCGCGTTCGCAGCGGACGAGCAGGTTGCCCCAGGGGTCTTCGTGCACCGGCAGACCGATCCGGTCGCACTGCGCACGCACCACCGCGGCCATCGCGTCTTCCAGGCCGGCCGCGGTCGGCGTCTGGAGCAGCCGGCGGGCCAATCGCAACAAGGTGTCGCGTCGCATCGTTGCGCTCTCAGCTCTCACCAGCTGCGTCGTTGCGCCGCCTGCGCTTCCTGCGCGGGGGCGGACGCGGCACCAGCGCCTTGAGCGCGAGCAGCTTGCCGTAGCACAGCAGCACGTCGCCGGGCAGGATCTGCCGCGAAGGATGGGGATTGGGAATGGTCACGCTATCGCGCGCGATGGAGAGCACGATGGCATCGCGCTCACGCAACCCCGATTCGCGGATCGTACGGTTGGCCAGCTCGCTGTCGGGGGCGACCTGGAATTCGGTCACGCCGTAGCCGTTGCGCAAGGTCAGCCGTTGGCGGATGTCGACCTCGGGGACCTGGGTCTCCTCCTCGATCATCGCCACCACCGTATCGGCGACGTCGATCCCGGTGGCACGCTCGATGCCCTCGAGCCCGGGGGAGGAGTTGATCTCCATGATCAGTGGACCGTCGCGCCCTTCGAGCATGTCGACCCCGGCGAACCGCAGCCCCATGATCTGCGCCGCATGCACCGCCACGCGTTGATACTCCTCGTCGAGCTCGACCGCCTCGACGTTCCCGCCGCGATGGACGTTGGAACGGAATTCGTCGCCGACGGCGACCCGGCGCATCGCCGCGACCACCCGGCCGCCGCAGACCAGCGCGCGGATGTCGCGGCCGCGGCTCTCGGGCACGAAGCGTTGGACCAGCACGTTCTGCTTGGCCCCCTCCTGCAGGGCCTCGAGCACCGCCTCGGCGACCTTGCGATTCTCGACCAGCACCACGCCGATGCCCTGCGTGCCTTCCAGCAATTTGAGCACCGCCGGCATGCCGACCTCGTCGAGGCCCTTGCGGATGCCGTTCTTGTCTTTGGCGAACACCGTCTTGGGGAAGCCGATGCGATGGCGGCTGAGGACCTGGAACGACCGCAGCTTGTCGCGCGAGACGGCGATGGCGTGGCTCGGATTGAGACAGTGGACACCCATCTGCTCGAACTGCCGCACCACCGCGCAGCCGAAGAAGGTGATCGACGCACCGATACGCGGGATCACCGCTTCGTAGCGCGAGACCCTGCGCCCCTTGTAATGCAATGCAGGGCGGGTGGATTCGACGTCGATCGACAGGTTCATCGGATTGAGCACCCGCGGCTGATGGCCACGCGCGGTGCAGGCATCGCGCAGGCGGCGGGTGCTATAGAGACGGGGACCGCGAGAGAGGATGGCGATACGCATGGATACCTAGTGACGTCCGGGCGTGGTACGGCGCCGGCGCGGCGGCGAGGCGACGCGCCGGCGGTTGGGGTCGACGATGTAGGCCCCGGCGAGCGCGGTGCGGCCGATCAGCATCGGGAAGCGCAGATCGCCGCGGTCGACCAGGCTGATCTCCACCGTGCGCACCAGGGGGCCCAGGCGCAAGACCGTACGAACGAAGGGTCGCCTTTGATAATGCCCGTTCGACGAGGTCACCCGGGCCCACCGGGCCACGGCGCAGTGCACGCCGATGCGCCGGTGCTCGCGACCGGCGACGATGACGAAATCGGCCATGTGCGGCGCCGAGAACCGCAGATCCTCGACGTGCAGGGCGCTCGAACGCGCGCCGGTATCGATCTTGGCCCGCAGGCTGGCGATGCCCCACTCGGGCAACCCGACGCGTTCCGACCACCCGACCAGCACGTGGTCCTCGCGGCTCATGCGTTCTCGCTTCCCCATTGGCCATCATCGAGCTGTTGGTCGAGTTCCTCGATCATTCCCGCCACCCCGGCCGTCTCTTCACGATCGCCGAACACGGCGATGTGGTACAGGCCGTCGCCCTCGTTGACCAGCGGGTTGTTGGTCCGACCGATGACCACGCCGCCCACCGCCGCCCGGACCTCGGCCGGGTCGCGCAACAGCGGATCGCCGACCGTGCCGAGGATCGCCTCGCGCGATATCCGGTCACCGAGACCGACATGCCGGACCAGGATCCCCGCACAGGGCGACCGCACCCAGTAGGTGCGCTTGGCCACCACCCCGGGCGCCCAACGCTGCCGGGCGCGGACCATGCCCAATGCCGACATGACGCCGAGCACCCCGCGCAGGCCGGCGCGGACCGCGTTCTCGACCAGCCGCAGCGCCTCGCCGGCCTCGTAGACGACCATCGGGATCCCGCTCTCGCGCACCGCCTCACGCAGGCTGCCGTCGCGCAAGGAGGCGTCGATGATCACCGGGGCAGCGAAGGCCTCGCACATCGTGCGCACGACGGGGTCGTCGAGACCGCCGCGCACCTGGGGCAGGTTCTCGCGGTGGATCGTTGCGGTGTGCAGATCGATGCCGTGACTGCAGCGTGCGACCACCTCGCTCATCAGCACATGCGCCAGTCGTGAGGCCAGGCTGCCCCCGGGCGAACCGGGAAAACAGCGGTTGAGATCGCGCCGGTCCGGCAGGTAGCGGCTCTGGTGCCAGTAGCCGTAGACATTGACCACCGGGATCGCCAGCAAGGTCCCGGCCATGCGATTGAGCGAACGGTGGAGCAGCAGGCGGCGGATGACCTCGGTCCCGCCGACCTCGTCGCCATGCAGCGCGGCGGCCACGAACAGCCGCGGACCCTCGCGCCGCCCATGGACCACCTCCACCGGCAGGGCCACGTCTTCACGGCCGTAGATCCCCGGCAGGGGCACATTGACCACCTGTCGCTGCCCCGCTGGCACGGACGTGTCCGCGAGCTCGAACGGCGCACGTCGACGGCGGGTGGCGGATTCCGGCATGACCCGAGTGTGCGCAGAAACCGGGCGCGGGAAAGGTCGTGCCTGCCCGCGGGCTCGCGGCCCCGCGCTCGTGTTCGCCAACCTGGCACACCGTCAGCCCGGCGGACAGCGCTCCAGGCCTGCCCGTATCGCCTGCGCCAGCTGGTCGATCTCGGCGTCGGTGGTGATGTAGGGTGGCATGAGATACACCAGACGACCGAAGGGCCGGATCCACACACCATGCTCCACGAAAACGCTCTGGATCGCGGCGACATCGACCGGGGCGACCGTCTCGACCACCCCGATCGCGCCGAGCACGCGCACGTCGGCGACGCAGGCGAGTTCCCGACACGGATCCAGCGCCCTGCGCAGGGCCGCTTCGATCCGGCCGACGGCGCCGGCCCAGTCCTCCTGCTGCAGCAGATCGATGCTCGCACAGGCGGCGGCGCAGGCGAGCGGGTTGCCCATGAAGGTGGGGCCGTGCATGAACACGCCGCCCCCGGCGCTGATCCCCATCGCCACGCGGCGGGTGGCCAGGGTCGCGGCCAGGGTCATCGAACCGCCGGTCAGGGCCTTGCCCACGCACATGATATCCGGCGCGATCCCGGCGTGCTCGCAGGCGAACAGCCGGCCGCTGCGGCCGAAGCCGGTCGCGATCTCGTCGGCGATCAACAGCACGCCGTGCTCGTCGCACAGCTCGCGCACCCGCGCGAGATAGGCGGGATGGTAGAAGCGCATGCCGCCGGCACCCTGGACCACCGGCTCCAGGATCACCGCCGCGACCTCAGCGGCGTGTCGTCCGATCAGGGCTTCCATCGGCGCGACGTCGGCCGGATCCCACTGCGCGTCGAAGCGCACCTGCGGCGCCGGCGCGAACAGCTGCTCGGGCAGGTAGCCGCGAAACAGCCCGTGCATGCCGGTGACCGGATCGCAGACGCTCATCGCCCCGAGGGTGTCGCCGTGATAGCCCGAGCGGATGGTCAGCAGGCGGGTGCGCCCGGGCGAACCGGTCGCCTGTTGATACTGCAGGGCCATCTTGATCGCGACCTCGACACTGACCGAGCCCGAATCGGCGAGGAACACGTGCTCCAAAGCTCCGGGCGTCAGCGCGACCAGCCGCCGCGCGAGCTCGACCGCCGGAGCGTGGGTCAGCCCGCCGAACATCACATGGCTCATGCGGTCGAGCTGGGCGCGCATGGCGCTGTCGAGCGCCGGATGGCGATAGCCGTGGATCGCACACCACCACGAGGCCATACCGTCGATCAGCTCGCGGCCGTCGGCCAGGATCAGGCGCGTGCCCCGGGCCTCGCGCACCGCGTAGGCCGGCAGCGGATCACTCATCGAGGTGTACGGATGCCAGAGATGGTCGCGGTCGAAGGCCAACAGGCCGTCAAGGTCGTGCACGTCGGGCATGAGCGCGTGTTAGCGATAGCGCGCAGACGCACAAGCGGGGCCCTCGAACGTCAATAATCAGCGGCGCCGTAGGCGTCCGTCTGAATTGCCTTGTTCGGATCTTTTTGTTTACCACAGAGGACACAGAGAGCGCAGAGGAGAGGCTGTTTCATAGTTTGAACCTTTCTATGCCATCTACCAGCTTCTTGACGTTGAAATTGATCAGGAGCCCTGTGTTGATTCCTGATAGCTTCATATAGGTCAAGAGCTGTGCCTGATGAATGCCCATGACCTTCTCGACGGCCTTCAGCTCAAGAACGACTCGAGCGTCAACGATACAGTCAACCCGATAGCCGCAGTCGAGATGCAGCTCTTTGTAGGTCACTGGCATCGGACACTCAAGTCGGAAGGGAAGACTTGCTAGGCGAAGCTCATACGCCAGGCACTGTTGATAAGCAGATTCGAGCAATCCAGGACCAAGAGTCCGATGAACTTCTATGGCACAGCCGATCACTGCTCGAGTTAAGGGGTCCTGCTCTGCCATTCTGCCTCTGCGCTCTCTGTGTCCTCTGTGGTTTTTTGAATCCGAACGTTCAAGGTAACTGGCGCCGCGAAGCGGCGTCCAGTTCATCGCCTTGTTCGATCGTAACTACTCAGGCCTATTCCTGTGCTCTCATAAACCACAG
>CAZTGE010000199.1:0-5964 GCA_964612995.1 uncultured candidatus Brocadiaceae bacterium | reverse complement strand
TCCTCGGTCGGCCGACCCGCTGTCCGCGATTGCTGCCATGCGAACGCTTCACTGCGAGCTTTGAGGGCCTCGTCAGGACTGAGGCCTCAGCCGCCGGTGACCGGGATCGCGATCACGTTGACCGAGCGCGGCGGGATCATCAACCGCTCCAACGACCCGGACGCGAGCGGCCGGAGGTCGATGTGGTGATCCGACTGCGCATCTGCCGCGCGCCAGGCTCCACCGAGGCTCCACCAGCGCCCCGCTCCGCTCAGGCGCCAGGCGCCCGGATCCAGGCTCAGCGCCTGTTCGCGCGCATGATCGCGGTTGATCACATGCAGGTAGAGCAGCTGCGCATCGGCGGTCGCAACGACATCGAGATAGGCCACCGTGGGCTGCGCCGGGGCCCATTGCGTGGCCCAGGGCTGCTCGTAGCAGGGGCCGTCGACCGTGGTCGCGACGAGGCGCTCGCCGTGGTGGTGGCGGTAGAGCTTCGCCGCCGCGCCGTGCGCCGCGTAGTGGGCCGCCTCCTGTGCCGCGGCGAAGTCGTAATGGATCAGGGCCAGATCCCAGCTGTGGCCGAGCAGCATCGACTGGGTCGCCAGCCGCAGCACGTCGGCGTGGCGGAGCATCCCGTGCAGGAAGCCGGTGGCGCCGAGCATCGCCGCCACGTCCTTGGCCAGACCGCAGGTGGTCGCCCCCTGCGCGGCGGGAAAACCGTTCCAGTTCCATTCGGTCACCGCCAGATCCCAGCCCGCTTCGGCCAGCCAGCGGTAACGCTCACCGTCGGCCTGGGCCTGGCCGGAGGCGTCGAATCCGCCCGGCTGCGCGACCCAGGCGTACCACAGCTCCTCGGCGGTGACCGCGCGTTCGCTCTGGTCGCGGTGCGTCGGCGGCTCCAGCGGCCCCGGGGCGTAGGCGTGGCAGGCGAGCAGTGACACGTGCTCGCGCACCCACGGATCGGCCATCACCTGGCAGCTGGCCGGCGCAGCGCGCCGGGGCGGGGCGTCGACAATCAACCCGATCGTTGGATCCACCGCCAGCATCGCCTCGCCGATCGTGCGCAGACAGGTGCAGAAGGCAGCCGCGGCCGCATCGGGATAGGCCTGGGGCAGGGTGCCGGCCTTGCCGCTACCCTCGAGCTGGAACCAGGTCTCGTTGCCGAGCTGGAACCGACGCACCCCGAAGGGGGCCTCATGGCCGTTGGCCGCGCGCAGGCGCGGGTAGACGGCCAATTCCGCAGGCAGGTCCGCATCGAGCGGGGCGTTGAGATAGGCCACCAGCGCGGCGGCCTGATGCGCCACCGCACCGAGCGGTTCGCGCTCGAGGAAGGCGGTGAGCACCTTGACGCACCACAGCACCTCGAAACCGAGCGCATCGCGCAGTGCGCAGAACTCGTGCAGACCGAAGCGGTTGGCCACCGTCTGCCCGGTGTGACCCCGCGTCAGCGGCCGCGCAGGATCAGCGCGGCCCGGTGCGCCGCTGATCAGGTCGCGCCAGTCGGTGTAGTCGACGTCGCTACCACCGGGGAAGCGCACCAGCGCAGGCGAGAGTTCGCGCAAGGCCTGGAGGCAGTCGGGGCGCAGATGCGGCGCCGCGGCCTGCCAGGCGCGCTCCGGGCCGCTTTCGCCCCAGCTCGCCCGCTCGAGGAAATGGCCGAACAGCTCCGGGGCGATCGCCGCCCCGCGCTCGCCGAGTCGCACGCGCGTGCTCATGCCTGCTGCTCCGGCAGCGGGGGCGGGGTATCGAGCACCAGGGACCCGGTGACGCCCACGGTGAGGAGCAATGGCTGCGACGCGCCCAGGGCCGCGGCCCGCTCGCCGGGGCTGCAGCCCCCCACGCACAGCTCCACCTGCCCGGCCTCGATCCGCCGGCACCCGCTCTCGTCCACGCTGCTGAACGCTTCCGGGGCGAGCCTGAGCGTCACCGTCTGCCGCGCGCCCGCAGCCACCGCGACGCGCGTGAAATCCACCAGCTGCCAACGCGGCGTGCGCCAGGGCAGATCGCAGTGGCGCAGGTAGCACTGCACCACCTCCTCGCCATCACGCGCACCGGTGTTGGCCAGGGTCAGCTCGAGCGACAAGCCGGCGCCAGCGGCAACGCTGGTCGCGGCCGGCGCGAGGCACTCGTAGGCGAAGCGGGTGTAGCTGAGGCCGAAGCCGAAGGGGAACTCGGGCGCGGCCTCCATGAAGCGGTAGGTCCGCCCGGCCATGGTGTAGTCCTCGAACGGCGGCAGCTGCTCCACGCCGGTGGGCACGGTCACCGGCAGGCGACCGGCAGGCGCCGCCGCGCCGAAGAGCACGTCGGCCACCGCGGCGCCGCCGGCTTCGCCCGGATACCAGCAACACAGCACCGCGGCGCAGCGCTCGACCAAGGGGCCGAGGCTGATCGGCGAGCCGCCGGTGAGGACCAGGACCACCGGCGTCGGCTGCAACTCGGGGTCGGTCAGGCGCATGAGGAATTCGCGCTGGTGCGCCGGCAGAGCACAGTCCACCCGATCACCGGCACTGGCGCTGGCGATCGCATCGCCCTCTTCGCCTTCGGTGCGTGCATCGATGCCGCAGACCGCGATCACCACCTCCGCCGCCCGCGCTTCACCGGAGATCCAGTCGATCGGGTTGGCGTTGGCGGTGGTCGGCAGGGTGCCAGGTTTGTAGAAGATGTTGGCGTCATCGCCCACCGCCGCGGTGACCCCCTCGAGCACCGTGATCAGCCGACCATTGAGACCGTGGTAATTGCCCAACAGCACCTCGAGCGACGCCGCCTGCGGCCCGGTGAGGAAGATGTCGATCGCCTCGCGGCGCAGCGGCAGGATGCCGTCATTTCGCAGCAGCACCATCCCCCGGACCGCGGCCTCATGGGCCAGGGCGTGATGCTCGGCGCTGGCCACCGTGCAGGCGGCGGCATCGCGACGCAGCGAAGCCGGGGTCTCGTCGAACTGGCCGAGCTTGAGCCGGCACCGCAGCAGCCGCCGCAGGCTGCGGTCGACCTGCGCCGCATCGATCAGGCCCCGTGCCAGCGCCCGCGGCGCGTTCTCGTAGGCACAGCCGCAATTGAGATCGCAGCCGGCCCCGAGCGCGATGGCCACGCTCTGTTCGGGGCTGGCGCTCACACCGTGGTGCTCATGGAAATCGCGCACCGCCCAGCAGTCGCTGACCACGTGGCCGGTGAAGCCCCAGTGCTCGCGCAGCACCGTCTGCAACAGGAACCGGCTGCCGCAGCACGGCTCGCCCAGGGTGCGGTTGTAGGCGCCCATCACCGCCTCGACGCCGGCATCGACCAGCGCGCGGAAAGCCGGCAGATAGGTCTCCCACAGGTCCTGGGGCGAGGGCCGCGCATCGAAACTGTGCCGCAACAGCTCGGGCCCGCTATGCACCGCATAGTGCTTAGCGCAGGCGGCCACTCGCAGCGCGTGTGCAGGATCGTCGCCCTGGAGTGCGCGCACCGCCTCGCTGGCCAACTGCGCGGTCAGGTGCGGGCACTCGCCGAAGGTCTCCTGCCCCCGGCCCCAACGCGGATCACGGAAGATGTTGATGTTCGGGGTCCAGAAGGTCAGCCCCCGGTTCTGGCCGCGCTTGCCGGCGAGCGCCGAAGCGGCGTACTTGACCCGCGCTTCGGCGGCGATGGCGTCGTAGACCCGCGTGACCAGATCGCGATCGAAACTGGCCGCCAGCGCGATGGTCTGGGGGAACACGGTCGCGCGACCGTTGCGCGCGACCCCGTGCAGGCATTCGTTCCACCAGTTGTAGGCCGGCAGGCCGACCCGTTCCACGGCCGGGCCCTGGTAGCTGAGCAGGGCGAGTTTCTCGTCGAGCTCCAGCCGGTCGAGCAGGTCGTCGACGCGAGCCTCGGCCGGCAATTGCGGATCGCGATAGGGCAGTGGTTCGGTCATCGATTCTCCGGGAGAGACAGCATCATGCCGCGATCAGGACCGGCGCAATCGCAGACGACACGCGATTCCCGCGGCAGCTTCGGCGGCCGGCCATTGACAAGAGCGCCTGCCGGACGGACGCTTCGCGGCAGAGTGTCTTTTTTTGGCGCTCGGCTGTCGTTATTCAACCATAGGCGTGTCGGAGACCTGCCATGAGCACCACCTCGATCAAGATCTGCTACATCGGCGGCGGTTCACGCCAGTGGGCCTTGGCCTCGATGGGCGACCTCGCGCTCTGCCCGCATATCGACGGCGAGCTGGTGCTCTACGACATCAACCAGGAGGCGGCCGAGCGCAACGCCGCGCACGGCACCGCGCTGCTCGCCCGCCCCGAGGCGCAGACGCGTTTCGTCGTCCGTGCCGAGCCAGACCTGGGTGCGGCCCTGGCCGAGGCCGATTTCGTGCTCATGTCGATCGAACCCGGTCCGATCACCATGCGTTACGCCGACCTCGAGATTCCGCTGCGCCACGGCGTGGTGCAGACGGTCGGCGACTGCGTCGGCCCCGGCGGCACCCTGCGCGGCCTGCGCACTGCACCGATCTACGCCGGATACGCCCAGGCGATCATGTCACATTGCCCCACGGCCTGGGTGATCAACTACAGCAATCCGATGGTCCTGAGCCTCGGCGTGCTCCAGGCCACCGCGCCGGATATCAAGGCCATCGGCTGCTGCCACGAGGTCTTCGGCACCCAACGCCATCTGCTCGAGCTGGTCAACGAGCACTTCGGATTCAGCGGCACCGCGGCGCGTACCGACCGCCGCGAGATCCGGCTCGCCGTCTCCGGCGTCAACCATTTCACCCTCAGCACCGGCGCCACCTGGCAGGGCACCGACCTCATGCCGCTGTTGCGCGAGCGCATGCAACGCCCCGACTTCTTCGCCGACCGCAGCGCACAGTGCGACAAGATGATCGCGGAGCAGGATTTCTTCGCCGATACCTTCGTCGTCCCCTATGACATGCTCCGCCGCCTCGGGGTCTTCGGCAGCGCCGGCAGTCGTCATCTGGTCGAGAACGTCCCGTGGTACCTCGCCCACGGCGAAGCGGGTCTCCACCGCTGGGGCGTGATCCGCACCCCCTATCAATGGCGGCTCGACAAGGCCCAGGCCAAGCGCGCCGAAGCCGAGGCCTCGCCGGCGGACACCCCGCTCGCACATTCCGGCGAAGAGGGCGTCGACCTGATCCTCGCGCTGCTGGGCATCGCCCCGCTGACCACCAACATCAACCTGCCCAACCGCGGCCAGATGCCGCAGATGCCCGCTGGCGCGATCGTCGAGACGATGGCCCGCTTCGACCGCGACAGCGCGGTCCCACTGGTCGCCGACCCCCTGCCCGCCGGGGCGGCCGAGGCGGTGCGCCGCATCGTCGCAGTCCAGGAGCTGGTGCTCGCCGGCATCCGCGAGCACGACCGCGAGCACATCCTGCAAGCGATGCTGCTCGATCCGATCGTGATGCAGCCGACCGACGTGGTCGCGACCATGTTCGAGGAGATGTGCGAGCACGCCGGCAAAATGCTCCCCGACTGGCTCCACCCCGGCACGTGAGCCGGAGCCGCTCGCTGCACCATCGCCGGCTCAGGTGATCGGTGCGCTCGCCGGCAGGGCGGAGGCGAAGGCGTCACCGCCACCGTCGGGAATCGCACCGGAGCGGATGCGGCGGCCGAGTTCGCGCAGGGTGGCGATATCGGGCGCAGGGATCGCACCGCTGGGCTCGGGGCCTGTATTCAGCAACAGGTTGCAGTTGCGGTGCCAGGCCTCGGCCAGCTTGGCGGTCGCGGCATCGGCATCGATGTGGTTGGCGGGATTGTTCTCGTGGTAGCCCCACGACCAGGAGAGCGTGTCGCAGATCTCGCCGCGGCGATCGCCGAGCCCGGCCCAGACCTGCGCGGCCTTGCGCGCGGCATCCTCGCCGATCCGGGCACGGATCTTGTCCAGCAGCGGCGCACCACGGCCTTCCGGAGCCGCGAAGTCCTCGTCGCCGCTGGCGCCGTGCTTGAACGCGATCGTTCAAGGTAACTGGCGCCGCGAAGCGGCATCCAGTTCACCGCCTTGTTC
>CAZTGE010000198.1:0-5971 GCA_964612995.1 uncultured candidatus Brocadiaceae bacterium | reverse complement strand
CGAGGTAGCAGATGCCGCCGTAGCGCACCGCGAGGGTGAGGGGGCCGTCGTGCCAGACGGTCTGGTTGTCTACGAACAGGAAGCGCCCCACCAGATCCGCCGCGGTGAGGTCCTCATGGCAGCTGACGGTGACCAGCGGCAGACCCAGCGCGTGGGCCATGGCGGCTACGAAGCGGGTCTTGCCGCAGCCGGTCGGCCCCTTGATGCTCAGCGGCACCCGGGCGGCGTGGGCGGCACGGAACACCGCCGCCTCGTCGCCCTGGGGAATGTAGACCGGGGCCGGATCGACACGGAACTGCTGGGCGAATGTGGTCGGAGTCATGGGCGAGGAGACCCTCAAAGGTCGATGTTGAGCGTCTGATCGGCGCGTATCGCGACGCGGGCGCGCGAGGCCTGCAAAGCGGGCCGACTCGGGGATCGATGGGCACGGCGGTTACGGCCGTCCGCTCAGGGGATGGCGATGATGGTGGTGCTCATGGTGCTGGTGGACCCCGATCCACGGCGGTGGGAAGCGCTCGCCCGGCGGCGTGCTGCGCTTCGCGGTATTGCAGCCGGTGCCAGATTGCGGCGACGGTCTGGGCGATCGGTCCGCCCTGGGTGGTGACGGGAACGCCGCGCAGCTGGGCTGCGACGAAGGCGGGGTCCTGGGGGATGCGCCCGATCGGCATCACGCCCGCGGCGATAGCGGCGGTTTCGATGGCGCTGGTCAGCTCGGGCGCGAGGTCCCAGCGGTTGACGATGAGATAGGCGCGCAACGCGAAGCGGCGAATCAGTTCGATCACCCGAGCGAGGTCGTGCTCGCCGGAGACGCTCGGTTCGGTGACCAGGACCACCGCGTCGGCACCGGTGCAGCTGGCGATCACCGGGCAGCCGACGCCGGGCGGGCCGTCCACCAGTCGTAAGTCGATGCTCTCGCGCGCAGCGATGCGCTCGGCCTCCTGCCGCACCCGTGTGACCAGTTTGCCGGAATTTTCCGCTCCTGGAATCAGGCGGGCATGCACCAGCGCGCCGTAGGCGCTGTCGGTGATGAACCAGTGGCCGGCGATGCAATCGATCATGCGGATCGCGTCGGCAGGGCAGACGAAGGCGCAGACGCCGCAACCCTCGCAGGCGAGCGGGTCGATGCTGAAAATGGCGCCTTCGCCGGTGGTGATGGCGCGGAAGTGGCAGCGGGCGCGACAGATGCCGCAGCCGTTACAGGCGGTGCGGTCGATCTGTGCCTGGGCACCGGCCTGGAACGGAAAGCTGCTGACCTGTTCGCCGCCGAGCACGAGCGCCAGGTCGGCTGCGTCGACATCGCAATCGGCGATGACCGCCTGTCCGGCGAGCTCGGCGAAGGCGGCGGTGAGGCTGGTCTTGCCGGTGCCGCCCTTGCCGCTGAGTACGACGATCTCGCTCATCGGGCCGTGCCTCCGGTCGGGGTGGTCGTGTCGAGCCGGTCCAGGATCGCACGGAACTGCGCGGTGAGCGCCGGCACCGCGCTCACGGCGCTCAGGCCGCGGGCGTAGGCCTCGGCCAGACGGCGGTTGTAGGGGATTTCGCCGATGATCGCGATCGCCTCGCTCGCGCACCAGTCGTGCACCCGCTGGTCGCCGATATCGCTGCGATTGACGACCACGCTCAGCGGCAGTTCGAGTTGCCGGGCCATCTCCACCGCGAGGCGGAGATCGTGCAGGCCGAAGGGCGTGGGTTCGGTGACCAGCACCACATGATCGACACCTCGGATGGCCGCGGCCGCGGCGCAGGAGGTCCCCGGCGGGGCGTCGATCACGGCCAGTTCACCCCGGGCCTGGTCGCGGGTGGCGTGGATCACCGGTGGCGCAGCGGGATGCCCGACGGCGAGGCGCCCGGTGACGAGTTCGACTCCGGCGATCGTCCGTTGTTCCACACTGCCGATCACCCGCTCCTCGGGCGTGATCGCAGCGGTCGGACAGGCGAGGCTGCAGCCGCCGCAGGCATGGCAGAGTTCGGGGAAGACCATGGCTTGGCGCTTGACCACGGCGATGGCGTTGAAGCGACAGATAGCGGCACAGGCTCCGCAGCCGGTGCAGGCCGCGGCCGTGACCGTGGGCACCTCCAACGCGACCGGGGTTGTGCTCGTCGGCTCCGAGGAGCCGAACAGATGGGCGTTGGGCTGTTCGACGTCGCAGTCGAGCAACTGCACGCTCTGGGTCGCGCACAGGGAGAGGTTGAGCGCGAGCGTGGTCTTGCCGGTGCCGCCCTTGCCAGAGGCGATGGCGATGCAGCGCGTGCTCATGCGCCCCTCCATCGTGTAGGCAGTGCAGCGGATCGGATGATGACGCCGCGCATCAGTGCCCCGTGGCGTCGTCGTGGCCGTGCAGCGCGGTCTGCAGGCCGGCGGTCGACTGCTCCGGTGTGGCGAGACGCGTCGGGGGAGCCGGGGCCGCGGCCAACTCCGCGTCGGGTCATGGGGCCGGCTCCGTCGGGTCGGGTCCGGTCTGTTCCTGGCATGATGGCCTCTTTCGTGCGTCGCACTGTGCGAAGCGTCGAGCGCGACAGCGGCGCCGGGATCGGCGGGTCTGGCCACAGCCGGGCATGGTCAAGGAGGGGTCGCCCAGCGCGCCAGTCAGCCAGGCCGTACACAGGCGCTGGGCTTCGCCGGCATGGAAGGCGGCGAGCGTGAGGCCGTTGGCCTCGGCTAGCAGCGCGGCCTCGCGCGAGATCGCGCCACAGATGAGCACGGTGGCGCCGCGCGCGCGCAGCCGTTGGACCCGCTCCGCCGCCGGGGCCTCGGCGGCGAAGAGCTCTGGCTGCTCGGCGCAGAGGGTGCCGGCCTCGACCTGGTAGAGGTCGATATGCCGGGCGACATCGAACAGCGGCGCGATGCGTCCGTCCCAGGTGGCGACAGCGAGATGGGTCGCGGGGTGACTCACATCGGGTAGAAGCGCGTTGCGTGCCAGCTGGCGGCATGGCGCGGTCATGCCTGGTCAGCGCAGGCCTCTGGGGGAGACCCTCGAAGGTCGTATCAAGCCTTCGAACAGCACGGATCGCGGGCCGGACGGTCGGCCGACTGGGCGGTGCTTTACGTCGGGAACGGGCCGTAGGTCCGGCGAGAAGGCAGCCGGAGGCCGCGAACCCGGACCGATGCCGGAGGGTGTGCGCCGAATGCACGAGCGGGCAACGCCCCACTGGGTGACGTGCAGGAGCTGGTGTTGAGGCGGAAGCGCCCCGGTTCGCCCGGGAGGCGCAGAGATGAGCCTCAACCATCGGATCAGGGTTGCAGCTGTGCGACGGTCTCAGCTGCGCGAGCGGCCGTCGCGCGTCGGAGGCGTGATGCCCAGGGCGCGCATGCGGCGGAAGAGAGTGCTCTTGTGCACCCCCAGTTCGCGGGCCGCGGCGAGGCGGTTGCCGTGGTTGCGCTCCAACGCCGCATGGATCGCCGCGGTTTCGGCCGCGCCCCGGCTGCCGCGCAGGTCGTCGCCGAGCGCGAGTGTCGGGGCGCCATCCGAGACGAGCTCGCGCGGCAGATGCTGCGGTTGGATCGGACCATCGCCGCAGAGCACGAAGGCGTGTTCGATCGAGTTCTCCAGCTCGCGCACGTTGCCCGGCCAGGTGTGAGCGAGCAGCAGCTGCAGCGTGCGCGGAGCGATCCCGGCCACACGTCGGCCCTGTTGGTGATTGAAGCGTTCGACGAAATGATCTGCGAGCAGGGCGATGTCCTCGCGACGCTCGCGCAAGGGGGGCAGGTCCACACGCACGACATTGATGCGGTAGTAGAGGTCCTCGCGAAAGTCGCCCGCGGCTGTCAGGTCGGTGAGGTCGCGGTTGGTCGCCGCGAGGATCCGCACGTCGACCTGGCGCGGGCGATCGCTGCCCAGCGGCACGATGCAGCGGTCCTGCAGCACACGTAGCAGGCGGACCTGCAAGGCGGGGCTGACCTCGCCGATCTCATCGAGGAACAGCGTGCCGCCATCGGCGCGGGCGAAGCAGCCCGCGCGATCCTGCGTGGCGCCGGTGAAGGCCCCGCGTGCGTGGCCGAAGAGCTCGGATTCGAGCAGA
Source organism: uncultured candidatus Brocadiaceae bacterium (assembly GCA_964612995.1). Lineage (GTDB taxonomy): Bacteria > Planctomycetota > UBA11346 > UBA11346 > UBA11346 > SLQH01. The sequence continues at coordinate 1,951 of CAZTGE010000198.1, read as the reverse complement.
CTGTCGGGGAAGGCACCGCAGTTGATCGCGACGAAGGGCCCCGTCGCGCGCGGGCTCGCGCCATGGATCGCCCGCGCAACGAGTTCCTTGCCGGTGCCCGTCTCGCCGTGGATCAGCACCGTGCTCGGGGTCGCGGCCACGGCCGGCAGCAGCTGCAACAGCGGGCGCATGGCCGCGCTGCAGGTGATCAGATCGCCGATCTGACTGCGGCCCGCGAGCTCCCTGCGCAGGTTCTCGAGCTCGGAGAGATCGCGGAAGGTCTCGGCCCCACCGATGATCGCGCCGGTGGCGTCACGCAGTACGGCAGTCGATACGCTGATCGGGATCCGTTCGCCTGCGGCATCGACGAACCAGCACGGCTGGTCGATCAACGGATCGCCGTCTTCCAGGGTCCGGCGCAAAGGGCAGGCGATCTCGCACAGACTCGAGTGGAACACGTCGCTGCACCGTCGGCCGATCGCCTCCTCGCGGGGGATGCCGGTGATGGTCTCGGCCGCGCGATTGAAGGACACCACCCGCCACGCGCGGTCGACGGTGAACACGCCATCGCTGATGCTCTCGAGGATCGCTTCGGTGCTGTGCGCGGTGTCGTCCATGGCCCCGACACTGTCCGAGTCGGCGTGCTGGCGACAAGCCGGAGTCGGGCCATGTGCTGCAGGCCACGGATCCGGTGCCAGGCCGGGCCATGGCCCCGCTCACCGGCAGAGCCGATGCGGTTCCGTCGGCGAGCTGAGCCAGCAGGGTCGGGTCGGTGGCAGGCCGGAAGCATGCGGGCCGCACCGGCCGTGCAGAGCGTGGTAACCGTGATGACCCCGCCGATGGTCTGCCTATCATGGTTCGCGACGAGAGGGGGGGGCATGGGGCTGTTGGTCGACGGGCACTGGCGGGATCGTTGGTACGACATGCAGAGTACCGGCGGCCGTTTCAAGCGGGAGGCCGCTGGTTTCCGTAATTGGATCGAAGACGCGCCGGGGGCGACGCACCCACCCGAAGCCGGGCGGTATCATCTCTATGTCTCGTGGGCCTGCCCCTGGGCCCACCGCACACTGGTGGTGCGGCGCCTGAAGCACCTGGAGCAGGCCATCAGTGTCTCATCGGTGGGGCCGCTGATGCTCGAGCACGGCTGGGAATTCACCGAGGCCTATCCCGATCCGCTCGGTGGTCGGCGGTACCTGCATCAGGTCTACACCGACGCCGCGAGTGCCTACACCGGACGCGTGACCGTGCCGGTGTTGTGGGATAAGCAGCGCGCGACCATCGTGAGCAACGAGTCGAGTGAGATCATCCGCATGCTCGATGGCCCGCTGGCCGCATGCGGCCAGGGCGGTGTGCCGGAACTGTATCCGGCACACCTGCGTGCGGACATCGATGCAGTCAACGCCGGTGTCTACGAGCATGTCAACAACGGCGTCTACAAGGCCGGTTTCGCCACCACCCAGGCTGCCTACGAGGAGGCGGTCCACGCGCTGTTCGCCGCGCTCGACCGGTTGGAGCGACGACTTGAAGGCCAGCGGTGGCTGGTCGGTGACGCCCTGACCGAAGCCGACGTGCGGCTGTTCACCACCCTGTTGCGCTTCGATCCCGTCTACCACGGGCATTTCAAGTGCAATATCCGCCGTCTGTGCGATTACCCCAATCTATGGAAATTGACTTGCCGCCTCTATCAGCAACCGGGCGTGGCCGAGACCGTCGACCTGGGATACATCAAACAACACTACTACGGCAGCCACCGGACCATCAACCCAACGGGCATCGTGCCGGTCGGGCCTGCGATCGATTACGCCGCTCCAGTGCGCGACTGACGACGCCGGGCAGGAAAACAGCGACGGTCATCGCAACGATCCGTCCGCTGCGATCGGCCATCGACTATTCCTTGAGGCTTTCCTCCCCTCACCTCAGAGGGGGCGCTGCCCCCTCGCGGCTTCGCCGCACACCCCCACGGCCTCGGTCG
>CAZTGE010000197.1:0-6094 GCA_964612995.1 uncultured candidatus Brocadiaceae bacterium | reverse complement strand
GCGAAGGCCTCGGCCGCGGTCAGATCGCCCTTGGTCAGGTCGCCGGTCAGGCGCGAGCGCACCGCCACGCGCAGGATCTCGGCGCGTTGGCCGACGTCCGGGGGGGCGTCGGCGAGCAGGTCGTGGACCCAGTTCTGGAGATCGGGATGGCCGGTCTCGAGATGGGGTTCGGGCGCGAGCAGCGCGGCGCGGTCGGCGGGGGGATGGCCCTGCGCACGGCTGCGGACGACCAGCAGGTCGTCGGTACGACGTTGGAACGGACCTGCGGGCAGGGCTTCGAGCGTCGCGGCCGGCAGGCGATAGCGGTTGATCATCGCCGCGCGTGGCGGCGGGCCGGCGGTCTCGATCTGACCCACGGTGGCGAGCTCGGCCTCGCCCAGGCGGGCGGGGCCGTCGGCGGGGGTGAACACGATGGCCAGGCTGCCCATGGCCATGCGCATGTGTTGGACCATCGCGTCGCCGTCGATGGTGAAATCGATCGTCGCACCGGGCATCTGGTCCATGCGCATGCGGAAGTGGCGCAGCTCGCCGTCGACACCGGTGCAGGTGATCCGGGTGGTGATGATGCGCAGGAAGCTCTGGACCAGGACCAGGCTGTGGAACACCTGTTCCTGGTCGGGATCGGGGGCCAGGGCTTCGAGACGTCGCTGCATCGCCTCCTGGCTGAGCAACTCGACCTCCGGCGCGAGTTCGAGCTCGACCGGATGCGGCTGGCCGTTGCGGTGGATCGTGCCTACCACCCGATCCGCCTCCACCCGGCCGATGGCTGCGGTCTGGCTTCCGAGCTGGCCGTTGGTGAAGCGGAAGGCGACGATACGCCCGTCGGGCGACTCCTCGATGCGCGAGGTCTCGCTGATCTGTAGCGCGAAACGCTGGCCCATCATCATCCGGTTGAGCACCATGCGCATGTCGCTCTGTGCGGTGCGCGAGCCGTCGGGGTGACCGATGAGAACGATGTGGGTGTTGGCCATCGGTTCGCCGTCGAGCGTGCCGACGAGCCATTGCTCCTGCTCGATCACGTCGTCGGGGCCGAGCGTCGGCGCCGAGAAGCCGGCGACCGGCGCGGTCGGGTCCTGCTTGGCGCCGCAGGCCCCGGTCAGCAGCACCAGGATCGCTAACAGCAAGCAGAAGCGTTCTGGCAGAGGGGGCGCTGCCCCCTCGCGGCATCGCCGCGTCCCAGCTTCCTCGCTGGCGCTCGTCGCGCTCCGCCGGCCGCAGGCCCCACCGGGGCCTGCTATCGCTGCGCGATGCCGGCTCCGCCCCCCCCGCGCCTCTGTCGTCACTCGCCAGCGAAGCTGGCGTTTTCGGCGGCCCTGTGGGCCATTGTCGCCGAAAAGCGTTCCTCTGTCGGCCGCTGCGGATGAGGGGTTTCGGCTCTTTGAGGGTCCCGTCATGCGTGCGCTCCTGGGAAAACGGCACAGGTATCGTCCGGGCGCTCGGGTCCGGCGTGGACGAGTGTCCACGTATGGTGTCGGTGACAAGGCCGCGCTGCTCACAGCTCGGGGTGATGCACCCCTGTCCCGATCCGATGCCCAGCCGCCCTGGGATCAGGGCAGCGCGCCCTTCCAGCGGAAGCTGCGCTCCCCGGCCGGGTCGCCCCCGGCGGCGAGGCGGTCCATGGCCGCATTGAGCAAGGCGTCGACGTGTTCGTTGCCGCGGACTCCGGCGTGGCCCTTGACCCAGTGCCAGGTGATCGGATGACGGGCCATGAGCTCGTCCAGGCGTTTGAGCAGGTCGACATTCTTCAACGGCCCATCCTTGCGCTTCCAGCCGCGTCGCTTCCACCCGGGCATCCAATTCGTGCAGCAGTCGACGAGGTACTTGGAATCGGTGTGGATGGCGATCGGGGTGTTGTCCTTGCGCAGGGATTCCAGCGCGCGGATGGCGCCGGTCATCTCCATGCGATTGTTGGTCGTCTGGCGTTCGCCGCCCGCGCGTTCGAGCGCCTTGGTGGTCCGCGGGTCGATCAGCAGGAAGGCCCAGCCGCCGGGGCCGGGATTGCCGCGGCAACCGCCATCGGTGTAGCAGAGGAGGCTCATCGGCGCGAGCTTGTCGGCGGTGGGGCGCGCGCAAGCGCGGCGGTGCACCGTCAGCCCGGTTTCGCTGGAGTGGGAGGGGCGTGAGGCCATCATATGCAGGTTGCGGATGCCGGTAGCCGAGGCCATTCTTCGGCCTCCGGTGTTCTCCCCATTCCAGCCCCACGACTCCATGCAGCAGCGCGACACGACCCAGCAGGATCCCCCCCACATCCGGTGCCTGGCCGGCCCTGCGGCCGGCCGCAGCTTCCGTCTGCGTCCGGAGCGGCCGGTGTCCCTGTCGGTGCGCAATCGCGGCGGGGAGGAGGGCACGCTGGAGTTCCGCCAGGAGGCCGGGGCCTGGGTGTTCCGCAATTGCGCCGGTCTGTCATCGACGATCAACGGCGAGCCGCTCAAGCGGGCGGTGCTCGCCGATGGCGACACCATCCGCGTCGGCCCCATGGAATTCCGCGCCGTACTGCCCGATCCGGAGAGCGGCCCGTTCCAGATCGACACCAGCGCCTTGCCTGAGGTCGATCCGAGCGAAGCGGCCGATGGCGCGGCGCGGCCGACCGAGAAACTCGCGCCGGCTCAGGCGCCCGACGCAGAGAGCGACCGCGTCGGCGCGTTGCGCTCCAGCCGCCGCATCAGCGCCTCGCGCGAGGCGGTGGTGCTGGAGGACGAACGCCCTTCCAAGGGGCGGCTGATCCACAAGGTCGGTCGGGCGCTGCGCCGGCGCGACAAGCGCGAGGAACGTCTGGAACGCCTGCGTGATGATCGTCGGCGCTTGCTGCAGGCGCTGGGCCGGTTGGCCCTGGAGCGGGTGGGGGGCTTCGGGCTCGACAGCCGCTTCCTGCCGCGTCTGTGTGCCGGGGAGACGCTGACCGTCACTCTCGGCGAGCTCGATCAGGGCGAGCTCGAGCGCTACCGCGTCCATTGCGACCACCTCAAGTGCCTCGATATCGAGATCGAAGCGCTGTGCCACGAGTTGGGCCTGGGGCCCGACGTCGACGGGTACATGGCCCCCGACCCGCTGCCTACCGAGCAGTACGCCCGGGCCGAGCGTGCCTTCCGCGCCTCGGATGCCATGCCCACCGACGACCTCGACGGCCTGGCGGAGGAACTCGCCGACGACGAGGAAGCCGACACCGATGGAGCCGCGCCGACGGACGGCGACCAGGGCCAGATGCCCGGGCGGTCGGCGATGTCCAGCGGCCGTCGCCGGGCGCGGCGACGGCGCCGCTGAGCCACTGCAGCGACCACACGGCGCGCCGGGGCTGTGCAGGCCCGTGTCGCGCTACCGGTAAGCCGCTGGTGCGGGAAGGCGTCCTCGCCAGCGGATGGCCGATTCCGGGCCTTCCGTGCGCCGGTCGAAGCCCGCCTGTTGCGGCTGGCAATCGGCGCTCCTCGGGCATACTCATCGTTCCGATTCACGAGGATATCCATGCCACAGGACCAACGTCCCGGCCGCCCCAATCTGCCGTCGGGCAAGCCGCCCGCGCCCAAGCAGCGGGGCCTGATGCCGGTCGCCCTGGCCTTCCTCGGCCTGCTGCTCTTCGTGTTGTGGCAGACCAACAGCGGCAAGGCCGAACCCATCTCCTGGGATGCCATGCTGCTGGACATCCGCGAAGGCAAGGTCGACTCGCTGGTCAAGGGCCGCACCACCCTGATCGCCACGGTCAAGGACGAGCGCCATCAAGATCGCCGCTTCAGTGCCGATTACCCCTACGGCAAGCCGCCGGAGGGGACCGAGAACGAGAGGCTCGATGCGGCGATCGCCGCCGCGCAGGCCAAGGGGCACGACATCACCACCAAAGGCGTGCCGCCGCCGAGCATCTGGAGCGGCCTGTTGCCGCAGCTGGTGATCCTGCTGCTGGTGATCCTGGCGCTCTACTTCCTCGTCTTCCGCCGCATGGGCAGCGGTGGCGGGGTGCTGAGCTTCGGCAAGAGCCGGGCGATGCTGATCTCCAAGGGCAAGACCTCGCGTTCCTTCAAGGACGTGGCCGGCATCGACGAGGCCAAGGAAGAGGTCGAGGAGCTGGTCGAGTTCCTGCGCGAGCCGCGCAAGTTCCAGCGCCTGGGCGGGCGGATCCCCAAGGGCGTGCTGTTGGTCGGCCCGCCGGGTACCGGCAAGACCCTGCTCGCCCGCGCCATCGCCGGCGAGGCCGACGTGCCGTTCTACTCGATCTCCGGCTCCGACTTCGTCGAGATGTTCGTCGGCGTCGGCGCCTCGCGAGTCCGTGACCTATTCGTGCAGGCCAAGGACAACTCGCCCTGCATCATCTTCATCGACGAGATCGATGCGGTCGCCCGGCGCCGCGGTGGCGGCTATTCCTCCGGCGGGCACGACGAGCGTGAGCAGACGCTCAACGCGATCCTGGTCGAGATGGACGGCTTCTCGTCCAACGAGAAGGTCATCGTGATCGCGGCGACCAACCGCGTCGACGTGCTCGATCCCGCGCTGTTGCGGCCGGGCCGCTTCGACCGGCACATCCATGTCGACCTGCCCGACATCACCGGCCGTGAGGAGATCCTCCAGGTCCATTCGGGCAAGGTGAAGCTGGGGCCGGATGTCGAGCTGGCCACCGTCGCCCGCGGAACGCCGGGCTTCTCCGGCGCCGACCTCGAGAACCTGATCAACGAGTCCGCCCTGCACGCCGCGCGCCACAACCAGAGCTGCATCCATCAGCTCGATCTGGAATACGCTCGCGACCGCGTCGCTTTCGGCCGCGAGAAGAAGCGCGGCAGCAAGGCCGTGCCCGAGGAGGAGCGGCGGATGACCGCCTTCCACGAAGCCGGGCACGCGATCATCCAGCAACTGCTGCCCGAGGTCGACGACCTGCACAAGGTGACCATCGTGCCGCGGCGCGGGATGGGCGGAGCGACCTTCAGTCTGCCGGATGACCGGCGCAGCATCGGCCGGCGCAAGATGCTCGGCATGATCTGCGTCGCCATGGGCGGCCGCGCCGCCGAGCGCCGTTTCTGCGACGACATCACCGCCGGCGCGCGCCAGGATATCGCCCAGGCCACCGACCTCGCGCGCAAGATGGTGCTCGAGTACGGTATGTCCGAGAAGCTCGGCCCGATGCGCTACACCACCGACGTCCAGGGCCTGGCCGGGCCCGAGCAGTCGATCGATGTGAGCGAGAGCACGCGTCATGAGATCGACCGCGAGGTCCGTCAGCTGCTCGACAGTCAAGAGGAGCGGGCCGAAGGCATCCTCGGTCAGCACCACGACGTGATGGTCAAGCTCTCCGACGCCCTGCTCGAGCACGAGACCCTGACCGCGATCCAGGTGCAGATCCTGCTCGAGGGTGGCCAGATCGAGCCGCGGACCCCGACCACCATGCTGCAGAAACAGCAGGTCGATGCGGCCGATGATGTCGCCGACAACGCGACGATCGACGCTACGCGGCTGGGCGACGCTGGCGCGGGCGGCTTCGAACCCAGCCCGGCCTGATCCGGCGACAGTGGGGAGTGACGGGGCGGCGTCCGCAGATCGTGGGTGCCGCCTTGTCGTCATCGTCGCTCCCGGTATTCCCATCGTTTCCAGTGACCATCGGGGAGCCGCCATGATCCGCACCGCCGACATCAGGGACTACCTCGCGCTCAAACGCGCCATCGCCGCCGAGGTGTTCGCACCCGATTCGGCCTTCCAGCCCTCGCGCCGCGAGCTGAGCGAGGGCCTGGCCCGCGATATCGAGGTCAATGACGAACAGTGGTCCTATTCCGCGGGCCAACGGGGCTACGTCTTCACCAACCCCCGCCGCCGCTTCAGCGTGGTCATCAGCGAGGATCGTGCGGCCAACGACTACTTCACCTCCGATGAGCTCGCGCGCTATCTCCAGTGCTATACCACCACCGAGAACATCACCGACCTGCTGGTCGACAACTGGTGCGCCATGGCCTGTCGTGATGGTCTGCTCGAACGCCGGGGGCCGACGCAGGTCGCCTATCGCCTCGCCCGCTGAGCCGGTCAGCGGCCGGTTCAGCGGTGAGTCGGGTTGGCGCGTCCTCCCATTTGAGGCGTAACTGCTCAGACCTTCCTGAAGTTCTTTCTACAATTACCACAGAGGACA
>CAZTGE010000196.1:0-6100 GCA_964612995.1 uncultured candidatus Brocadiaceae bacterium | reverse complement strand
GACAGAGGCGCGTGGGGGTACGCGCCGAAGGCGCGAGGGGGCAGCGCCCCCTCTGATAGGAGCCTCACAGATAGCAGGACCAGCGAACATCCACATGGTGCCGTGTTGGCCCCGTGTGGTGTACGCGTGCGCTGCCTCCGGCGGGACCGTGGCGCGGCCCAGCGTTGCGATCACCATGATCGCGTGCACGCATACAATGGTCTTGGGAGTGCGACCGAGGAACGGCTGGCGCAACTGCTGCGCGCGAGCGCAGATGGCGATCGGTCTGCCTATGAAGCCTTCGTGGTGGAGATTCACCGCGAGTTGCGGGTATTCATCGCCCAGCGCTCGCTCTGTGTGACGATGACCGACGAGGTGTTGCAGGCGACCTTGGTGCGGGCCTTTTTCGCCCTGGCACGTTACGACAGCCGACGTAGCGCCACCGCATGGGTGAAGGGGATCGCGCGCAACGTCCTGCGCGAGGAATTGCGGCGCATGCCGCGGGGGAGCGTCGATGCCCACCGCGCATTGCAGGATGTGGTGGCACGGCAACAACTTGGGGCCTTGGAGGACGAGGGCGTGAATGAGGAGGCGCAGGCCCTGCGGGAGTGCCTGCACGGCCTGGACCCTGAGGTTCGGCGATTGCTCGATATGCGCTATCGCGATGGGCAGCCGGTGGCCGGTATCGCCCGTGGCACGCGACGGACGGAGGCGGCCATCGCCGGTGTTCTGCGCCGTGCGCGTGCGGCCTTGCGCCGCTGTTTGCGCCGGAAGGGGGTGAAGCCGTGAGCGATGTTGAGCGCGATGTCCTGATTGAGGCGTTCTGCACCGGAACGCTCGACGCGGCCGGGGCCCGACAGCTGCTGGCGGCGGTGCAGGATGATCCAGGCTGCCAGGGCGAGTTGGTCGAACAGCTACGTGCCCATCTGGCGATGGTCGCCGCGCATGCCGCATCTGCGGCTACAGTCGGAACGGTTATGGAGGGCATCGCGGCGCGGTCGCAAAGCCGGCCTCGACTCCATTACCGCCTGTTGGCTGGGGTGCTGGCCGCGATGATGCTGGTGGGGTTGGCGTTGTGGGCGGTGATCGGCGCCGGCGCGGAGCCGATCACCGTGTCCGACGGGAGCGCTGTCGCCCTGGCCGATGGTCAGGCTGTTCGTGGGCCGCTCCAGCACGGACAGGTGTTGCGGGCCAAGGGTGCTGTGCGTCTGGAGGGGGGCGACGGCACCATCGTACGTGTCAGCGCCGCGAGCGTGTTCGCGGCCCCCGGTGCCGACAACGTATGGCAGCTGCATGACGGCGAGTTCGACGTACAGGCCGACACGCCGATGCAGGTGCGAACGCCACAGGCCGAGGCGACGGTGCTCGGTACGCACTTCGTGCTCAAGCATTCATCGGCGGGGAGCTGCTTACGGGTCGAGGAGGGGCGGGTGCGTTTTGCCGCGTTGACCGGCGATGCGGTTGAGGTGGACGCGGGCGAGACCGCAAGCGTGCGTGGTGGAGAGCTGGTGCATTCGGGCGCCCCTGCCTTGGGCGAGTTGCTGCGCTATCAAGACTATGACGCCGGCCGCGGCGTGGTGATCGACGCGGTGGGCGACCTCGATCTGGTAGCCACTGATGCAAGCGCGGTGCGCGCACTCCCCGGCGGCGGTTTCGTCCTCGAACGACCAACACGGCTCGATGCCCGTGGCACCATCGGCGTCTTGCTGCCCCGCTTGCGGGCGGCCGGCGGCATGACCATCGAGGCCTGGGTCAAGCCGGCCCGTCTCGATCTTACCGGGCCGTCGCGCATCATGACCTGCAGCGCATCGCGATGGAATGTCAACTTCGTGCTCGGGCTGGGTGGCGATCATCCCAATGAGGACTTCTGTTGGGGGTGGCGCTTGAGCGTGAAGGATGGCGAGGGCGGCGGCCGGCCAACACGGACCACGAAACGTGGTTTGATGCACGAAGGCTGGGTGCATGTGGTGCTGACGGTGGCGGAGGGTGACGAGGAGATTCTCTACATCGACGGGGTGCCGTTGCGGCGCCAGGCGGTCGGTGCCGTCTTTGAGGCCTGGAGTGAGGACATGCGCCTGCGCGTCGGTGACGAGATCGGCGGCAAAGAGCCCTGGGAGCGACCCTACCTCGGTGCCATCGGCCTGCTGAGCATACGCGCGGGAGCGCTGGCGCCGGAGATGGTGCGGCACCGGTGGCTGGCCGGTCGTGATCGCCTGGACGGTGGCGGGGGCTGAGGGCACGGCAGTTGGAGCGCAGCCGTATGTGACACAGGTGCGGCGCGGCGCCTGGGCATCGTGGTCGATAGGGTGGCCCGGGCACAACTGGGGGTGCCGTGTTACCGCCCCCAGCCCGTGGAGTCCCCATGTCGATCTGCATCCCCCGCTTGCATCTTCTGTGTGCCCTTGCCTTTGGCATTCTGATAGCGCCGTTGCTCGCAGCGCAGGAGTGGCATGTCGATGACGGCGCGAATGGCGGTGACGGCAGCCCCGGCAACCCCTTTGGGACCATCCAGGCCGCAGCCACCCTCGCCGTGGCCGGCGACAGCATCATCGTTCAGGCGGGAGTCTATCGCGAGCGGGTCCGGTTCGCGAACGACGGCAATGATGGCGCCCCGATCGTGCTGCGCGGGGCCGCTGGCGAGACGGCGGTGGTAAGCGGCATGGACGTGGTCGCGGGGGATTGGCAAACCCACAGCGGCGCCATCCACGTCATCGATCTGGACAACGTGCCGGGACTGGCCGCGAGCTTCAGCACCGAGCTCAACCAGGCCGAGCAGCTGCTCTGCGACGGACGCATGCTGCTCGAGGCGCGGACGCCGAACGTCCCCCACGGATCGCTCGACCCGCTCGATGGCGGCTGGTTCACCGTCGACTCCCTGGTCGACACATTGCCCGGAACCGAAGATCCGAATGACGACATTCCCGATTGGGCGAGCCGCTATACGCTGCGCGATGCCGCCCTCGCTGATGTTGACGTCGACCTCGTCGGTGCACAGATCTTCCTCAAGCCGTGGCAGTACCGGGGGCACGGTTGGGGCTTCCTCCAGAACGGGCGCGTGATCGCGCACGACGGCGACACCATTGTCTGTGATCTTCCCAAGAGCGACAAGCTCGAGGCCGGGGCCATCTACCGACTCAGCTCTTTGCGTGGGCTGCTCGACGCGCCGGGCGAGTGGTATCACGACCCCGCCACGCACGAGCTCTACGTGTGGCTTCCCGACGGCGGTGACCCGGCCGATCACCTCATCGAAATCAAACGTCGCGACTACGCCATCGATCTCGATCGGCGTGCCCACATCACCGTGCAGGATCTGAGGGTGGTCGGTGCCACCTTGACGACCGACCTCGACGCCGGGAACGATGGCGCCGGCTCCGGCCAGACCGCAGTCGGACGTAGCAGTGTGCATGGCTGGCCGATCGCCGAGGCGCATCACATCACCGTGGAGCGCGTGCACTTCCGCTACATCAACCACTTCCATGACTGCAGCGGCGGCGACAACTGGCAGTGGTCGCAGGCCAGTGGTGTCATCATCTCTGGCAGTGATCACTGCATCCGCGATTGCGTCATCGAATACGCCGCCGGCAACGGCATCATGGCGATCGGTCACGACATCGCAGTCACCAACAACCACGTCCACAGCGTCGACTACATGCTGCAGCTTGCGGCGGGGATCTCCACCGGGTTCGAATTCTACAACTACGGAATGGACATCGGCTACAATACGGTGCGGCGTTGCGGCTTCGACGGTATCACCACCCAGAAGACCCGGACCACGGCGGCCAGACCATCTCGTATCCACCACAACCGCATCAGCGGCTTCGGCCTGTGGACCGAGGATGTCGGCGGCATCAAGTCGGTCGGTCATGATGAAGAGATCAACGGCACGCGCTACGACCACAACATCATCTCGGATGGCGGCGACTGGTCATATGGGCTCTACCAGGACTACAGCACCGGTTTTGTCATGGACCACAATCTGGTATGGGACGTTCGCCAGGGGATCAACCTCAACGACGGTGTCGACCATCGGGTGTACAACAACACCGTCTGGGGTAGTGGCGGTGATCATGACATCGGCGGTAAGGTCGATGACTGCGATGTGCGCAACAACCTGACCGCCCAGGCCTCGGTGTCATTCAACGGCACCGGTACGGGGATGTTCCGCACCAACCTCATAGCGGCCGATGCCGATCTGGTGCGCGATCCCTCGCAGGGGGATCTGCGCCTGCATGCCACCGCCGTGGCCGCCATCGACCAGGGCGAGGCGATCCCGCCGTACACCGATGACGTCAGCGATGGCGCGCCGGACATCGGCGCGCTGGAATCTGGTCACGATGTATGGCGCGCCGGCTGCTCGCTACCCGCGCCGACGCCAGCTGCCCCCGGCAATCTCATCGCCGTGCGTCAGGCTGACGGCGGGGTGGCGTTGCGGTGGAGCGATCGCAGCGCCGACGAGACCCGGTTCATCCTTGAGCGCGCGCTGTACGACATCCACGGTCGCCACTGGCAGGTCGTGGCGACGGTGGCCGCGAACGTGACCGAGGCTTTCGATATGGCGGCGCCGACTGCGACCGTCTGCTATCGCGTGCGCGCTGACGCGTCGCCCTACTCCAACACCGCCGTGCTACGTATCTACGCCGGTGGTCGCTGGGCCTGCGAAGGCGACCTGCACGATACCGCGATACACGATGCAGTCGACGACCTGGGGGCGTTTCTCTCCGGCGCGACGGTCGCCACACCCGTGTTCGGCAACGACGCTGCGGTGGGGGACCACAGCGTCGTACTCGAGCCCGCTTCGCAGCAGTATGTGTCGGTGCCCGATGCCCCGGAGGTCCGCATCGCGGATCGCTTCACCTGGATCGGCTGGGTCAAGCCGACGGCGTGGATGGCGCAGTCGGTGATCTTTGCCAAGCGCAGCACCATGGGCAACGACGGCGTCGGCGTGGCGCTGAGCTACCATTACAATAACTTACGTCTGGTCACCAGCGGCGGCAGCCAGACCATCGATGGCTACATGCCGCCCGAGGATGCCTGGACCATGCTGGCGGTGACCTATGACGCCACCACCCGTCAGATGCGGCTCTACGCCACCGATGCCAACGGCGAACTGGTGACCATCTTTGCGGATGACAACTGGAACGCCGAGGACCTGTCGAGTGACGCTCCGCTGTGCTTCGGTGGCCACCCGGCATCGCTGGACCGGACGTTTGCCGGCGAGATGGACGACCAGCGCCTGTATCATCGCGCTTTGAGTGTCGCAGCGATCGAGGCAATTCGAGATGGGACCGACAGTCCTGCGACCCCGGTGGTCACGATCGACACCACCGCGACGGCGATCCCCGAAGCGGGAGGCGGTGCTTGGCTCACCTTCAGACGCGACGGTGCCACCGATGCCGACCTCGTGGTGCGCTACACGAGTTCTGCCGGTCTTGCGCGTGCTGGTGAGGATTTCGTCGCGCTGCCGAACGCCGTCGTCATCCCGGCCGGCCAGCATCGGGTCCAGGTCCGCCTGAGCGCCATCGACGATGCGCTCTCAGAGGGCGACGAGACCGTAACGGTGGTGCTGGCTGACGACGGCGATGCCTACGATCTGGGCGCGCCATCGTCGACGACGGTGACCATCGCCGACGATGACGGTGGTGGTGTACGCCGGGTCTCACTGCGTATCGATGGCGACACGGTACCCTCGCTGAGTGCCGTCGTCGAACCCGGTGGCGACGAGGGGCAGGTGGTCGATGGCGCCTACCTGTTTACCGGCTTGCCAACGGGGGTCACCCATACGTTTTCGTTCATGCTCGATGGCGTCGCCTCTCTTTGACGGGGCCGCCACAGCGTAGGCACAAATCACGCGGCGGTGGCGTTCGCGGCGGGCATCGGCGCAGCAGGCGGCCAGCGGCGGTGGAGGTCTGACAACCCAGGACTGTTGTTTCGGTCCCCTGTGATCTGTCGACGCAGTGCGTGGCATTCCCTCGGAGCGCGCCGCGTCCTGTGAAGAGAATGTCAGTTGCGGCCGTTGTTGAACAAATCGGCCATATTCCATTCCCCTGGAAAGGTGCGTATTCCATTCCCCTGGAAAAGTGCGCATGACCATGCGCACTTTTCCAGGGGAATGGAATAGGGG
>CAZTGE010000195.1:0-6165 GCA_964612995.1 uncultured candidatus Brocadiaceae bacterium | reverse complement strand
GGGTTGTAGGAGCGCGGGGACGGAGGTCAAGGCATTGACCGTAGGCGTGGTCAGGTTCGGCGGCCGGTCTGCGCCGACGGCCGGCCACCGCGGGCAGGGGTGGGCCACGGTCGCCGGTCGGCAAGGCAGCTCGATCGGCCCTTCCCGTTCCCCGCGTGGCGGACTATCATCGCCAGATGTCCGTTCTCGCCATCGGGCGAAGCTGTTCATCGTCGACCTGCCCCATCCACCAGGGCGCCCCAGGAGCCAGGCCATGCGAGCGCTGTATCGTCCTCTTCTCCTCCCCGCGGTGCTGTTGACGTGCTGCATCGGCGTGCAGGCGGCGGATGACGCCATCGCCGCCGATACCTACCGTATGCTCGATCGGGTCCGTGAGACCAAGCGCGCCCAGTTGACGGCGTATCTCGAACGTTTGCGCTCGCTCGGCAGTAGGCTCGCCAGCGATCCCAAGATGCTCGAGTACTTCCGCATCAAGCGCGACTTCCATGCCCTGCGGCACGAGGCCCCGCCGCCGGCGGCGGTGGTGCACCACATCGAGCGGCTCAAGCGCACCCTGCGCGATTACTGTCTGCGGCGCTACCAGGTGTTCTACGACATCCTGTTCGTCGACGCCGACGGTTTCGTCTGCTCCACCATCCGTCATGAGGCCGAATACCACACCAACCTGTTCACCGGGGCGACGGCGGACACCGCCCTCGCCGCGCGCCTGCGCCAGGAGGCCGGGGAAGCGTTCATCGACTACGAGTACTATCCGGTCTCGGACGAGCCTTCGGCCTTCATCGTCGAACCGGTGCGCGACAACGGCGAGCTGCAGGGCTGGTTCGTGCTCCAGTGCTCGCTCAACAAGCTCAACCGGATCTTCCGCCGCCACCAGGACCTGCTGACCACCGGCGAGGTCTTCCTGGTCAACCAGCGCCATCAGTTGCTGACCGAGAGCCGTCATCGCCCCGGCACCGGGATGCTCGAACGCCACCTCTCGCGTGAGAACATCGAGCGCAAGTTCGCGACCGGAAGGGGACACATGGTGGTGGTCGACTACCGCGGTCAGCGCGCGCTGACCAGCTTTGAGGTCTGTCGCATTCAGGACACCGATTGGCTGCTGATCGCCAAGATCGACGAGGACGAGATCCTCACCCATCACTACCACATCCACTGCGAGCGCCTGCGCCCCCGCCTGCTCGCGGCGCTCGCGCAGCCCGCAGACACCGCTGCGGCACCGCCGCCGGAGGTCGACGCCACCCATGCCATCCGGGTGGATATCGACGAGTTCCACCTGGCCGAAGACGACCGCGCGCTGATGACCTTCGGCGTGAACACCTGTACCGCGGTGCTGCTCCAAGGCCCCGACCACTGTTCCTGCCTCGGCCACGCCAGCGTCTATGACGAACTCTACGGCGCTGGCGACATGGACCTGCTCGGCCACATGCTCGGCCGCATCCGCCGCTTCGAGATCTACCCGTATCAGTTCCGCGAACTCCAGGCCACCGTGATCGCGCCGCACACGCGCAGCATCGCCCGGGCGGTCGACAAACTGCTCGCGGCCGGGTTCCTGCTGGCACAGATCCGCTTCGTCCACGACCCCACGGCCGTCAGCGCGACCGTGTACCACGATCCTGTCGGAGCGCGCACCGCCATCCGCTGGCGTGCCCCCGGCGAGGACGGGGCGGTGCGCTGGCAGGCGACGGCGGACTGTCCGAGCCTGCACACGATCCTGGCCCGGACCATCGGCTATACGCCACCGGAGATCCGCACGCCCGAGCCGCTCGCCGAGCGCGCGACCGAGTAGCCTCCGGTTCACACGTCGTAGCTGTGGTGGGCCGTCATGCCTTGTCCTCCCAGTTGGCCCGGCGCCGGGGATCGCGGCGCGGCAGCAGCAGCGCCCTGCTCGCGTTCTCGCGGAAGGCGGTGCCGAAGACCCCGCTGCCCTCGACCGCCCGCTGGAGATGGCCATCGAGGTTGTCGACGTCGACCAGGGCGAGCAGCTCCCGCTCGCTCACCGCCTCGGGCGCGTGGACCAGCAGGCAGGTGTCGGCGACCTCGCAAGAGATCGATGTGCCATAGCGCCGTCGCCACGCCGCGCCGAGCGCGATCGCCCACGGCCTGAGCACCCGCGCGCCCCAGGCGAGATGGAGAATCACCAGGTGCCCCTCGCCGGCCATGTCGGGGCTGTGTTCGACGACCAGACGGTGGCGATGCGGCAAGGCACGGGTGCACTGGCGCTGCCGGGCGAGGAACTCGACCAACTGCTCGGCCGCTTCCGCGTCACAGGCATGGGCGCCTGTCAGTTCGGCGCGCAGCGCGGCGGCATCGAGCGTGTCCGCGCGTTCGAGGAATTCCCCCAAGGCCAGAGCGGTGCTGCGCTCGCGGTCCTGGGCCTCGGCGCGCCAGAACGGGCCAGCTATCCGGGGCCACTGCTCGGCTCGACCTCGACCCGGTCGTGGGCCAGCCGCGCCACGCGCCAGGTGCGGCTGGCGATGGTGATCGCGTAGCCAGGGCGACTCAAAGCTCGCAAATGAGGGCCATGCCTCGCCTCCACCTGTGTCACCATGGCCCAAGCACCAAAGAGAGCCGGGCGGTTTGACGCAGGTGGAGGCGACGCAAGGCATGCCGACCTGGTGATCGGCGCTCCCGGGGCGAGCTTTGAGTCGCCCTGGTGGCGTAGCGCCATTCCCCCTTGCCGACCGGAGTGGATTCCTTCGACTGCGCCCGGCGTAACCCCCGCCCGGAGCGCAGCGATGAACGAACGATCCCCGGCCACCGCGCCGGATCGGAAACCGTCCACCGGCATCGGCCGCCGCCTCTTCGGCTACATCCTGCTGGGCGGTATGCTGGCCCTCCTCGGATACGGCATCCACGGCACCGCCCGGGCGTGGCGTTACGACAACCGCGCCATGCGTACCCAGGGCGAACTGATCGACTTCGCCTGGGACCAGGATGCCCAGGGCGAACGGATCCACCAACGCCCCTCCGCCCTGAGCGACAAGGGCTACCTGAGCTATCGCTTCACTGTACCCACCGCTGATGGCGGACAGCGTACTGTCGTGGTCGAGGACCAGCAGGTGCACTTCGGCCCCCTCTACGATGACCGCGTCGGTGAACCGATCGAGGTCCGGTACTTTCCCGACGATCCTGCCGCCACCGCGCTGGTCGAGGTCGATCGCACCGGCGAGGAGATCCTGGTCTGGTTCACGGTGGGCGTGGTGGCGCTGGGCATTGTGCTGCTCTGCATCCGCCTCAGCGGCGAGCGCAGACCCGAGAGCGAAGCGATCCCGGGCGGCAGGCGGTTCCGCTTCAGCCCGTTCCTCGTCTGGAGCGGACGGATGATGATCCTGTCGCTGGTGGTGTTCTTCCTGCTGTTCGCCATCGTCGGCCTGGTCGCTGGCGATCATGGCTTCATCGCCGTGTCGGTGATCGTGCCCATGCCCTTCTGGGCCATGGCCGGATATCTCCTCCTGCGTCACGCCGGCACCCTGAGCATCACCGCACAGGGCATCGAGCGTCGCCGGCGCGGCTGGTCACGCCGGCTGACCTGGGACCAGATCGCCGCGATCGAACGCGATCATCACCTGCCGGCGAACGTGATCCTGCGCAGCCCCCAGGGCGATCTGCACTTCTCGCTCGCCACCAGCGCCATGCCGTATTTCCACCAGATGGCCGCAAAGCACCTGCGCCCCGAGGCCTGCCACGCCGCACTCGCCCGGCTTCTCGCCAGACGGGGGATCACGCCAGAGCTGCCGCTGACGCTGTACGCGCCAGCCTTGCGGCGCAAGGCTGGCCTGCTGCTGCCGCCGCTGTTGTGCGCCGCGGTCGCGGCAGCGATCGCCTGGGGCGCAGGAGTGGGCCCGACCGCAGGCGCCGTCGCCAGCGGCATCGCCGTGCTAGTCGGC
The DNA here is from genome assembly GCA_964612995.1 of uncultured candidatus Brocadiaceae bacterium. Classification (GTDB taxonomy): domain Bacteria; phylum Planctomycetota; class UBA11346; order UBA11346; family UBA11346; genus SLQH01. The sequence continues at coordinate 2,278 of CAZTGE010000195.1, read as the reverse complement.
GTGGCCCTCGCCTGGGTGGCCTACGCTGGCGGCGACGCTGTGCGCGAGTTGCACTGCCTGCCCGATCGCATCCGCATCCACCGCGCGCGCACCGGCATGCGCGAGATCCCGCTCGCCGACCTGCAGGGCATCGCCCTGGGCCTCGACCCGATCCGGCTCGGCATCGGCATGTTCCCCCTGGGCGAACTCACAGCCACGGGCATCGGCACCGTGCCGCTACGGCTCCTACGCGTCGATGGCGAAGACGAGGTACTCACTGCGAACGAGGTCCGCGCCCTCGGCCTGCGCAGCGAACAGCTCGCCGTGCTGCTGAACGACTGCTATGGCGAACGTCTGCGAACAGCGTCATCCGGCTGAGCCGACCACGCGACGTGGCAATGCATGCGGCGTGTCGTGTTTCGTGCGTCGTCACGTCGTAAAATTGTGTACCACAAGCGCTTGCGCGACAGATCGGTAACACGCAGGCGATCCATCGGTATGATCAGCCAGCTGCTATCATGACTCCGGAGATCCACCGTGTCCTGTCTGCGCCTGACCCTGATCGCCCTGGCCCTGCTCATCGCCCGCCCCCTGACCGGGGCCGAGATCGAGACCATGGACGGTCGGACCATGCGCGACGTCACGCTGCTCGAGCAGACCGATGCCCACGTGCGCTTCGCGCTGTGGCAGGGCGGGCGCAAGATGACCCTGACCCTGCCCGTGCGGGTGATCCATCGCATCCGCGATGAGGACGGCGGCGCATGGCGCGTGCTCACCGAGCGCGTACAGAGCGAACCGGAACCCGAGCCCGAGCCCGAACCCGAAGCGCAACCCGAACCAGAACAACCGCCCCCACCCCAACCTTGCCAGCCACGCGGCTGGCGTGGCGACAGCTCGGGCGCCTTCGCCGCCACCATGCAGCCGCCAGTCGACTGGCCGCACCAGGCTCCTGTGCGCTGGAAGACCCCCCTGCCGGACTGGAGCAGCGGTTCGCCGACGGTGGTCGGCGACGTGGTCTTCTGCACCGCCGAACCGCACACGCTGCTGTGCATCGATCGTGCCGACGGCAGCATCCGCTGGCAACACGCGCATCCGCCGCCGGAGATTCTCGGCCCCGGCACCGAGGATCCGGGCCGGCGCGGCCCGAAGGATCTCCGCGGCTGGACCATGGCCACGCCGGTGAGCCAGGGCACGCACGTCTGGGTCACCTTCGGTCAGGGGATGATGGTCTGCTACGATCTGGCTGGTGAGCGGATCTGGAGCACGGCGATCGATACCGGTTCGCGCTGGGGGCCGGGCCTGAGCTCCTCGCCCTTGCTGTGGCGCGACCTGGTCCTGCAGCAATGCGCCCGGGGGCTGGTCGCGATCGATGCGCAGACCGGCAGCGAACGCTGGTCCGCGGCCGGCTCGAGCCACTTGCTGGGCACCGGCGCGTTCATGCAGCTCGGCGGCAAGGACCACGTCATCTCCCCCGATGGCCATCTGGTGCGGCTCGAGGACGGGTCCACGCTCGCGCGCCGGGCCGCCGAGAAGCCATGGAAATCCTGGGGCCCCTCCGCGGTGGTCGAGGGCGACATCGCCGTGCTCCATTTCCACGGTGACGACAAGAACCTGACTTCCACCCGGGCCTACCGCCACGCCCCCGACGGCACGCGCGAGCAACTCTGGGATTACTGCGCCGAGCCCGAGGCACGCTACTCCTCACGCATGGGCAACTCGCCGCTGATCCACGATGGCGTCTACTACGCGGTCAACGACGGCGGCCACCTCACCGCGCTCGACATCGAGACCGGCGAGTTGCTCTACGAACACGTCTGGGGCAAGCACGCCTACGCCTCGCTGGCCAAGGCCGGCCCCTACATCTATGCCACCGGACGCGAGACCATGCACGTCTTCACCGCCGGGCGCAGCTTCGCCCCGGTGGCCGATTTCCCGCATGGCTTCGCCCGGCACGAAGGCGGGCGTTCGACCATCATCCCGTCCCCATTCTTCGCCGACGGGATGCTGTATTTCCGCGATCGCACCCACCTGTGGTGCATCGGCACGCCGAGCCCACCGCCCGCGGCGGATACAGACGATTAGCCCACTGGTCGTTGGCGTCAGCGATCTTTTCGAAGGTCGGATCAGAATCGGTGATGCAAGCGGCCAAGGGACAGGGGGTTCGGGGGACGAAGTCCCCCGGTAACCACTCAGGCCCAACGGGCATGAGTGGTTACCTCGCCCTTTTTCGGGGCCCCATCGTACGCGATGGGGTCTGGCGCCGAGTGGTGGGCGAAGCGGGTATCGCCGTAGGCGATAG
>CAZTGE010000194.1:0-6304 GCA_964612995.1 uncultured candidatus Brocadiaceae bacterium | reverse complement strand
ATACCTTGATGCGAAGAATAACTTGACCGTGGGATATGGATCAAATTTGGAGCACGGCCTGCATGATGACATCCTAAAGGAGCTAGGGTATGATCCCCAGGCGGTAAAGGATGGAACTCAAGCCGTGACCGAAGAGGATGCGGCGAAGATGCTTACGGAAGATGCCGAGCAAGCGGTACAGGAATCAGAGAGCTTGGTTAATAACTACGACAACTTAGACCCAGATGCGAAGGGGGTTCTGGCTGAAATGGTTTACCAAATGGGCCGCACCAAAGTGGGAGGGTTCGTGAAGATGCGAGCGGCTCTTGAGCGTGCGGACTACGATGAGGCGGCTGATGAGATGCTGGATTCGAAGTGGCACAAGAATCCGCCCGACAAAGGCGGTACGCCCGAGCGTGCAAGGAGGAAAGCTCGAGAGATGAGAGCCGCGAAGGAAGACGTCGATGACTGTCCATCTGAGCAAGAGGTCTTCGGTGGAGGTAAAGGATGATCCGCGCCATCTTCGTTTTCGTCTTCGCTTTGGCCCAGGCATGGGGCGCAGGGGTGGCTCTACCAGACGATTGGGTGATGAAGTTGTCCCCGGCTTCGGTCTGGCTCTTGATCGGTCCGATTGCGGATCCTGAGCCGTACATCGTCACGGTAGACGACCGCGCTGTTCGGGAATCGAAGCAATGGGGTGGAGAGGTGACCTTTGTTGATATGCGTGAGTCATTGGTAGAGGCCCTAGGCTTGCCGAGAAAGTGGGCGAAGCGAGTACAGCTAGATGTATCGCGGTTTGGCACGCGAGATGTGATCACTTACCATGTGCTTTCCGTAGATGGCGCCGAGGCAGTTGTGAGAATGAATAGATATGGAAGCGGCAACGGATCCACGAGCGGGGTAGTGCGCATCAAGGCGGTTCTGTACGAGGACGGATGCTTCCATTTGACGCGAATGCCGGAAGACGATGCCGCCTCGTCAACTGCCAGTGCTGCATCTGCCGCCGATTCTGCAGACTGCGAGTCACCTGGAGAGGTTGACTCCCAGTCACAGGACCCAGCATCAGGTGCTCAGGATGGCAAAGAAGATCGGTGAAACCAGTGCGCAAAACCCAGGACGCGGAGGCGCGCCGGGACGAATCCGGGAAGGAGTAAGCGAAGCGCCAGGGCAAATCTGGCAAGGAGTCGACGGTGAAAGTCCGTTACACGGTAAAGAATAGCGATCAGCCGTGCCCCCGAGTCATGGCTGCAGGTGGGCAACCATCTGTGGCAAGCGTTGACAGGGGTGTAGGCAGGCTCGATATTGAGTTCCGAAATCAACGTCGAGGGTGCCGACCTTGTGCTTACAGGGGGAAGGCAGCACGAGGACGCGCGTTATCGCGAGTGCGTCACCGGCCCTCCGGAGTCCAAGACCCGAAGCATGTCTATATTCCATTCCCCTGGAAAAGTGCGCATGGTCATGCGCACTTTTCCAGGGGAATGGAATACGCGCCGGCATGGCCGATCGGCCGGAGGACAGCGCCTACACCGGCAACCAGGAGCGCTGCCTCGCCCGTCAGGAGCATCGCAAAGCAGCCGTGCTCCTGGAACAGGCGGCACAGGGAGGATCGGTCGCGCTCCACCTCCGGCGGCTGGCGGACCAACGCCATCAACAGGGTCCCGAAGCGGGCCTGTGGATCGCTCCGATCCCAGCCTGCACCCTCGACGAACGGCGGGCCTGCCTGGAGCTGGACGACTATCTGGAACTGGTCGACCAGACCGGCCGCATCCCGCCCGAACTACGTTCCATCCTCGAACGACTCCAGTTGGATGCCGACGCCTGGCTGCAGGAGATGCGCAGCTCCGGCTTCCTCTTCGGCGCCGCCATCGGCAGCATGACGGCGCGCGGCCGAAGCCGCACGCCGCGGAGTCCGCTGGGTGGCGGACATCGTCGCCGGCCTCCATCGACAGCCTGAAACGGGTTGATGGGCCAACCATAGCACGGCTGATGCAGCGACCTCTCGCGGTCGGCTGGCTGCGGTATGTCCTGGCCGAAGCCAGTAGCGTCATTTCTTGGCCCTCAGGCACTTTCGATGTCAATCAGACACTCCGATATCCCCCCTGCAGGCTCATTGTGATATTCGCAGCGCCGGGAGGGGCGCGGCACGCGCTCCTGGGAAAAAAGTGCATGTCCACTGCCGTTCTGTGTCGTTCTGCCGTTCTGCCGTTACTTCCGCTCCTGGGAAAAAAGGTGCATGTCCACTGCCGTTACTGCCGTTCCGCGTTACTGCCGTTCCGCAAACCGAGGGTTCATCATAGCGGGCCGGCCCGCCTTTCGGCAGAGAGCGCGCGGCCGTGGTCCGGAGACCGGGTGGACGATCGTGCCGCTATCGTCCGGCCGGTTCGCGGGCCCTCGGGCCCGCGAGCAGGTCCGTGGCGATCCGGCTTTCGTATCCGCCCGGATCCTTCTCGATGGCTCGGCGGATGTCGGGCACCAGGTCGGCGGCTTCGGGACCGGCCCAGCGCAGGCAGTTGTACAGCAGCAGGCTGGCGTAGCTGTCGCCGTTCAGAAGCTCGCGCCAGCAGGCGATGGCGGCGTCGCGATGGGCGTTCTGGCGCAGCAGAGCCCAGGCGGCCATGATGCGCACCGCGTGGGCCTCGTCCTCAAGGGCTTCGAGCAACAACGCTTGCGCCTGCGCGTCGTCGAGCAGCAGCAGGCCGATCACGGCCCACCAGCGCAAGCCAGGCTGCGAGGAGACGAGGTCGGCGCGCATCTGCTCGGCGTTGGCCGGGTCCCTGGCCATGGCGCGGTCGGCGGCGTCGAGCAGGTCGGCCACCGGATGGAGGCCGGGATCCCGGGCGAGTTCGTAGATCGTGCCACCGTGCTCGGCCAGCAGGCGCTGCCATTCGACTTCCGGCAGCAGCGCTGGATCATGATGGGCGATCTGCCATTCACGCAGGACCTGGCGCATGGTGTCCAGGCGCTCCTGCTGGGCGGGCTCGTCGATCAGATTGTGGACGCAGTCGGGATCCCTGGCCAGATCATACAATTCTTCGCTGCGGGCGCGCGGTCGGAAGAAGCGGCCGGTGATCGCATCGGTGCGTCCGGCACGGTGATGCTCCTCCCAGGCTTGTGTCAGCGGCAGGCGCCACAGGTAATCGAGGTGCTGGCCCCACGGCGCCCAGGGCAGATAGCTACGGACGTAGAGGAAGTGGCCATCGGTGACGGCGCGGGCGTTGTCGTAGACCTCGTCCATGCGTTCGCGGAAGGCGACGTGCCAGCGGCGTGGTTCGCCGCGGTTCGGACCGAGGAGGGCGCGGCCGCTCATCGTCGCGGGCCGCTCGACCCCGGCCAAGGCCAGCCAGGTGCTGGTCAGATCGTGGGCGCTGACCAGATCGTCCACGGTCTGCCCGGGCGCCACCGCTGGCCACCAGCTGCGGTGCCGCTGCGGGATGCGCATGATCAGCGGCATGTGCAGCCCGGCGCTGAAGAGGAAGCGTTTGCTGCGCGGCATCACTCCGCCGTGATCGGAACAGTAGGCGACGATGGTGGTCTCGGCCAGACCGTCCTCGGCTAGGGCCTCGAGGATGCGGCCCACTTCGGCATCCATCCGGCTGATGCGATCGTGGTAGCGCGCGTAGTTGGCCCGGGTCACCTCCAGGTCGGGATGATAGGCGGCGGCCTGCACGGCGGCGGGATCGTGCTCGGTGTCGTCGAGTCCCTCGAACGCGAAGCGCTCGTGGCAGGTGTCGATGTTGACGATGCAGAAGAAGGGGCGGTCCTCCGGCGCCTTTCGCCAAGGCGTCGACCGGTCGCCGCTGCTGTTCCAGCCGCTGCGCTCGCTGCGACCGCCGATATTGTAATCGGTCTTGCGGGAGTTGTGGGTCCAGTAGCCGGCCTCTTGCAGATGCTCGGAATAATAGCGCAGGGAATCGGGGATCCTGTTGTCGCTGCGCATCGGATGGGTGCCGGCGGTGAGCGCAGGCATGCCCAGGATCCAACTGCTGCGCTGCGGGGCGCAGACCGGGGCATTGGCGAACAGGCGCGTGTAGCGGAAGCCTTCCGTCGCCAGACGATCGAGGTTGGGGGTGGTAGCCTGCCGGTTGCCGTAGCAGCCGAGCCAGGAAGCGCTGTTGTCCTCGGACACGATCCACAGGACGTTGGGACGCTGCCGGGGAGACCAGTCCTGGGCCGCGAGCCGCTGGCTGGCTGCCGCCAGGACCAGGATGAAGACGACGGTCAGCGGCAGGATCGATCGCTGGCCAGCAGGAGGACTTGTGGGGACCATGGTGGCTCCGGAGGACGAGGAAGGACGGGCTGGAGCAGCTCCCCGGCCCGCTGCGGCCAGCGATGGTCCATGGTCCCCCCTCGCTGGAGGCGGGCAAGGCGGATTGTCCGGATCGGCGCTGAGAGCAGTGGACAAGAGCAGAGGACAGGCACCCAATCCGTGTGATCAAGTACTCTCGATATCAACCAGACTGCATCGATAGCCCCTCTGCAGGCTCGTTGTGGCGTTCGTAGCGTCGGAAGGGTCGCGGCTCGCGCTCCTGAACAAGGAGGTGGATGTCCATCCCTCCGCACCTGAACAATGAGGTGCATGTCCATCCCTCCGATCCCAGCGTGGCTGCGGCGGCAGGAGTCGAGAAGCCGGCCAGTTCGGCCCGCAGACGGGCGCAGCGCTCCGGCTGCCCGGCATGCAGGTCGTGGTGCTCCCAGGGATCGGCGATTGGATCGAACAGTTCTTCGTCGGGATCCTCCTCCGCCAGGTTGATGGCGAATTTCTCCTCGTCGCCGATCAGGGCGATGGTCGGACTACCGAACATGGTTTCCCGATGGTTGAGGTAGCGGAAGGGGATACGGCCGCCGCGGCGACGCTGTTCTCCGGCGAGCACCGGTGCCAAGGAGATGCCGTCGATCGGCCGATCAGGCAGGTCGAGGCCGAGGTAGTAGTAGACCGTCGGCAACTGGTCGAGGGTGCTGCCGGGCACGGCACACTGCTTGCCGGCCGGAACGACACCGGGCCAGTGGACGAAAGCCGGCACGGTGATGCCACCGTTGTAGAGGCTGCGTTTGCGCCCGCGCAGGCCGCCGGTGCTGCCGCGACTGCGGCGATGCGGCGCCTTGCCGGTGCCGCCTTCCATCCCCTTTGTCGGAACAGAACCAGATCAGCGTGTCCTGGTCGATGGCCAACGACTGCAGTGCCGCCGCCAGGCGCCCCATCTGCGCGTCCATCGCCGTGATGCAGCCGAAGTAGTGCGCCAGTTCGTCGGCGAAGTCGCGATAGAGCCGCAGGTAGGCCGGCCCGGCCTCCACCGGCGTATGCGGTGCGTGGAACCAGATGGTGGTGAAGAACGCCTCGCCGGCACCGGCCGCGTCGCTGATGAAATCGAGGGCGTGATCCATGATGAAGGCGGAGTCGCAGCCGAGCACGGGTTCGCGCACGGGCAGGCCGTCGATGTAATACGGTGTCGGATAGGGCTCGTCGGTCCTGGCGAAACTGTGGCTGTCGAAGCCGCGGCTCGGATCCCAGAGCGGCACGGTGTTCTCGGTCGCGACGCCACGCTGATAGCCGCGCGCCCAGGGCGGCGAAAAGCGATCGACGACCCGGTCGTCCAGCTGCGGCGGCAAATGATCGATGTGATGCTGGCCGTAGGGTACCCGGGTGTGCTCGAAGGTGCCCGGGTGCCATTTGCCGAAGTGGCCGGTGCGATAGCCGATCGAGCCGAGTCGCGGGGCCAGGGTCTCCTCCTGCTCGGGCAGATGGCCCTGGCCGACATGGTCGATGCCGTAGCGGAGGTAGTGCCGCCCGGTCAGGCAGGTGCCGCGGGTCGGCGAGCAGACCGGGCCGCCGGCTTGGAAGCGGGTCAGCCGCGTGCCCGCGGCGCAGAGGCGATCGAGATGCGGCGTCCGGATCACGCCATTGCCGTTGAAACCGGCGTCGCCGTAACCGAGATCGTCGCACATGACGAGAATGATGTTCGGCGGTTTGGTGCACATGATCCGGCGTAACTACTCAGGGGCTTCGCCCCTACGGTCCTCACTGCGTGAGGACCTACCCCTCTGGCTTTGTCGTGGTTCGCCTGAATCAGCAGGCAGATTCAGGCGTGGGCGGATCGGCTGCGCCGATTATATCCGCCCACCACCACTCGGCGCCAGACCCCATCGCGCACGATGGGGCCCCGAAAAAGGGCGAGGTAACCACTCATGCCCGTTGGGCCTGAGTAGTTACGTTCGATCACCGAAGAGGTCTCTCACGGAGGCGCGGAGACACGGAGATGGATGAGAATGTTCGATCGTAACTACTCAGGGGCTTCGCCCCTACGGTCCTCACTGCGTGAGGACCTAC
>CAZTGE010000193.1:0-6356 GCA_964612995.1 uncultured candidatus Brocadiaceae bacterium | reverse complement strand
ACGCAAGGCATGCCGACCTGGTGATCGGCGCTCCCGGGGCGAGCTTTGAGTCGCCTTGACGTGAGGGGGCGGTGGGACTTGTCGTCGCTCCGGCCTGCTCCAGGCTGCGGCGATGTTGCATGAACTCGCAGTGGAGGCGGAAGCGGCGGGGACCCGGCTCGACGTCTGGCTCGAATCGCGGTTGGAGGGCTGTTCGCGCTCGCTGGTCGCCCGCAGCATCAAGGCCGGCCGGTGCCGCGTGGAGCCGGGGCGGACCAAGCCGGGCTATCGCCTGCGTGGCGGCGAGCGGGTCGCACTCGAGGTCGAGGAGGTGCCCGCGCTCACGGTGGTCCCCGAGCCGATGGCGCTGCGGATCCTTCACGAGGACGACGCCTTGCTGGTGCTCGACAAACCCGCCGGGGTGGTGGTGCATCCGGCCATCGGGCACATCCGTGGCACCCTGCTCGGCGGCCTGCTCGCCTACGCCCAGCAGGGCGGAAGCGGATGGGCGCCGCTACTGGTCCATCGCCTCGATGCCGATACCAGCGGGGTGATGGCGGTGGCCAAGACCCCGGCGGCCCAGGCGGCCTGCCAAGACGCCTTCCGCGAACGGCGTGTCGGCAAGCGCTATTGTGCCCTGGTCCACGGCCAGCCGCAGGCCGACTACTTCGATCACCACGGGTGGATCGGGCGCAGCCGGCGCGATTTCCGCAAACGGCGGGTCTGGCCTGAGGGCACGTCCGGCGCTCGCGCGGCGCACAGTGAGTTCCACGTGCGCGCCCGTGGCCATGGCTTCAGCGTGCTCGAGGTGCGGATCCATACCGGGCGGACGCATCAGATCCGCGTCCACCTCGCCGACCTCGGCCACCCCTGCCTCGCCGACGCGCGTTACGGTCGCGAGGCGGAATGGTCGCCGCCGGGCGACACTGGGCCGCCACTCACGCGCCAGGCCTTGCATGCCTGGCGGCTCGCCCTGCCCCATCCCGACGGATCGGTGCTCACGGTGACCGCCGCACCGCCGCCGGACCTCGACCGTTTCCTGCCCCCGGGCCTGGAGCCGCTGCCCGCCTGAGGCCCGCAGGGGATGCGCATGGCGGTGAAGACGGCGCGCGCATCAGCCGAGGTCGAACCAGATCGGGCTGCTCCATTGGGTGTGGCCGGCGCGGGACTCCAGACGCACGTAATAGACGACGAAGGGATCGGGATGGTGGCGCGCCCCGCGGATGGCCACGTCGGTGAGCGCGTCGGTGTCGTGGAAGGTGACGCGGTCGATGGCCGTGGGGTCGCGGTCCATGGTCAGGCTGCGGCGGTCGAGCTCGCGATCGCCGCGCATCAGAACCACATCGACCGGCCTCTGGCGGCCGAGATTCAGCGCCACCGTGAGCCGACGCTCGCGTGTCAGCGCATCGCCCGGATCGACGGTGACTGCCTGACCCATGCCCACGCCCTCGCAGCTGAAGTCGAGCATGGTGCGTTCGCAGGTGGTGGCGTAGCAGTTGCGTGCGCGCAGATTGGCGAACAGCTCCGGGCGCGTGAGGGCGGGCGCGCGCACCGCGGCCATGCCCATGTGATGATACCCGCTGGCGGCGGTCGGCCCCCATGGCGAACCCCAGTTGCGGCTCTCGCCGCCGGGCAGGGTGGTGTGGTCGTCGGATGAGGCGATCACGCCGAAGCGGCAGCCGAGCGCCAGGGCATCGGTGAAGTAGGCCCGCTGTCCGGTGTTGCCCTGGGCGAGCGGATAGCGGTTGCCGGGGCACTCTGACGAACCCCAGGCAGAGTAGATTTCGAACAGCGGCTCTGCTTCGGGATCATGGGTGTCGCAGTCGAAGGTGCGGTACTTGCCGTCGCGGGTGGTGTGGTGCGGGGCGGTGAAGAAGGACTGTCCGGTGTCGCGCAGGAAGGTCCACAGGTCCTCGAGCGGCACCGCCGGTTTGATGCCGTACATGTCTTCGCGCTCGCGCCAGAAATACGGTGCCTCGTCGCCGAGGTAGTAGGCGTTGTTGTCGCCGCCCATGCCGGTGCGATGCGAGCTCTCGAAGGCGAGGAGGGCGACGAATTCACCGGGCAGGTTGTAGCGCCGGGCGAGTTCCTGCAGCGTCGGCCAGCGATCGGCGTCGCGCGCGAGACCGCGCAGGTGATCCGCGACGGCGCAGAAATCGAGGTGGGCGACCTCCTGGGCGTAGGCGTAGGCGAAGTGCGGTGATTTACAGGCCCACTGCTGGCAGGTCGAGGCGGTGGTGTGGACATGCAGGTCGCCCCAGAAGACCCGGTAGGGAGGGTCGTCGCTGACCCAGGCGGGGTTGGAGCAGAGGTCGACCCCATCGATGCTGGCCAGCACCCGGGCCACGGGATCGCCGGTGGCACGCAGGCCGTCGATCCGGGCCACGCCGCCGTCGTCGGGGCCGAGGCGCAGGCGTTCGGGCAGCCCTTCGATGCCGGGTGAGGGGGCGAAACACAGCTCGCCGGCGAAGTCCGTGTCCGGCATGGCGGTGGGATCGAACACCGTGATCCGCAGCGCGAAGCGCTCGTCGGTCGCCAGCACCGAGGGGATGGTCAAGCGGATGTGGCCGAACAGACGACGGTTGATGCGGCGGGCTTCGGCGAGCAGGGCTGAATCCATGGTCTTCTCCTGAGCGGGTGACGAGCATGGTGCCCAGCTGCATCTGGCAACCGAAAATGATTGAAGGGAACAAAAATGAGCCCATGATGGCTGTCATGGATACCTTGCCCCGTGCGCTCGAGCGCGGACTGCGTTTGCTCGAGTTCCTCGTCAGCCGGGATGGCGGCGCGAGCTACAGCGCGATCGCCCGTCATCTGGAGATCAGCAACGCAGCCGCCACCCGGTTGCTCACCGGCATGCGCGACGCTGGTTACCTCGCCCATGACGGCCACCGCTATCATCCGGGGCCGCGCCTGGAGGCGCTCCTGGCACCCGGCCCCGGTCCCGAACGGCTGCGCCGCTGCGCGCGGCCGCACCTGGAGTCGGTGGCCCACGCCACCGGGCACACGGTGATCCTGGTCTGGTTCGTCGATGGCGAGCTGGTCTGCCTGGACCGGGTGGTGGTGGACGAGGCGCATTCGATGCAGAGTCCGGGCCGGCGTACGGCGCACCTGCGGGCCTATCCCTGGGGCTGGTTCCTGCCGGACCGGCAGGCTTGGCGTCGTGAGTGCAACGTGGATTGCCCGGGTGGCCATCCGCTGCCGGATGACACCACCATCGATCAGGCGCTCGCGGATCTCGATCACGAGGGTTACACGGTGGCTGTCGATCCGTATCTGCATCGCATCGGCGCACCGATCCACGATCGACGTGGCCACACCGTCGCCGCTTTCGGGCTGGCCGGCGATGCCCGGACCCTGCCGACCGCGGCGATCCCCGCTGTCGGCCGTGAGCTCAGCGTCGCGGCCCGGGCCTGTTCGCGCGAGCTCGGCTTTGCCGCGCTGGGCTGATCGCAGGCGCCCCAGGTCGCCCCGGAGAGGTCGGGCTCATGCCGCCGGGTGCTCCAGCAGGCGTTGCAGCGCCAAGGCCAGATCGTTCTGTTGGTAGGGTTTGCGCAGCACCATCGCGTCGCCGCGCGGGAAATGCTGTTCGCTGGCATCGCGTGAACCGTGGCCGGAGACCACCAGCACCCGTGCATGCGGGTCGAGCGCCCGGATGGCCCGCAGGACATCGCTGCCCGCCATGCGCGGCATGACCATGTCGAGGAGCACCACGTCGATCGCTGCACGGTGCTCGCGGTAGTAGGCCAGGCCGGCTGCGCCATCCTCGGCGGTGGCGACCGTGCAGCCGAGCTCACCGAGCATCTCGCTGGCCAGCTCGCGCAGCATCGCTTCGTCTTCGATGACCAGGACGCGGACGCCCTCCAGCGACCGGTTCGCGATCAAGTCCTGTGTGGCGGGTATCGATTGGCCCGCGTGGACCGGCAGCAGGATGGTGAAGCAGCTGCCGCTGCCCGGCTCGGACTCGACGGCGATGCTGCCGCCGTGGTTGGCCATCGTGCCATAGACCGCGGCCAGGCCCATGCCGGTGCCCTTGCCGACCGCCTTGGTAGTGAAGAAGGGCTCGAAGATGCGGTCGCGGACCTCTTCGGGCATGCCGGTGCCCGTGTCGCGAACCCGCAGTTCGAGGTAGGGCCCGGGGGCCGGATCATCGGGCAGGGGAGCGACGGTCTGTGCGCGGGCACGCGTGGCGGTGGCGAAGCTGAGCTCGCCGCCTTCGGGCATCGCGTCGCGCGCGTTGATCGCCAGATTGAGGATGGCGCTCTGGATCTGGCTCGGATCGCCGAGAACGGTCGGATGACTGGCCGCGAGCTGCTGGTGCACGGTGATGCGCTTGTCGAGGCTGTGCTCGAGCACGAGGACGACTTCCTGGATGATCTGGTGCAGGTCCACCGGCAGGCGCTGGTGATCCTGCTTGCGGGAGAACGCGAGCAGCTGGCGGGTCAGTTCCTCGGCGCGCCTGGCGCAGATCAGGATGCGTTCGGCTGCGCGACCGAGCTGCGGATCGCTGATCCGCATCCGTACCAGATCGGCATAGCCCATGATGCCGGCGAGCTGGTTGTTGAAGTCGTGGGCCACGCCGCCGGCGAGCAGACCGATGGCCTGCATCTTCTCCATCTGGGTCAGCCGCTCCTGCATCTGGCGTTGTCCGGTAACGTCCTGGGCGACGCCGAAGCAACGCAGCGTGCCCCCGTTGTCGTCGAGCTCCACGCTCTCGGTCTGGCTCAGCAACCAGATATACTGACCATCGGGCCGACGGAATCGCAGTTCGCCCGCCATCGGCTCCGCGCTTGTGCGCGTACGTGCGAGCCAGCCCTGAACGCGCCTGCGATCGTCGGGATGGACGGATTCCAGCGCATTGGGGATCGGCAGGCTCCGGGTCGTGGCATCGAGGCCCAGCACGGTGAGCAAGGCGGGCGACGGCAGCAGTTCGTCGTGCACCAGGTCCAGGGTCCACGAGCCGACGCGGGCCAGACGCAGCGCGGCACGCAGTTCGCGATCGCTCTCGCTCAAGGCGAGCAGCGCCTGCCGGCTCTCGGTCACATCCCGGGCGATGCCGATGTGCTCGACGATCCGTCCATCGGGATCGCGCAGGGGCGAGCCATTGGAGCGGTACCAGCGCCAGGAACCATCACGGTGGCGTACGCGGAACTCCTCGCTGCTGTGTTGTGCGCCGGTCTCCAGGACGCGGCGCAGGAAATCGTAACAGAGGCCCACGTCGGCAGGATGGACGTAGGGCTCGAAACTGCGGCCCAGCGCCTGTTCCGGCGATTCGCCGATGCGTTGCAACCAGTTCGGCGAGATGTAGGTGAAGCGCCCGTCGGGCGCGAGTGCGTAGACGATGTCGTTGGCGTTCTCGACGAAGGAACGGAAGCGTTCCTCGCTCTGGCTCAGAGCGCGATGCGAGTGGCGGACGGCGCGCAGGGAATGCCGCAGGCGCGAGCGGTAGGCGACGAACAGGGGGATTCCGGCTGCGAACAGCCCCAGCACCGCCAGGACCGCGACCAGGGTCCGCCGGTGCAGGGCCGAACGCACCGCGCTGGACTCGAGATCTGCTGCGGCGACATGGACGATGTCATCGTCGCCACCGGGCAGGGGAATGTAGACATGACGGTAATGGCCCCAGCGATCGCGATGATCGGCGAAGGTGGGAAGGCCGCTGGCGATGGCCGTGGCGACCGTACTCGGTGCTTCGGCGTATGGGGTCCAGTAGCGGACTTCGTTGCCGGTGCGTCGTTCTTCGGCCGATGCGCTGGAACTGGTGATATACACCTGGCCGTCGACGCAGGCCAGCGTGTAGAGGCAGGCCGCCTCCAGGCTCTCGGCCAGGCGGGTCAGGTGTTCGATGTTGTCCTGATCGTCTTCTGGTGTGATCGTCGCCGGCCCTGTAGCCTGGGTGAAGAACTCCCGTCCGAGAACTTCGGGGATGGCGTGCGCTGCCATGAGCAGGCGATCGTCGAGGCTCTCCATGGTCTGTCGCTGCTCGCGGCGGTAGCAACAGTAGCCGTAGACGACGAAGGCGGCGAGGAAGAGGACGAAGGCCACCGCCGGAACGGCATGGTGTCGTCTGGCGGTGACCGCTGCGCGCAGACGGCCGGACCGGGAGCTGGCATGCCGTCCGTCGACCGGGGTCGCGGGTGCTGGCGTATGGGGCTCGCCTGTGTTCACCAAAGACATCTCACTTTTGGTGTGAAATCGACTCATGATATCCCGCGCGCATGTCGGGGCAAGAGCAGCGGACGCGATCAATCCCGGTGATCTGGTGTTCCGAGGCGGCGATGCGACAAAAATGTCATCCCCATCCAGGGTTCTGCCCCTGTAGCCACTCAGGCCCAACGGGCATGAGTGGTTACCTCGCCCTTTTTCGGGGCCCCATC
>CAZTGE010000192.1:0-6356 GCA_964612995.1 uncultured candidatus Brocadiaceae bacterium | reverse complement strand
CAACCTGGGTTTCCGGTTCTCTGCCCAGTCCACCAGCCCAGGGGCCGGAGGCCCATGAGCACACGGAGCGGAGCCCTGCCCGGCGAGGCGCGGAGCGCCGGTCCGCGGAGCGGACGCCTGGCCGGGCGTAGCGGCGCCCCCCGCGGAAGACATCGTTTCCCCGGCAAGCCCAGCGGGGGTCCAGGGGGCAGTCAGCCCCCTGGCAAGCGGCGCAGCCGCACGAATTTTCTGTGACATTCGAGACGTAGCATGCCCTATCGCACCTTCCTGATCCCCGTCGCTGATGACGGCAGCACCGCCGAAGACCTGAATGCCTTCCTACGCCGGGTGAAGGTGGTGGCGGTGGAGAAGCAGTTGCTGCCCGAGCGTGGCGCCTGGGCCTTCTGTATCGAATTCCTCGATGGGCCCGGGTCGGCCAAATCGGGTGGGCGAGCCACGGCCAAGGTGGATTATCGGGCCATCCTGCCGCCGGAGGTGTTCGCGGTCTACGCCTCTTTGCGCGATCTGCGCAAGCGCCTGGCCGAACAGGCCGGCGTGCCGGTGTATGCTGTGTTCACCAACGAACAACTGGCCGGCATCGCCCGTACCCGGCCAGCAAGTGCCAACTCTCTACAAGCCATCGAGGGCGTGGGCGAGGCGCGGGTGCAGGCCTATGGCCAGGCGGTGCTCGATCATCTACAGTCCCACCCAGCGGCGTCGGCGGAAGCATGCGGCGCATCCTGATCCGCATCGAAGACGTGGCCGACCGGGCCAACCTGGTCGAGGCCTTCCGCCTGGCCAGCCGTGGTAAACGGCATCGGCCTGATCAACGGGCTTTCGCTGCCAGATTGGATGCTGAGCTGGATGCCTTGCGCCAGGGGATTCTGGTTGGTGATCTGCCGCTGGGCCAGGCGCGGCGTTTTTTGATCCATGATCCCAAGCGCCGGGCCATCCATGCCCCGGTGTTTCGCGAGCGCGTACTCCATCACGCCTTGATGCGGCCACTCGCGCCGGTGCTCGAGCGCCGTTTGTGCGATCACAGCTATGCCTGCCGTGCTGGCGGTGGCCAGTTTGCAGCCCTGGATACGGCGCAGCGCCGGGCCATCGCCCATCCGTGGTTCCTGAAATTGGATGTGCGCAGCTATTTCGACAGCATTCCGCACGATGGCGTGTTGGCTCGCTTGGCCCGGGTGGTCAAAGGCGCGGCGGTGCTGGCCCTCGTCGAGCGCATCGTTCGCAGTCACGGTAGAGCCGGGCGCGGCCTGCCTATCGGCGCGCTCACCAGCCAGCATCTGGCCAATCTGTACCTGGAACCGCTCGATCGCCTGGTGCAGGAAGAGCTGGGGGCCGGGGGCTATGTCCGCTATATGGACGACCTGCTGCTCTGGGGTGAGTGTCCGTGGCAACTGGCACGCTGGCATCGCGCCCTGGTTGCCGGCGCCGCCGACCTCGGTCTGGCGTTCAAGCCGCCGCAGATTGCACGCTCTGCCGCCGGCATGGATGCCCTGGGCTGGCGGGTGTATCCCGGCTGGCGGCGCCTGGATCGGCGCTCGCGGCGCCGCCTCACCCGGCGCTGGCGGGCACTCGATACCGCCTGGGTGCTCGGCGGCATCAGCGAGGCCGACGCCAGCGAACGCATGGGCGCGGCCCTGGCCTGGGCCGGTCAGGGTGAAACACGCGGCCTGCGCCAGAAGATCCACGGCGCGCTTTTGGCGCGCAATGGGGGGCGGCCGGCAGCGGCCCCGCCTCCGGCTCGAGCCGGGTCAACCGCGGCGGCAGCTGGAACAACAACGCCAGGAACTGCCGCTCGGCCAATCGCAACAGGAACGAGCCGGGCAACCGGAACAACAACCTGGGTTTCCGGTTCTCTGCCCAGCCCAGTCGGGGTGGACGCCCCGGGTGGACCGCCGGCCGTCCCGCCCACCGCGTTGGTGAGCGGTGGCGAAGATGGAACGGACCCCGCCGCGTTGGTAGGTTCGCCGGATGGCGAGCGCGACGGCGCGGCGGGTGTGGCCAAGGATGCCGGTCTGCCGCCAGGGCGGCGGGATTGAAAGGTTTGCCAATGCGTGTTCTCTTTCTGTTCTTCGTCGCTTTGGCTTGTCTTTCGGCTAGCGATCTCGGCCTCGACCTGCGTCAGCAATCAGGCGGGGATCCGCTCTCAGCCCACTATCTGGTTTTCTGTGCCCGACCGCCGGACAGCGGTGTGGGGGCGGGCCGCAAGAGCCTGACCGGGCACGCTTTCGTGATCTTCGGAAGCAGGGATCCCCAGGCTCGGGCGACGAGAGTGAAAGCCTTCGGCCTGTCGCCCAAGAAGGGGATCGGCGTCCTCGGACCGGTAGACGGATCCGTTGCCAACGAATGGTTTTCCGGGCAGGTGCAGGATGCGGTGTCCATCCTGCGCGTGCAGGTCGATGCGTCGATTTTTCAGGCCGCAGAGAAAGTGCGCAAGCAATGGGCCGCCGATGGCACCTACAGAGTAATAGAGAAGGATTGCGTGGAATTCGTCCGCGCGGTTGCCGCTACGGTGCCCGGTCTGGTGGTGCCGCCGCGCGCGCGGGCGACGGTCATGCCTGTCGCCTACATTGAGCAGTTGATTCGCATCAACACGTTCACGCCCACTGCGATGGCCGATGACACGCAGCCCGCGGGTTCGGCACGGTGGATCGCTGGACTGGATACCGACCGGGTCTTGAAAACCGTGCATCTCCAACACGCCGGATCACGCTACGAGGTCTGCCTGATGCTGCGGCTGTCTGAGCGGCTGAGCTTCTACCGCATCCGCGATGCCACGGGTACGGTGGTGCGCGTGGGTGATGCGCTGGCACGCGAGTTGGCCTGGTGCTCTGAAGCTGCGGGCCTGGGCGAGCTCTCGGCGGCGAATCGTGATGAGCTTGGCAGGTTGCGCCGCGCCTACGAGAATGTCCGCGATCTGGGGGAGGTGATCAGCTGGGCTTCGAAGGCCCAGCAATGGTTGATCAAGGGCGGGGTGATCGGGGTCAAGGCCTGGGCCACCAGCGGTGCGAGCCTGGCCCATGATCTGGGTGCCACGGCCATGGGGGAGATCGAGGAGCTGCTCATCGCCAGCCCGGAGGTGCTGGCGAAAGCTCTGGCGGTATCGTTGATCGACGAGGCCTGTGCCCGCTTGCACCGTCTGGAGCTCGCCGTGGAGCAGGTACGCGATAGCGGTATGGGCGCTGATGCCCGGCACGCCTGGGATAGCGCTCGCTTGCGCGCTCTATCAGCCGATGCCTATTGGGTGCGCATCATGCTGGATCCAGCCGCAGCCTTGATGATCGCGCTGCAGCCGGATGCCTCTTGGCCAGCCCAGATCGCCAGGATGGGCGAGACCGCAGCGCGCACAGCGATCGGCACCGCCGCGCCCTCAGGAGACGTCGCGGTGGCCAAGGCCCTGCTGCGGGCCGGGGATATCGCCGGTGCTCTGGCTACCACGGTGGGGGAGGTCGGTGCCTTTCGTGCGCGCGTGCAGCAGGCGAGCCAAGAGCTGGCGCAGCGGAGCCTCGGCCTGCCCTGGGACGCCGAGACCAGCGGTCTGTGGCGTACGGCGATCTTCCAAGCGCCGGAGTCGAAGCCGGAGCCGCCGCCGGACAGGCCGCTCTCCCTCGCCCTCTGCCTGGACACTTCCGGTTCGATGCAGCAGGACAATCGCATCGCCGATGCCCGGCGTGCCGCCAGCACCCTGGTCGGCTTGCTGGACAAAGGCGATCGCGCCGCACTGATCCCCTTTGCGGGTCAGGCGCGCGTGGCGATCTCTCTGCAGGCAGACACCCAGGCCCTGCGCGCCGCCATCATGGCCTTGCAGCCGAAGGGGAGCACCGATTTCGAACAGCCTTTGCGCCTGGCCTACAACGAGGTGCTGCGCGCCGCCGATCCACGGGGGGTGTTGCTGCTCTCCGACGGCAAGGCCCGGTATCCCCAGCTGGCGGTCGGCGCCCTGCGTAGCGAAGGTACGCCGGTCTACACCATCGCCTTCGGAGCGGACGCCGATACCGGCGTCTTGCAGCGCATTGCCCGGGAGACTGGCGGCGTGTTCTTCCCCGCCGGCAAGGAGAACATCCAGCAGGTGTTCCAGCGCATTGGCGGCCGTGCGCGTGGCCTGGCCGATCTTTTGGTCGAACGAGGTGTGATCCTGCCGAACGCGACCTGCCATCATCCGGTGGTGGTGCCGCCAGGCAGCCAGGCCCTGCAGGCCAGCGTGGCCTGGCCCGGTTCGGACATCGGCCTGGAGCTGATCGCGCCGGATGGCCAGCGCCATCGCTGGGATGCCCCGGCGCCCGCCGGGGTGCGGTTCAGCCATGATCAGGGCAACCATGTGCGCACGATCCATGTCGAGCAGCCGAGCCCCGGAACCTGGCAGCTGATCGCTCATGGAGTCGACATCCCCACCGGCGGCGAGCCCTACACCATCACCGCCGCGGCCCGGGCCGAACCGGGGCAGGCGGTTGCCGCCTTGGTGCCCCAGGCAGCCCGCTTCGGAATCGGCGGCCTGCTGCCTTTGGAGGTGCAGGTGCCAGCGGCTTTGCGTACCACAGGCCTGCAGGCCGAGGTCCGCGCGCCTGACGGCACGCTGGTCAGGCTGCCGCTGCGCGACGATGGCCGTGGCGGCGATCGCTTGGACAGCGATGGTGTCTACAGCGCCCAGTATCGGGCACCGGAAGTCGGCTTCTACGATGTCGGCTTCCGCCTGGGCGATGATCGCTGGCTGCGCGCCACCTATCAGGTGGGCGAGACCCAGCAGATCGTGGCTCAGGGCGCCTGGTATCGCCGTCGCGCCGCCGAGGACCCGCTCTCCGGCCTGGGCGTGGTCGCCATGCTTGGCGGCGGCGGCGGCGGTGGTGGCGGAGGTGGCTCGACGGCATCGGCGGCAGGCAGGAGCATCATCTGGGTGGTCCTGCTGTTTGCTGGCGCGCTCGTGGTGACGGTCGTGGTCGTCTATCTGCGTCGCCCGGCCGTCAGCGCGCCGCGGCAGGTGTGGATCATCGGTCGCGACCCGGCCTGCGATATCGTGGTCGATGATTCTTCGGTCTCGGCCCGGCACTGCCGCCTGACCTGGGAAGATGGCATCCTCACCGCCACCGATCTGGATTCATCCAACGGCACCTGGGTCGATGGCCAGAGCATCCGTTGCGCCATCGTGCCCGATGGTGTCGCGCTGCAGGTGGGCGATGTGCCGCTCGATTTCGGTGGCGACACACAATCAGGCTGATTCGCCCGCCTCGTCCAGCATGCTGGGGAGTGCCCCGTCTGCGCCCATGGAGTTCCACATGACCGATCCCTGCTGCGATCCGCTCATCGGCCGTCATCTCTGCGACTACCACCTGGAAGCGCCCCTCGGCGTCGGCGGCATGGGTGCGGTGTACCGCGCCACCAACACCCGCCTGGGCAACCAGGTGGCGGTGAAGGTGCTCGCCGCTCATCTGGCCGCTGATCAGGAATACCTGGGCCGTTTCGAACGCGAAGCCCGTTCGCTGGCCCAGCTGAACCACCCCAATATCGTTCCGTTGCACGATTTCGGCGATAGCGATGGCTTGCGCTATCTGGTCATGGCCTACATGGATCGCGGTAGCCTGAAAGACCGCATCCAGACCCACGGTCGACTGGCCCCGACCGAGGTGGTGTCCATCGTCCGCGATGTCCTCAAAGGTCTGGCGCACGCGCACGGGAAGGGATTTGTCCACCGTGACATCAAACCGTCCAACATCTTGTTGGATGACCAGGGCAATGCCCGCCTGGTCGATTTCGGTTTGGTCAAACAGACCGGCGATGCCGGCCTGAGTCTCACCCTCACCGGCGAGGCCATGGGCACGCCGCACTACATGGCGCCGGAACAGTGGGACAACGCGCCGCCGGACCCGCGCATGGATCTGTGGGCGGTCGGGGTGACCGCCTATCACGCCCTCACCGGGCAGGTGCCCTTCGGCGGCACCGGGCCCACCCAGATCGTCAAGGCGATCAGCCTGCACGAGCCGGCCCCGCTGAAAGCCCACGGCCTCACCGCCTTCCCGGCCCTGCAGGCCTTCCTCGACCGCCTGCTGGCCAAGGAGCCACAGGACCGCTTCGCTTCGGCCGACGCGGCGCTCGCGGCCCTGGATGAGCTGGCCACCGGCAAGCAGAGCGCGCCGCCGGAAGCATCAGGCGATGCGCTCGACCGCACGGTCAAGGCGCGGCCGGAGGTGGTCGGGGGCGCGCCGCCCCCGGCACGGCCCGGCGGCGGCCCTCGGGCTCGGGGCTCGCGCCCGCCTTCGCGCGCGGGGGCCCGGGTCTTGGTGGTGTTCCTGCTGCTCGCCGGTCTCGGCGGGGTGGGCGCCGGCGGGTGGTGGTGGTGGCAGCAGGTGTTGGCTGACGCGGCCCGGCCACAG
>CAZTGE010000191.1:0-6559 GCA_964612995.1 uncultured candidatus Brocadiaceae bacterium | reverse complement strand
GTCGGTCAGAACGAGCGCTATGCCCTGGTCGATTACCTCGCCCAGGTCGACGAGGCGACCACGCCGCTGCTGTGGATGGACTACCACGCCATCCATCCCGAGCAGAACGCGGAGGACATCCGCGAGCTGGTCGCAGAACTCACCGGGGTGCGCGACGGCATGCCCGATGACCTGCGCTTCCAGTTGGGCCTGAGCTTCAAGGATCGCGACGAGCATCCGCGGGTGGCCGAGGCCATCGCCGCCGGCGAGCTGGACGACTACATCGCCGCGCTCGGCGATGCCCTGGCCACGCTCGAGCGGCCGATCTACGCCCGCATCGGCTACGAGGCCAACGGCCACTGGAACAAGTACCGGGCGAAGAGCTATCCCGCGGCCTTCCGCCGCATCGCCGGCATCCTGCGCGCGCGCATCCCCGTCTTCGCCAGCGTCTGGTGCATCCATCCCGGCACCAACATCGATCGCGTCATGGCCTTCGATCCGGGCGACGAGGCCGCCGACTGGTGGAGCGTCGATCTCTTCGAGCCCAAGCTGATCGGCAACAAGACCACCCGGCGTTACCTCGAGCTCGCCCACGAGCGCGGCAAGCCGGTGATGATCGGCGAGTCGACGCCGACCAGGATCGGCGTCCACGCCAAGGACGCCTGGCAGCGCTGGTACGAGCCCTATTTCGAGCTGATCCGGCGCAGCCCCGGCATCAAGGCGATCTGTTACATCAACCGCAACTGGCGCTACAACAATCTCGCCGACTGGGGCGACACCCGGATCGGGGCGGTGCCGGCGATCCGCGAGGGCTGGCAGGCGGAGATCGCCATGCCGATCTACCGCCACGCCAGCGGCGATCGCGACAGCCGGCTGGTCGCCGTGGTCGCCGCGGGCGCGGACGAGGCGCTGAACGTCGACGCCGACGGGCTCGTCCTCACCTTCGAGGACCTGCCCGCCGGCGCGACCCACCTCGCACTCAACCTCGCGGTCGATCCCCAGCAGGACGGCGAGCGCTTCGACCTCACCGTGACCAGCCCCACCCAGGCCGTCGGCGAAAGCGTCAAGCCGAAGAACGGCTACCGCCTCGAGACCATCCTCCTGACGCAGACCGCACCCGAGGACGGTACGCTTTCCTTGCGTCTGAGCAGCCCGCGCCCGCTGCGCATCGACGGCCCGGGCGCCGGCACCGACGGCGTGCCGCCGACCCTGGTCCTGGTCGCCCCCGCCGATCGTTGACGGCGCCGTTCCGGTGAAAGGACGCTCCATGCTCCGCCTGCTCCTCGCCGCCTGCCTTGTCCTCGCCTGGGCCGCCACCCTGCGCGCCGCCGAGCGGCCCAACGTGATCCTGATCATCAGCGACGACCTCAACACCCAGCCGCTGCGCGACGGCTCGCCGGTGCGGGTGCCGACGCCCAACATCGACCGTCTGCGCGCCGCCGGCGTCAGCTTCGGCAATGCCCACGCGGTCTCGCCGATCTGCGGTCCCTCGCGGGCCTGCTTCCTGACCGGCTACCTGCCGCAGACCTCCGGCTACTGGGGCTGGAAGCAGCAGCGCAACGACTGGCGCGACAATCAGCTCCTGCGTCGGGCACCGACCTTCATCGCGCAGGCCCGCGATCACGGCTACCGCATCGCCGGCGGCGGCAAGATCTTCCACAACGGCCACGAGGACTGGAACGTCTTCAAGCAGGACGGGGAGCTGCGCTACGGGCCCCGGCCGTCCTTCGGGCCCTACGCCGTCACTGCGCCCAAGGGTCCGATGTGGAAGCGTTGGACCACCCATCCCGCCTTTCCCGGCATGAAGCCCTACGATCACTACTGCCCGCTGAGCCTGGTGCCGGTGACCGACGGCCACGCCGGTTGGGGCATCGAGCGCGGCACCTTCCGCTACGAGGGACCGGATCAGCGCGACCCCATGCCCGACGAGGAGCTCGCGCGCTGGGCCGCCGGGTGGCTGAACAGCGAGCAGGACGACCAGCGGCCCTTCCTGCTCTGCGTCGGTTTCAACCGCCCGCATCAGCCCTTCGTGGTCCCCGACGAATACTTCGACCGCCTGCCGCTGGACGCCGTGCAGCCGGTGCCGACCCCGCCCGAGGACGGCTTCCAGACCGCGCCGTCCCTGCAGCCGCCGGAGCCCGACACCTGGACCAGGGGCGGCGTGCGCCGCTACCCCAAGGTGCTCGAACGCGACGGCGATCTGCGGCAGTGGACGCGCGCCTACCAGGCCTGCGTGAGCTTCGTCGACGATCAGATCGGCGTGATCCTGGCTGGACTCGCCGACTCGCCGCACGCCGAGAACACGGTGGTCATCCTCACCTCCGACCACGGCTACCACATGGGCGAGAAGAAGCGCTTGTGGAAGAACACCGTGTGGGAGCCGGCCACCGCGGTGCCCTTCCTCGTCGCCGGGCCGGGCGTCGCCGCCGGAGCCGAGGTCGTGCACCCGGTCTCCCTGGTCGATCTCTACCCCACCATCCAGGAGCTCTGCGCCCTGCCCGAGCAGCGCGGCGCCGACCTGCCGCCGCTCGACGGCACCAGCCTGGTCCCGCTGCTGCGCGATCCCGACGCCGCCTGGGACGGTCCGGCGGTGGCGCTGAGCACCGTCCCGCCCGACGACGAACCCTCCGCAGACCTCGCCGAAGCCATCCCCCAGCAGCACTGGAGCGTGCGCGACCGACGCTACCGCTACGTCCGCGCCAGCCGCGGCGGGGTTGAGCTCTACGACCTCGCGACCGACCCCTGGGAGCACCGCAACCGCGCCGACGACCCGACCCTCGCCGAGGTCCGCGCGCGGCTGCACCGCGAGTTGGAGCAGCGCGTCGGCGTCAGCCTGACGCCCTGAGACCGAGAGCCGGAACCGGGGCTCTGATGCCACGACGACAGAGCCCGCGCTCGCCGATCACTCGCGCGGCCACAGCTGCCAGCGCTGGGCGCCGGCGGCGAGGTCGGCGAAGGGGCCGGGGACGGGGCGGCGGCCGAAGGGACGGTCGAGGTAGTCCTCTTCGACCGCGGGCAGCGCCTGCTCGACGTGGCGGTTGCGCTGCCCGATGAAGGCGCTGTCGGCGACCGGTACGCGGAAGGCGGCCGCCGCGGCCGGCAGCTCGAGCGTCAGCAGCACACGCTCATCGCTGACGGCGAGTTCGGCGGCGCCGTCCTCGAAGCGCGCCGATCCCTCCTCCTCGCCGTGCTGCGGCCTGGCCCCCGCCAGATAGCAATTGGCGCGGGCCTCGTTGCCGCGCACCGGCTGGCCCTTCTGTCTGCCGTCCTGCGGCAGGTCGAGGTCGGTGCCGAGGAAGAAATTGTTGGCGACAAGGTGGTCCTGGATCGCGCCGTCGAGCTTGTCGATGCGCTCGAGGCTGTGCGGCCGGTAGATCGGCATCGACCGCACCTTGGGGACCAGCATGCGGATCTCCGGACGCGGCGAATGGATGAAGGCGTTGTGGACCACGGCCAGCCCGCCGCCGTCGGTGCTGCGCAGCAGGCAGCGCACGAAGACGTTGGCATCCAGCATGGTGGGGCCGTGCGAGGCCTCGATCCATACCGGATCGGTATCGACGAAGGCGTTGCCGCTGATGCGCGAGCCCTGGAAGGCCCAGTCCATCCACAGGCTGCTGTAGCCGTAGCGACCGCGACCGCGGTTGGCGTGGAAGAGGTTGTCGGCGACGACGCTGTCGACGCAGGAGCTGATCAGCTTGAGCGCGGCCTTGCCGTGGCCGCCCACGTCCTGCCAGCCGTTGCCGACGAAAACGTTGCCGCGGATCTCGCAGAACGGGCCCCGGTAGGCGATCGCCCCGATGGCGCCGCAGCGTTCGATGCGGTTGTCCACCAGACGGTGGTGCCCGAAGCGCTCGGGGACGCCGTGCGCTTCCATCGACGCCCCGCCCTGCAGGCCGAAGTCGATGCCGAGCGCCACGCAGTCGCGCACGGTGTTGCCGCGGATCACCCAGTCGTGGCCGCCGAAGGTCGAGAGGGCGCCGTGCTGGGGCGCCGAGGAGGCCTTGCCGAAGAAGTGGTCGTAATCGTTGGCGGCGTGCTGGATGACGAAGCCCTCCACCACCAGATGGCCGAGGTTCCAGACCGCGGGGCTGAAGACCTGCTCGCGGACGCTGATCTCGACCGCGAGCTCGCGGGGATCCTCGGCACCGAAGTGGGCGACGATGGCGTCGGCCGCGGCGCTCGGAGCCCAGCTGCCGGCCTCGCGCACGTCCTCCGGCCGGTCCACCTCGCGCGTCCGCTCGCCGGCGACCCAGACCATGCCCAGGCTGCGCTGGCGCATGAAGCCGGGCAGCGGTCCCTGCTTCATGCGCTCGCGGTAGGGGTTCCAGTCGGCGAGGTCGAAGCCCGCCAGATCGAGCCGCCAACGGCCGTCGCCGAGGGGCTGCCAGTCGGTGGCCGGCTCCGAGGCGCTGAGGATGACCGTCTCGCCGGGCGCCGCGCGCCAGGTGATCGGCCGCTCGGTGCCCGCGCCGCCCCTGCTGGGCGCGAAACGCTCGCGCCACACGCCGCCGTGGACCACGATGGTGTCGCCCGGTTCGGCCCGGGCCTCGGCGGCGGCCGGGCTGCGCAGCGGCGCGGCCGCGGTGCCGGCCGCGTCGTCATCGCCATCGAGCGCGCAATGCCACTCGGTGGCGCTCAGGCCGGCGCCCAGCAGCAGGATCAGCAGGGCTCGGGGGACGGTGGCGGATGGGCGAGGGCCGATCGGGGGGAGCATGTCGACCACTTGACGTCGCTTCGCGGCGGAGGCAACCCCGGCGTGGTATATCGATTCCTGTCCGCACCGGATCGGATCCACGGCAGTCGTCGTCCCGCTCGCTTGGCGACCGGCCCCCCCCGAATCCCTCATGAGTCAGGCGGCCGGCGGCGTCGCAGCTCCTGGTGACGGTGGTGTCATAGCGGCCACCGGCTTTGCCATCGGCGGCCCGCAGCACCACGCCGCTGCCGTGGAAGGAGAGGGACCTTCATCATCGGCTGGTGTCGCCGCCCACCGGCAGGTCCAAGACTGCGCCCGCCATCAACGGCAACAGGTCTCACGACTGCATAGAGGACGACTACGAAGCGGCCATGCCGGAGGTCGACGTCGGCCTGGAAGCATGAATGCTTCCACGGAGGATCAAAAACAGGAGCATATCCCCCATGAGAATCGCATTCGCACAGGTGTTCTACCCTCTCGTGCCTCCCACTGGTTTCTCAGGTCATGTAATCTTTGTTAACGGAAGCCCCCGCGCGCAGGTGCATCTTCATGTTGAGCACCCGTTCGAGCCAGGTACGGGTGATTCCTCGCTGGCCACGAGGATTGCCCCGGGCGAAGAGGGCTTTGAGGTGGTGACGGCAGCACTGTAGCCCCGTGGCATCTCGCTTGATGACCAGGGCATCCGAATCGGTAGTTTCTGGGCCATGCGGGAGCACTGGCAGCGGCTGTGGAGCGGACTCGGGCGGGTCGCGATGGTCATCCTGCTGGTCCTGCTCGGCATCTGGGCCCCACTCCACGCCATTGGCCCCACGCTGACCTGGCACACGGTCGAGGTCATCCCCGCGATCGATGACGATCCCGCCAGGCCGGCCGTCCTCGCTGCTCTGGCAGCCTACCGATCGAACGACCCACCGGCCGGCCTGCATTCCCACTTCAACCAAACTCTGAGCCCAAACACACACGTCGATTCAGATGGCGATGTTTGGGTAATTGTCGTCGTAACCTTTCGAGCCGACTACTCCGCAGTAGCGAATTGGTATGCCTATCCTCCGGTTCCTCATGCTGCGGACGGTTGCGTGAGTGCAATCGCCGCCCTCAATACATCGACAGCATGCCGCTGATCAGGCTCCAGCCGACGAAGGCGATGATGAGGCCGAGGGTGATGGTGATGACGGGTTCCACCATGCCGACCATACGGCGGACGAGGGTGTCGAGCAGGCGCTTGTGGATGGCGGCGGAGCGGCCGAGGGCATCGGCCAGTTCGCCGCTCTCCTCGCCGACGCGTACGGCGCCGGCGACCATGGGCGGGAACAGGCCCGGCATCTCGTCCATCGCCACCGAGAGCGCGGCGCCGCTGCGTACGCGCTCGGCGAGGTTGCCGACCATGTGTTGCACGGCGCTGTTGCCGATGGCCTGCTTCACCGATTTGAGGCTGTCCATCATCGTGATGCCGCTGCCGAGGAGGCTGGAGGTCGTGCGGGTGAAGGCGACCACGGCCGCGAGTTGCCAGACGCGCCCCACGAGGGGCAGCTTGAGCTTGTAGCGATCGATGAGGCGTCGGGTCTCGGGCAGCGCGTAGAGCAGGGCCAGCACGATCCCCGCACCCAGGATGCCCGCGCCGATGCTGTGCATGTTGGCGACGAAGCCTTCGCTGAGGTCGATCATGAGCTGCGTGTTCGACGGCAGCCGGCCACCGTTGGCGTTGAGGAAGGGGATGATCCGGGGGATGACGTAGCCGGCGAGAAAGGCGGTCGCACCGAGGGTGACGACGAGCACGATGCTCGGGTAGATGAACGCGGTGATGACCTGGGCCCTGAAGGCGGCGGCCTCCTCCATGTCGGCGGCGGTGCGTTCCAGGGCCTGGTCGAGGGTGCCGCTGGTCTCGCC
>CAZTGE010000190.1:0-6574 GCA_964612995.1 uncultured candidatus Brocadiaceae bacterium | reverse complement strand
TCTGCAAACCGGAGCCCAGCCAGGCCTGGCTGGGCGACCGGCCGACCGAGGAACGATTTTCGGCGATAATGGCCCGCAGGGCCGCCGAAAACGCCAGCGCAGCTGGCGAGTGACGACCGAGGCGTCAACGGGCTCCACGCCCAGGGCGATTACTGGCTGCCGCTGGCGACCTCGGAAGCGGCGCTGGTCGCGAGCGTGCATCGTGGGTGCGCGCCGGTGGCGTGCGCGCACTGGTGCTGGCCGAGGGCGTGGCGCGCTCGCCGGTGTTCATCTTCGCCGATCTGGCGGAAGTCGGGCGCTTCGTCATCTGGCTGCTGGAAGAGGAGGACCGACTCAAGCAGGTCGCCGCCAGCACCACCCGGCACGGGAGCCTCGACCAGATCCGGGTCAACACCGAGGGCAACCACGTCTACCTGCTGTGCATCTACCGCACCGGTGACGCCGCGGGCCAGAACATGGTCACCATCGCCACCCAGGCGGTATGCGAGTACATCGTCGCGCATGCGCCGGTCAGCCCGCAGCACTGGTTCGTCGAAGGCAATGCGAGCGGCGACAAGAAGGCGACGGCGCAAAGCTTCTCGTTCGTTCGCGGGCGCAAGGTCGCCGCCGAGGCGGTCCTGCCAGGTAGTGTGATCACGCGCTATCTGCACACCACCGCTGCGGAGATGGAACGCGTGGTCGCGGCCGTACGCGGGCTGGGCACCACGCTGGTCGACGGCCGGGTCGATGTCGATACCTGGCGCGTCGACCGCGCGCTGGATGTCGCCAGCTGCGAGCGCGGTGGGCAACACGAGCAGGATCGTTGGTCCTGCGACGGGGTGGTGACAGTACCGGTGGAAGCAGCGGAGCGGGACGCGCCCTGCCTCGAGCCCTCCGTGGTCGCCGAGATCGCCTGCCTGGCGCGCAGCGCGGCCGAGCGGCGCGGGCGTCCGCAGGACATCGAGTGGGCCTGGGATGGGAACCGCCTGTGGCTGCTGCAGTCGCGGCCGATCACCACCCTCGACAGTCTGGTCGACCACGATGCCCGGGCCGCGGTCTGGGATACCGCGAACATCGCCGAGAGCTACGGCGGCACGACCACGCCGCTGACCTTCAGCTTCGCCAGCAGTGTCTATGCCGCGGTCTATCGGCAGTTCTGCGTCTTGATGGGCGTGCCGCGCCGCACCATCGTGGCCAAGGAAGAGGTCTTCCGCGGACTGCTCGGGCTGATCCGCGGACGCATGCACTACGATCTGCTCAACTGGTACCGCCTGCTCGCCTGCTTCCCCGGCTACCGGCCGCAGGTGCGTGATTGCCCCCTGAGCTGGTCGCGTTGGCTGCACCAGAGCACCTGCGCCCTGGCTGCAGGGGCGCCGGTCCTCGTCTGTTGAGCGAGCTGCCTGACGTGGCACCCCAGTTTCGCCGTGCGCTCATCGACGCGAATTTCATGTACGTTGAGGATCCGTTGAGCACCATCGTTGACAGTATGTGGGTTGATGGTAGAATCGAAGGGCTTGTCACTGTGCATATGCGCAGCAAAGCATACTTGATCAAATGACGATAATGTCATTCAGGGGAGGGCCCTCAGAAAGCAGAAACCGCCCACCCGCAGCGTCCGGAGCCCAGCCAGACTTGGCTGGGCGACCGGCCGACAGAGGAACGGTTTTCGGCGAAAATGGCCCGCAGGGCCGCCGAAAACGCCAGCGTAGCTGGCGAGTGACGACAGAGGCGCGGGGGGTACGCGGCGAAGCCGCGAGGGGGCAGTGCTCCCTCTGATGGAGAGCTCATTCAGCACGCCATGTCGCGGAAAGCGTTCCGCGGTTGGAGAAAGCCATGATCCGACATTGGAGTCTGCAGAAGCGCCTGACGCTCGCTGCATGCACAGCGGCGCTGGTGCCGATGGTGGCCTTGTCGCTCGTGTCCTACTACCAGGCCGAGAAGAGCCTGCAGCAGGGGGCTGAGCGACAGCTCGAAGCGATCGGGCAGCGCCAGGCCGACGCGATCACCACGTATCTGCAGCAGATCGATGGTCAGGTGCGCACGTTCTCCGAGAATCTGGCGGTCATACATGCTGCGGGGGCCTTCGCCGAAGCAATCGACAGCCTGTCGACCGACGTTTCCACGCGCGCGGTGCGGGAGTACTTCCGCGTCCCCTTCCTGTCGACCTACCGCGAGCAGACCGGCAGCACGATCACGGTCGATCACCTGGTCGATGGTATGGACGCCACCGCCATCGCGATGCAACATCGTTACATCGCGACCAATCGGCACCCTTTGGGATCGAAGCACGAGTTGCTCAGTGGCGGCGAAACGGCATATGATCAACTGCACGCCCGCTACCACCCGATGCTGCGCTCCTACCTCGAGACCTTCGGCTATTACGATATCTTCCTGGTCGATGTAGCGAGCGATCGCATCGTCTACAGCGTGTTCAAGGAGTTGGACTTCGGCACCCAACTCGATGGCGGGCCCTGGCATGAGAGCGGGATTGCCCGCGTCTACCGTGCGGCACGACAGGCGACCGCGGGCAGCATCGTATGGGAGGATTACCGTCCGTATACGCCCAGCTACGAAGCACCGGCCAGTTTCATCGCCACCCCGATCATCGACGGCACCGGCCAGCGGACCGCGGTCGCAATCTTCCAGATGCCGCTGGACCGGATCTCGAACGTGATGTGCGTCGCTGCCGGCCTCGGGGATACGGGTGAATCCTATCTGATCGGAGGGGACCATCGCTTGCGCAGCGATACGCGTCTCGATCCGGAGGGGCATTCGGTCGCGGCCTGTTTCGCTGACGACATCCGTCTGGAGGGAGCGGATGTCGACCGTGCGCTGGGCGGCAGCGCCGGTGTGATGCCGACACGCAACTATCTTGGCAACGCGGTGATCAGCGCTTACAGGTCGATCCCGACGCACGATGGCCGCTGGGCGGTGATCACCCAGATGTCACGCGATGAAGCCCTGGCCGCGGCGCATGACATCCGCGATTATGCCTTGCTGGGAACGATGGTGGCCGCTGGCTTGGTGGCGGTGCTGATGTATCTCCTGCTCGGTCGCACGGCCAGACGGCTGCGCTCGGTGGCGGTCAGGGTGCAGCGCACCAATGATCAGATCGATGCCGCCGCGACCCAGGTACGCGAGAGCGCAGCGACCAGCGCCGCGGGCGCGAGTCGACAGAGCACGGAGATCGAGGAGGCCGCTGCCGGTCTGCAGGAGCTGACCGCCACCGCGGCAGGTAGTCAGGAGCAGGCCGGGGTCGCCGAGGCCGCTTTGCAGACGGCGGATGTGGCCACCACCGCGGCGAGCGAGGGGTGTGGTGAGCTGGCGAGTCAATTGGAGGGGCTGCGCGGAGCTTCGAGTTCGATGGCCGCCATCATCAAGGACATCCAGGCGATCGCCTTCCAGACCAACCTGCTCGCGCTCAATGCCGCCGTGGAGGCGGCGCGGGCCGGCGATGCGGGCTTGGGATTCGCGGTGGTGGCCGGGGAGGTCCGGGCCCTGGCGCGCCGGTGCGCCGACGCGGCCAGTTCGACCACCACGTTGATCGAAAGAACCCAGAACATCGCTGTGACCAGTGTCGCGGCGGGTTCCCAGATGGGTGAACGGATGAAGGAGATCATCGCGGCCATGGCCGCTGCCCGCGCCGCGCTGCAGGACGTGTCTGCCGGCAGCCAGAGGCAACGATCCGGGATCGAGGCGATCTCGACGACCACCGCCGAACTCGAGGAGATCGGTCGCGAGAGCGCCACCGCGGCCGAGGCGAACGCGTCTCTGGGCGAGATGGTCGCCGATCAGATCCGGGAGCTGCAGGGCATGGTCGCGCAGCTGCGTATGTTGATCGATGGAAGGGCGGCCACCGGCTCCGCGTTCCAGCCGCAGGACAAGAGGCCGACAGCACGCCTTGAGGATGCGGCCTTCGCCACACCGCAGGATCCGCGTGCGATGCGCGAGGCAACGGCGGTCATGTCATCGTCAAGCAGGCAGTCGGGCGACCCGTGCTGAGCGGCTGAGGATCTCAGGTGCCGGCGCCCGGCGATCGCTCCTGTGCACTCGCCGCGGCCCGCCAGGCGCCGGGGGTCATGCCGTGCGCCGTGCCGAATGCGGCGCAGAGGTGGCGGGCATGGGCGAAGCAGCTCTGTGCCGCGACCTCGCTCAGGGTCAGGTCGCTGCGGCGCAGCAGTCCACAGGCCCGCTGCAGGCGCAGGCGTTGGTGCCCGCGGACCGCTCGACGTAACCGTGCAAATACATAACGCACGCTAAGCATAGCGCAGGCTACGCCCGCAGCCCAAGGGCTCATCATAGCGGTCGCAGCCTGCGCTGCTCTTTGTTCGCGGGGGCTCGCTCTGCGCTGCGCGCAGTCGCCCCCGCTACGCCCCCATTCCATTCCCCTGGAAAAGTGCGCATGGTCATGCGCACTTTTCCAGGGGAATGGAATATGCACGGTTACCGCAGAGGCAAGTCGGCGCATCACCTCGTCGGACGCTGTGCCCATGGGGTACTTCTGAGGGCCCCGGGGCCCGGCTAGACACATCAGGGGGGGAGGCGTCATGTGCAAAATATTTACCACACCACACTACACTTACGACTCCATGCGCTAGTTCCGCTGCGCTCCCGGGCTCAACATCCTGCGTCTGCGCCGGCCCCGATTTGCTGGATGGAGCGAGGTGGTTCACGTGACATAACGGTAGCGAGCCATCATGACCACCGATGAACACCTGCTGCGCGCCTGGGTGACCCAGGGCGATCCGGCTTCGTTCGCCGATCTGGCCGAACGACATGCCGCCCTGGTCTACGGGACCTGCCGGCGGATCACCGGCGATCCGCATGCCGCCGAGGACCTGACCCAGGAGGTGCTGTTGGATCTGGCCCGGCGGGCCGTCCGGGTGCGGCGTTCGGCGGCCGGTTTCCTGCACGCCGCGGCCCGGTCGCGCGCGCTCAACCACTGTCGGGATCGCGAGACCCGCCGGTAGCACGAACAGGCGGCTGGCGCAGCCGTGGCGCTAGCGGACGGCCACGATGGCGGCGATTGGGCGCGACTGGAACCGCTGCTCGATGCGGCCCTGGCCACACTGCCGGAGGGCGAGCGCGCCTGCATCTGTCTCCACTTCCTCGAAGGACGCAGCCAGGAGGCGGTGGCGCGCGAGCTGGGCCTCGGTCAGGCCACGGTGTCGCGGCGCATCGACACCGGCCTGCAGCGCCTGCGCCGGCGACTCGGCGCGGCCGGCCTGGTCCTGGGACTCAACGCCCTGGCGACGCTGTGTCGGGGGCAGGCCGTCGAATCCGTACCGCCGACGATAGTGACGCCGATTCCCAAGCTGGCGCTGGCCGCCATGGCCAGCGGGGGCGCCACGGTGGCGACCGGCGGTCTCCTGATCTGGTCGCTGGCAGCGACCGGGCTGATCGCTGCAGTGCTGACCGCCGCCCTGATCGAGACCACGCCCACGCCGCCCACGGCGAATCCCGTCGGCAGCGACGACGTCGAGGAGAAACAGTCCATGAGCCCAGCCGCCAACCTCCGCCAGGACGGCCAGCTGATCCACCTGGATCCCATCCCACGCTTCCCACGGCGGGTGGTGCGGGTCGATGACCAGGGCGCTATCCTCGCCCGCGAGGAGGAGCCGCCGTGGCGCGATCACTTGTTCGGCTGCCTGTGGACGGCTCTGCGCATGCGCGGCATCGAACTGTCGTGGGAGCGCGTGTTCGCTGCCAGCGGCCGCCCGTGGCGACTGGCGATCGCGGACGACCGGTGGTCGCACGATGCCGAGTTGGTCTCCGCCATCGACGAGATCGAAGCGCTCGTCAGCTCTCAGCCCTCGAGCAGGACGACAGCGGAACGCCGCTCGCCCTGAGCGATGACACCTGTCACCTCGCCCCCGGCGACAACCTCGCCAGGGGCCTGCGTAATCTCCCAGGCTCGGTACAGGTCTGGCGCGATCCGGTGGCCTACGGACCGGCGGCGCCGGGCGATGATTATTACCGGGTCCACGCCCCGGCTCTGCTCGGCCCGGTGGCCGATCGCCATCTGGCCGAGGCGTTGCTGCGCCGCTGGGACGCCGAAGCGATCGCTGCCATCCGCGAGGCCCCGCAGACCGTGCTCTGGTTCGATGCCTGCCTGTACGACTCGATGCAGGCGATGCGTCTGCTCGCCCTGCTGGCCGACGCCGACATCGATCCCGCTCGTCTGTGGTTCATCCAAGCCGGCGCGACGCCGAAACGCGGTCCCATCCACGGGCTCGGTGAACTCGCCAGCACCGAGCTCGAGTCCCTGCTGCCGAAGGCGCACCGTCTGAACTCGGCCCACCTCGCGCGGGCGCGGCTGGTCTGGCAAGCCTGTGCCGGCGCCGATCCGCGCGCCATCGCCGCCGTGATGCCGGCTCCCGATCCCGGCCTCTTCCCGCACCTCGACGCCGCCCTGCGTCGCCACCTCGAGCGGTTCCCGGCCATCACCGACGGCCTCTGCGCGCTCGAGCGCCATGCCCTGCGCGCCATCGCCCGCGTTCATGGGGATTTCGCGGCGATGTTCATCTTCGTAAAAGACCAGTAACTGCTCAGACCTTCCTGAAGTTCTTTCTACAATTACCACAGAGGACACAGG
>CAZTGE010000189.1:0-6674 GCA_964612995.1 uncultured candidatus Brocadiaceae bacterium | reverse complement strand
CATCCATCTCCGTGTCTCCGCGCCTCCGTGAGAGACCTCTTCGGTGATCGAACAGGCATCAGACGGCGAACAGGCATCAGACGGCGAACAGGCATCACCGCTGGGGGTCCTGCTTGGCGTCGGGGTCGGTCTCGTGGGTCATCGGCGGCTTGCCCGGGGTCACGAGGCCCTCATCCGACTGCGGCATCACATTCGGCGGTGGCGGCTCAGCGTTCTCTCCATAGATGTCTTCCGCATCGGGGGGTCCTGGATTGTCGGGCTTCTCGTTGCTCATGCCGGCCTCCGATCCATGGCGCGATTGCTGCACGCCCATGGCACCGACGATGGTGACGCGCCCCCTCCTGGCGGTAACCGCTGTTTGGGCTGCGCGGCACAGACTCAAATAGCCAGAAGCGCACGTCCGCAGCGTCCGGAGCCCAGCCCGGCTTGGCTGGGCGACCGGCCGACAGAGGAGCGCTTTCCGGCGAAAATGGCCCGCAGGGCGGCCGGAAACGCCAGCGCAGCTGGCGAGTGACGACAGAGGCGCGTGGGGGGGCGGAGCCGGCATCGCGCAGCAATAGCAGGCCCCGGTGGGGCCTGCGGCCGATGCCGCGCGACGAGCGACAACGAGGAAGCCGGGGTGCGCCGAAGGCGCGAGGGGGCAGCGCCCTCTCTGAAGTCTGCAGTCAGTCGATACTCGCCAGCAACCGTTCCACGTCCTCCGGGCGGCAGAGTTCGTTGCCGGGGGTCATGACCGCGGCCGCACCGGCCGCGATGCCCAGCTTGATCGCCTCGGCCACGTCCCAACCGCGATCGAGCCCGAGAGCGATGCCGGCCATGGTGCTGTCACCGGCACCCACCCGGCTCTTGATCGCGACGGTCGGGGAACGGAGGTGGATGTAGCTGTCGCCCTGGACCACCATCGCCCCGGCGGCGCCGAGGGTGACCACCGCGATCGCGACCATCTCTTTGCCGATGAGCTCGCGACAGCCGGCAACGATGTCGTGGTCATCGCTGAGTTCACGCTCGAGCACCTGGGACAGCTCGCGCAGGTTCGGCTTGATCAGGTGGCACCCCTTGCGCAATGCCGCCCGGAGCGGTTTCCCGCTGGTATCGAGCAACACGCGGCAGGTATCGGGGACCACCTCGACGAAACGGGCGTAGATGTCGTCGTCCACCCCCGGCGGCACGCTGCCGCTGAGCACCAGATAGTCGATATCCGGGCCCATGCGCTCCACCGCCGTGAGCCAGTGCGCGACATCATCGGCGCTGAGATGGGGACCGGGCATGGTGAAGCGGTACTGCTCGCCGGAGGAGGCATCGAGCACCGTGAGGTTCTCGCGCGTCGGATCGGAGACCGGAATTGGCCGATGTGGTACATCCTCGGTCTCGAGCATCGCGCCGAGGGTGGCGTCGGCGCCGCCGCCGCAGCTCCACAATGCCAGGGCCTCGCCACCGAGCCGCACCACTGCTTTAGCGACATTGATCCCCCCGCCACCCGGCGCGCTCTCCACGTCGCGGCAGCGCAACTTGGCATCGGAAATGACATTGTCGACGGTGGCGTTGCGATCGACGCTGGGATTGAGGGTCACGGTGACGATGACCGACATGCTGTCTCCTTGGGCGGCGTTGCGTGACGAAGCCACAGCGTAGCCCTGGGCCGAAGCGTCTTCACGCCTGTTCACACGCGAGCGCAACGCCCTAGACTGGAACGGAATCCATCGCCTCGGGCTCCGGTTGCGGCCGGCCCGTGAACGCCATTCAGCAAAGCAGCATCCATATGGCCACCGACATCCCCGCCCTGCTCGGCGCCGACGCCGACGAACTCCTCTCCTATCAGGCGCGCGGCGTGAACGTCGACCGTCTGGCCCTTCCGGGGCCGGATTTCGTCGGCCGGGTCCTCACCGACAGCGACCGGCCGGTGACGGTTCTGCGCAACTTCCAGTCCATCCTCGACCACGGCCGCCTGGGCGGTACCGGCTACGTCTCGATCCTGCCGGTCGACCAGGGCGTCGAACATTCGGCCGGCGCCAGCTTCGCCCCCAACCCCGACTACTTCGATCCAGCCAATATCGTTGAACTCGCCATCGAGGGCGGCTGCAATGCAGT
Organism: uncultured candidatus Brocadiaceae bacterium; assembly: GCA_964612995.1. Classification (GTDB taxonomy): domain Bacteria; phylum Planctomycetota; class UBA11346; order UBA11346; family UBA11346; genus SLQH01. Next base: position 4,586 of record CAZTGE010000189.1, on the reverse strand, counting down.
CGCTTCGACCCTCGGGGTGCTCGGTGCAGTCTCACGCCGGTATGCCCACCGCATCCCCTTCCTGGTCAAGCTCAACCACAACGAGCTGCTCAGCTACCCCAATCGCCACGATCAGATCCCTTTCGCCAGCGTGGAACAGGCTTTCGAGCTCGGCGCGGTGGCAGTGGGGGCGACGATCTACTGGGGCTCGCCGGAGAGCCGGCGGCAGCTGCAGGAGGTCTCGGCCGCCTTCGCCCGCGCCCACGATCTCGGGCTGGTCACCGTGCTCTGGTGTTACCTGCGCAACGACGCGTTCAAGACCGACAACGGCGATCATCACGCCGATGCCGACCTGACCAACCAGGCCAACCACCTCGGCGCCACCCTCGGCGCAGACATCATCAAGCAGAAGATGGCGACCGGCAACGGCGGCTACAAGGCCCTGGGCTTCGGCAAGACCCACCCGAAGGTCTACGACGAACTCACTCCCAGCGACCATCCGATCGAGCTGTGCCGCTATCAGGTGCTCGGCGGCTACGCCGGGCGCATCCCGTTGATCAACAGCGGCGGCCCCTCGGCCGGCGAAGACGACTTCAAGCAGGCCGTGCGCACGGCGGTGATCAACAAGCGCGCCGGCGGCATGGGCCTGATCTCCGGGCGCAAGGCCTTCCAGCGTCCGCGCGAAGCCGGCATCGCCCTGCTCAATGCGATCCAGGACGTCTACCTCGACGACACCGTGATCGTGGCCTGAGCCACAGGCAAGCACGACGGAGCACCCATGCCTCAGGACACCCGCCGCGCCGCGGTGGTGATCGTCGGCGCCGGCAGCGCCGGCCTCGCCGCGCTGCGCGAAGTACGCAAGCGCACAGAAGATTATTACCTGGTCGACAGCGGCCCGCTGGGCACCACCTGTGCCCGGGTCGGCTGCATGCCCTCCAAGGCCCTGATCGCGGTCGCAGACGACCTGGCGCGTACCCGGCGCTTCGCCGCGATCGGCATCGACGGCTCCGAGCACCTCGCCTGCGACCTGCCCCGCGTCCTGCGCCACGTCCGCGCCGAGCGCGACCGCTACACCGAAAGCATGGTCAGCACCACCCGCTCGGCCGCTGGCGAACGGCTGATCATCGGCCAGGCCCGCCTCGACGGGCCGCAGATGGTCTGCGTCGGGGATCTGCGCATCGAGACCGATGCCGTGATCCTGGCCACCGGAGCCAAGCCGATGGTGCCGGGGGCCTGGCGTGCCTTCGGCGAGCGGGTGATCACCAGCGAGGACATCTTCGAACGCGAGGACCTGCCGCCACGCCTGGCGGTGATCGGCCTCGGAGCGATCGGGATAGAACTGGGCACCGCGCTCAGCCGCCTCGGCCGCGAGGTCACCGGCTTCGAGATGCGTGACACCATTGCCGGCCTGAGCGACCCGGAGGTCGCCCGCGCGGCGGCAGACACCCTCGGCGCGGAGATGCCGCTACACCTGGGCCAGGCGGTGGAGATCGAGCAGGGCGACGACGCGCTGATCGTGCGCTGCGAGGCGGCCGAAGTCCGGGTCGACGCGGTGATCGCCGCCACCGGTGTACGCCCCGCCATCGCCGATCTGGGTCTGGAGACCCTGGGGGTGGAACTGGATGACCACGGCATGCCGCCGGTTGATCCGCAGGCCCTGCGCATCGGCGATACAGGTGTGTTCATGGCCGGTGATGCCAACGGGATGCTGCCGCTGCTGCACGAAGCGGCTGACGACGGCTATATCGCTGGCCACAACGCCCTCGCCGAGCGTCAGCAGGACTTCTGCCGCCGCACGCCACTGAAGCTGGTGTTCAGCGATCCGCAGATCGCGGTGGCCGGCCGCTCGCTCGCCGAGCTCGATCGCGATCGCATCGCCATCGGCACGGTGGATTTCAGCGACCAGGGCCGCGCCCGCCTGATGGGTCGCAACCAGGGGCGCCTCGCGCTCTACATCGACCGCGACAGCCGCCGCCTGCGCGGCTCCGAGATGGTCGCGCCCGACGCCGAGTATCTCGGCCACCTGCTCTGCCAGGCGATCGACCGCGGCCTGAGCGTGGACGAACTCTTGCTTCAGCCCTTCTACCACCCGACCATCGTCGAAGGCCTGCGCACCGCACTGCGGCATGCGGCCGACGACCTGGGGGCGATCTCCGAGACCCGCAGCCCACCGATCTGCGCCGGCTCGCCGGAGGCGCCGCTCACCTGAACCGGACCCGCCGACCCCGCCCATGCCTCGCTATGCCCTCCGCCTCGCCTACGATGGCAGCGCCTACCGGGGCTGGTGGCCCTGCGGCGACGGCCGCGCCGCCGGCGATGCGCTCGCCGGCGCATTGCACCGGCTCGGCGAAACCGCTGTTCAACCGACAGCCTGCTCGCGCCTCGATGCCGGCGTCCACGCCCGCGCGCTGGTGGCGCACATCGACTGCGCGCGCACATGGGACCCCATCGCCCTGGCCGAGGCCCTGAACCATCAAGCGCCTGCGACCCTGTGTTGCACCGCCTGCGCCCCGGTCGCGGCAGACTGGGATGCGATCACCACCTGTCGCGAGAAGACCTATGTCTATCTGCTCGACGTGGGCCGGGTACGCGACCCGCAGCGCAGCCGCACGCACTGGCGAGCGCCGCGGCGCCCGGGGCTCGACGCGCTCAGGCGTGCATCAGAGCTGATCCGTCAACACGATGACTTCTCCGCGCTGCTGCGCCGCGGCGACCATCGCCGCACGCTGCGCACCGTCATCGCCGCACTCACCTGGGACCAGCCGGACGACGGCCAGCTCCGCTGTACCCTGCGCGCCGATCGCTGCGGCTATCGTCTGGTCCGCAGCCTCGTCGGCCTGATGGTGCGCCACGCCAGCGGCGGCTGCCCGCTCTCCACGCTCGCCGCCCTGCTGGCGGGGCAACGCCTGCCCCAGGCCGCCGATCAGGCACCGGCGCGCGGACTCTACCTCTGGCAAGCCGTGCATGCGCCCGCACCCACATGGCGGCCCATCGCCGCCGACTTCACCTGGGTGTAGCTCGGCGCGCTCACCCAACGCGCTACCTGTGCTCCCTTTACATGTATCCGCTGGCGATGGCGCTCCGCCTGCCCCGCAGGCACTAAGGTGGGCCTCCGCCCACAACCCACGGATTGCAGCATAGGGCCCCGGCCCGCCTTTCGGCGCTGGTCGGCGACCCACTGCCCAAGGAGCATTTATGTTCATCCATCGCATCAAGACCCCCGGATTGGCCCAGAACAGCTACGTTGTCGGTTCGGGCACCGTCGCGGCGGTGATCGATCCGCGGCGCGACATCGAGGTCTACATCGACATCGCCCGCCAGCAGGGCGTTGCGATAACCGGCATCTTCGAGACCCACCGCAACGAGGACCTGATCAGCGGCGGTCCCGACCTGGCCCGCCGCACGGGTGCAGTCGTACATCATGGGGCCCAGCTCGACTTCGCCTACGGCGAGCCGGCACACGAGGACGACAGCTTCGTCTTCGGCGATTGCCGCCTGCGGGTGCTCGAAACGCCGGGCCATACCCCGGAGAGCCTCAGCTTCGTACTCGACGACACCGCGACCGGCGCCGACGCGGTGGCGGTATTCACCGGCGATTGCCTGTTCGTGAACTCGGTCGGCCGCACGGACCTGCATCCGGCCGGGGCACAGACCGCCGCCGAACAGCTCTACGCGAGCATCCACGACAAGCTGCTACCTCTGGGCGACCAGACCATGGTCCATCCCGCCCACGGCTCCGGCTCCGTCTGTGGCGGCGGGCTGGCCAAGCGCGATGTCTCCACCATCGGCATCGAGCGCCAGCACAACCCCCTGCTCGCGCTCGACCAGGACGCATTCATCGCGGCCAAATGCGACGAGCACCCCTTGCATCCACCGTACTTCCGACTGATGGAACAGTACAACAAGGACGGCGCACCGCCCCTGCCGCATCTTCCGCTGCCGCGGCCGGTGGGCCCGGCCACCTTCGCCGAGCAGAGGGATCGCGGGATGCAGGCGGTCGACCTGCGCGGCCCCGAAGCCGCCGCCGGCGCGGTGGTACCCGGCGCGCTCTGCATCCCCGTCAGCCTGATCACCGCGTACGCCGGCTTCCTGCTCGACCCCGCCCGACCGATCGGGCTGATCGGCGCCGAAGTCGACGACGGCGGCATCGCCGCGGCGATCGCCAGCTTCAGCCGCATCGGATTCGACCAACTGGACTACGAGCTCTCCGGCGGCATGACGAGCTGGGAGACCGCCGGACACGACTACACCCGGCTCCCCTCCTGTCACATCAGCGAACTGATCGACGCCGACACCGCCGAACGCTTGGTGGTCGACGTGCGCCCGCACGACGAATGGCAGGGCGGTCACCTGCCGCAGGCCTGCCACATCTTCCTCGGCGAGCTACCGCAGCGCCTCGACGAACTGCCCCGCGACCGCGAGCTGGTGACCTTCTGCGGCAGCGGCCATCGTGCGATCATCGCCGCCAGCATCCTCGCGTCCGCCGGATTCGATCGGGTCACCTGCTGCCTCGGTTCGATGGCCGCATGCAAGGCCCGCGGCTGCGAACTGGTCGGGGCCTGAACGTGCGCATGGCCAGGGCGACTCAAAGCTCGCAAATGAGGGCC
>CAZTGE010000188.1:0-6743 GCA_964612995.1 uncultured candidatus Brocadiaceae bacterium | reverse complement strand
GCAGATTCACTCCACCGGTCGCAGGCGCCCGGCCCGGATCAGCTCGCGCGCCAGGCGGATGCCGATCCCGGCGCCGGCGAGACTGAGGGCGATGATCGCTGCGGTCATGCCGGCCCACAGGTACCAGGCCGCGCCGCGGTAGAACTGTGCCGGCAGGAGGAAGGTGGCCAGCGCCGAGCCGGCGGCGAAACTGCACAACTGATAGATCATCGGCGCCAGCAGCCAGGCCGGTGTGCTCCGGTAGCCGCGCAGCGGCAGCCCGCACAGGATCTCGGTGCACAGCGCGCCGAGCAGGACGAAAGCGGTGATGACCGGGTGGATGGCGAGATAGAGCAGCGCCAGCGGCGCGAGCACCAGCAGCACCGCACCGCGGCGTTGCAGACGTACCAGCGCGACGGCCAGCAGCAGGCTCGCCAGCGGGGCCGAGGCGGCGTTGCGGATGCCGGGAATCTGGATGCCGAGGGTCAGCGGCACCACGGCGCCGTTGACGACCAGCAGCGCCGCGACGATCAGGGCCGCGAAAGCGTAGTCGCGGGCGGCGAAGCGTGGTGGTGGCCTTCGGTGAACGATCCCGCCATCGGTCGCGTCGGTCGCGTCTGCGGTGCTGCTCTCAGCGTCCATGATCGATCCCCTCTTCGATGCCGCCTTCGATCTCCAGGTAGCGCTGCTGCAGCAGCGCGCGCTGTGCGTCCGAGGCATCCCAGTAATTGCGACGATCGGCTTCGAGCAGACGGGCGACGACCTGCTCGGCGGCGTAGGCGTTGTTCTCGCGCAGGCGCGCGAACAATTCCGGGTCCTCGACGTAGCGCCGGTGCACCGCGTCGAACATCCAGTCTTCGGTGGCGTGGGTGGTGGCGGCGAAGCCGACCAGGTACTGCACGCGGTCGGCGATCTTAGCCCCGCCGTGATGCGCGTGTTGCAGCAAGGGCTCGATCCAGCGCGGGTTGACCAGACGCGTGCGCACGCCGTGGCCGAGCGCGGCGCCGACGGACTCGGTGCGCACCTCCTCGCCGGTGGTGTCCGAGACCAGCATCGTCGGCGTGGTGCCGCGCGCCGCCTCGACGGTGCGGGCCAGACCGCCGAAGAATTCGTAGTAGTGGTCGAGGTCGACGAACTCGTAGTCGACGCTGTCGCGCACCTGGCTGACCACCTCGGTCGCGCCGACGCGGGCGGTGAAGCCGGCGCGGCTGCGCACGCCGTGGACACCCCGGGCGTAGACGTGATCCATGGAGGCGGTGAAGGTGTCGACGATCTCCTGCTCGTCCTGCCAGCTCGCCCCCTCGATCAGCGTCGTGCAGCGGGTGCCGTACTCGCCGGGGCGTGGGCCGTAGATGCGGGCGGTGGCCAGGGCCGCATCCTCGCCGGCGGCGTCCAGGGCCGCGCGCGCGGCGGCGGTGTGGGCGCGCACCGGATTGGCGGCGTCGTCCTCGTCCAGCGCGGCGACCAGGGTCACCGCGCGGTCGATGAGTTCGACCACAGTGCCGAACATGTCGCGGAAAAAACCGCAGATCTGGATATGCACGTCGACCCGCGGCCGGCCGAGATCGGCGAGCGGGATCGCGCGCAGTTCACGATGGAAGGGATTGGCGCCCGGCAGGAGCTCGACGCCGAGGTAGGCGAACACCTGCCCCACGGTCTCGCCGCGGGTCTTGGCGGTCTCGAAGCCCCACAGGATCACGCCGACCTGGCGCGGCGGCGCGCCGCTGGCGGCGGTGTGCTGGGCGATGGTCGCCGCGGCGATCTGCGCCCCGCGCGCCATCGCCGCGGCCGAGGGCACGCGGCGCGGATCGAACTGGAAGCTGTTGCGGCCGGTGGGCAGCACGGCCGGATCGCGCAGCGGGTCGCCGCCGATGCCGGGAACGACGTAGCCGCCGTCGAGGGCGCGCAGCAGGGCGCGGGCCTCGTCGTCGCGCCAGCGCGCATCGGCGGCGGCCAGGGCAGCATCGATGGCCGCGGCGTCTGCGGTGGCCTCGCCGCGACGGCGCGCGGCCACCAGCGCACCGAGTTCAGCATCGAGCTCGGCGAGTAGATCGACGCGCCGGCCGTCGCGTTCGCGCCAGGGATCGCGCAGCAGCGCGGCGAGGTCCTCGCCGTGCGCCGCGGCCAGACGGCGCAAGGGCGAGGGGCGGTCCGCTTCGTCGCGTCGTAGCAGGCCGGCGGCGCAGGCCAGGCGCGCCTCCTCGCCGGGGTCGGCATCCAGGACGTGCAGGCCCTGCGGGATCAGCGCGCGGCGGGCGCGGGCCAGGCTTTCGGACATGCGCGTCGGCTCGCCGTCCAGGCCGAGGGGCGCCGCGGCCTCGGCCAGCCGCGCCTCCAGCCGTGCGGCGCGCTGCGGGTCGAGGCCGCGTGCCTCGTGGTGTTCGGCGAGCAGGTCCTCGAGAGCGGCCAGGTCGTCGTAGAGCCCGGCGCAGGCGCAGGGCGGCGAATCGTAATTGACCAGCGTCGCCAGGCTGCGCCGGCGGGCGATGCTGGCCTCGCTGACGTTGACCACGTGATAATAATACAGATGCGGCACGGCTCCGAGCAGGGCGACCGGCCAGCAGGCGGCCGACAGTCCCTGCTCCTTGCCGGGCAGGAATTCCAGCGTGCCGTGCGTGCCGATGTGGATCAGCGCGTCGGCGCCCCAGTGCTCGTCGAGGTAGCGGTAGCAGGCGGCGTACTGGTGGTGCGGCGGCAGGGCGTCGTCGTGCACCAGGGCGGCGGGGTCGTCGTGCCAGCCGCGCGCCGGCTGCACCACCACGCAGCAGTTGCCGTACTCCACCAGGCCGAGGACCAGCGCGCCGGTCTCCTCGCGCATGATCGCCCCCGGCGCCGCGCCCCAGCGCGCGTCGATGCGTTGCGCGTCGCTCAGGCCCGCGTGCAGCGGCGCGTAGGCTTCCGGCGCGAGCCGCACCCCGGCGCCATCGCGCGCACCCTGCCAGCGCGGGTCGTTGGCCAGGCCGTCGTCGACGAAGCGGCGGATCAGCTCCTGGGCGTCGGGCGCGCCGTCGACCGTGTAGCCCGCCGCGCGCAGGCGCGCGAGCAGGCGCGCGACGGTGGCGAAGACATCCAGATAGGCGGCGTTGCCGAGGTTCTCCTCGCCGGGCGGGTAGTCGTAGACGACGATGGCCACGCGCCGTTGCGCTGCAGGCGTGCGCGCCAGCTGCAGACGCCGCGCGATGCGCCCCGCCAGCAGCGCGGCGTTGGCGGCGATGGGTACGGTGTCACGCACCGCGATGCCGCCGTGATCGCGCTCGGCATCGAGCGCGACCACCGGCAGCGGATCGGTGGCGCCGTCGACCTCGGGCATGATCGCGGTGGTGAGCGCCTGCACCGGGCCGAGGCCCGCGCTGCTCGCCGCCCACTCGCAGAGCGGCCGGTTGTAGAGCGGACAGGCGTTGTAGAGCGGCACGTTCCAGCGCGTGAGCAGGCGCACCGCCGCCTCCTCGTCGGCGTCGCCGAAACTCCCGAGACGGAACCAGCGACAGGTGACCACCGCCTGCACTCCCGGCCCGTCGGCGCCATCGCTCGCCCAGCGCTGCAGCGCCGCCACCGCCGCGCCGGCCTCGGCGTAGATGGCGAGGACATCGCAGCCGTGCGCGCGGATCAGCGCTTCGGCCAGGGCGCGCGCGGCGACCAGGCTCTGCGCGTGGTGCATGCCGCCGTAGAGCACCAGCGCCACGCGCGGTCGCCCGGCGGCGTGGGCACAGGCGCGCGCGTAGGCCGTTTCGTCGTCGTAGCGTCGGCCGGTCACGGGATCGACCAGGCCGTGCACGCCGAAGACCTGCGGCGCCGGCGGTTCCCTCAAGCGCGCGGCGCCGTAATGGCGCACGAGCATCTGCAGCAGGTGCGCGACGTTGTCTTCGCCGCCTTCGGTCCAGTAGCGCATGGCGCACGCCCACAGCCGGGCGTGTTTCAGCTTGCCCACCGGCAACACGCGGCCCAGGGTCTCGACCGTACGCATCAGGCGCCGGGCGCGGCGCATGCGCAAGGGCTTGCCGGGAGCACCGCCACCGCGGCGGCGGCGCGCGAGGTCGGCCATCACGAAGGAGCCCATGCGCGTAAGGCCCATCAGCTCCGGCCCGCCGCCGGCGAGCACCACCACCGTGTGGCGGGCGGGGTCGACGGCGGCGGCGATGACCCCCAGGACGGGCCCGCCGCCGCGCACGTCGACGGCGATGATGTCGGCGCACGCGATGGCCGAGCGCAGCCGGCCGGAGTCGCGCGCCGCGGCGTCTGTATCCAGCGCCTCCACCCGGACCACATCGCCGTGCGCCGCGCGCAGGCGCTGGGCTCCGGCGGCCAGCTGCGGCCCACCACCGGCATTGATGATGAACAGGAAGCGCGTCGGCGTGCTCACCAGCTCACGCCGCCCTCGATGAGCAGCATGCGGCCGGTGGCATAGGTGCCACCGCTCTCCTCGTAGTCGGCATCGAAGAGGTTCTGCGCCGAGGCACCGAGCCAGTAATCCTCCCGCCACACCACGCGGGCGTGCACATCGGTGCGGAAATAGTCGTCCAACTCGTAGCGCGGCGTGCCCGGCGGGCCGTAGGGCTGGTAGGAGCGCTCGCCGACCCAGGCCTCGCTCAGACCGCCCTCCACGCGCCAGTCGCCCCAGCTGCGACCGGCCTGCAGGTGCACCACGGCCTTGTGGCGCGGCAGGTGATCGAGTTCCTCGTCGGCATCGCCGCTTTCGGTATCCTGGAAGGTGTAGCTGGCGTTGACGTTCAGATCGCACGACGGCCTCCAGGAGACCGTGGCCGTGCCCCCCGTGGAGCTGGCCTCGTCGATATTGACGTAATTGTTGATGAAAATGGGGCCGGCGTTGGTCATCACCGTCTCGTCGACCTGGGTGGCGATGAGGTCGTCCATCTCATTATGGAAGATGTCGATGCCGAGGGTCATCGCGTCGGTCGGCCGGTACTCGGCGCCAAGGTCACCGGCCCAGATCGTCTCCGGATCGAGGTCGGGATTCGGACGCAGTTTGACGCTCGACGTCTGGCTCCAGTCGGGCTTGTACAGCTCGCTCAGCATCGGGGCGCGAAACGCGCGGCCGACCGAAGCGCGCAGCGTGAGCACATCGCGCGCGCGCCAGCTGGCGGCGAGCCGCGGCGAGAGAAAACCGTCGAACGCACTGTTGTGGTCGTAGCGCAGGGCCGGGATGACGGTGATGTCCTCGCCGACGAGGATCTCGTCCTGGACATAGACCCCGATGGTGGTCACCGATTCATCCGCGCTGGCGGATCCGGGAATCGGCTCGCCGGTATCGATGTCGACGATGTGGTCGAAGTCGGCTGCGTTGTGCAGCAGGTCGACACCGACGCTCAGCGCGTGATCGGCACCGACACGCCAGTCGGCCTGCGTCTGGGCGTGGTACTCGTCGACGCTGCTCTCGGCCTCGGTCTGGGCGTAGGCGGTGGTCTGGAAGAACGGCGGCGTCGCCGCCGGCTCCACGTACTGGGTCTGATGGGTGAGCACGTCCTCGCCGTGGCGCCAGTAGGCCGAGCAGCGCCAATCGAGTTCTTCGCGCAACGCCATGCGCCAGGACGCGCCGAGGGTCACGCGCGTGTCCTCGCTCACCGCCTCGCGCTCGCTGGTCAGCATGTCGCTGACGCCGATACCCGTATCGCGATCGAAGAACCGTGCCTGGAGGACCAGCTCGCGCTCCGGGGTGGGGCGCCAGGTCGCCTTGAGGCGGGCGTTGATATCCTCGTAATCGCGATTCTCCACCGCTTCGTCGGTCTCGCGCCAGCCCTGGAAGCTGCCCATGGGCCCGGGCGGCGTGAACACGGGGTCGCGGTCCAGTTCCTCGTCACGGAAGCGGTAGTTGTCCATACGCACATGGCCGGCCGAGGCGTGCAGCCGCCAGTCGCCGATCGGCCCGCCTGCGGTCGCGCTGGCGCGTCCGTAGCCCTCATCGCCCCGACCGACGCGCAGGCTGCCGGCGAGCGCCTCCTCGCCATCTTCGGTGATGACATTGACCACCCCGCCGAAGGCGTTGGCACCGTAGAGACCCGAGAACGGTCCGCGCACCACCTCGACCCGGCGCACCGCCGCCAACGGTACCGCGTTGAAGGACGTGAACCCGGTGCCGGCGCCGTTGGTCGGGATCCCGTCGATCAACAGCAATGCGCGGTTCGGCCCCGGCACGCCGCGCAGGGAGAAATTGGCGGGGATGGCCGCGGCCGGGCCGAGCACCCGCTTCATGTCGACCGCCGGCTCGAAGCGCAGGACGTCATCGATGTTCACGGCGGGCGAGAGTTCGATGCGTTCGCGGTCGACGACCGAGCCCGCGACCGGCAGGTCCCGCACCGAGCGATCCGTGCGGGTCGCGGTGACGACGATCGTCGCCTCGGCCTCGGCGCCCCCTTCTGCAGCGACCACGGCAGATACGGTCATACCGGCCATCAGGATGGGGAGGACACTGGTTCGGGCGCGGATTGGCATGGGAGCTCCGTATCACGAATTGAGGAATCGTAATACGGAGCGGATCGGCCTTTGCAACCGCAGGATCGGTCTTTGCAACCGCATAGGTCACTCGCCGCCAACAACCCCATGACAAGCGAAATGGTGGTGGCCGAGTGACAAGGTCCTAGCCCGGTAACCACTCAGGCCCGATGGGCCTGAGTGGTTACCTCGGTCTTTTTCGGGACCCCATCGTACGCGATGGGGTCTGGCGCCGGGTGGTGGGCGAAGCGGGTATCGCCGCAGGCGATAGCTGGCCCCAGTGGGGCCAGCGGCCCGCGTAAGCGCAAGCGCAGCCC
>CAZTGE010000187.1:0-6951 GCA_964612995.1 uncultured candidatus Brocadiaceae bacterium | reverse complement strand
CTCGGCCTGACGACCTGCGGGGCTGCGCTTGCGCTCCACGGGCCGCTGGCCCCACTGGGGCCAGCTATCGCCTGCGGCGATACCCGCTTCGCCCACCACTCGGCGCCAGACCCCATCGCGTACGATGGGGCCCCGAAAAAAGGCGAGGTAACCACTCATGCCCGATGGGCCTGAGTGGTTACGTTCGATCCTTTTTTCTCACAGAGGCACAAAGACACGGAGAAATCATGAGAGGCTACCATAGTGGGGATGCAGCCCGCCACCGGGCAACGAGTACCGCGACACCGCCAGCCACGCCTTCGACTGGTTCGATGCCGGCACCACGCACCTGCTCGCTCCGTGGCCACCAGCAGCGGGTGGGCCTCGCACACACCGCAGTGGCGACATACGCTGTGCACGTCCCTTCGACCGAGCGTCAATCGGTCGCAGACGCGGCGGCGCCGGTATCGGTGGGCACGAAGTAATCGAACCGCACCCCGATGCCGGGGCGCACGCGACGCAGCCGTGCCGCTGCGACGAGCGCACTCAGATCGCGTTGCGCTGTCGCCGGCGCGCATCCAGTGGCCGTGATCACCGCCTTGCGGGTCACATGCCCCTGCTTGTGTGCGAGGCGGACGATCCGCTCACGCCGGGCAGCGGTGGCTCCGACCACCGGCGGCTGCCGGCAGGTTGGGCGAGCCAGCCCGGCAGCACCGGTGGCGATGGTCGAGTGGGCCACGGTGAAGCGGCGCTCGTCGCCGTGGAGGATGGCCATGCGTTCGACCTCGTTGCGCAGTTCGCGAACGTTTCCGGTCCAGGGATGGCGGCGCCAGTGGCGCAACAACGAGCGATCGAGTTCCGACGGGCCGGCGAAGCCGAAGCGGGTCAGGAAATGCTGCGCCAGGGCCGCGATGTCTCCGGGACGATGGCGCAGCGGAGGCAGGTCGATGGTCAGCCGCTGCAGGCGGTACAGAAGATCGGCGCGCAGCCGTCCCTCGGCCACCACCGCGCTGAGGTCTGCATCGCAGGCGGCGATGACGCGCGCGCGCAGGCGGCGGTTGCGGTCTCCGCCCACCGGGCGGTAGTCGCCGGTTTCGAGCACGCGCAGCAACACGCCCTGCAGTGCCAGCGGCAGCGAGGCGATCTCGTCGAGGAACAACACGCCGTCACCGGCAGCGGCGATGGCACCACCGCGGGCGCGCTCGGCCCCGGTGAATGCACCGCGTACGTGGCCGAAGAGCTCGGCTTCGGCCAGGGAGGCGGGAATGGCAGCGCAATTGACACTCACCATGGGCGCGTCGGGACACGCCGCGCGATGCAACAGCCGGGCGACGATCTCCTTGCCGGTGCCGGTCTCGCCGCTGATGAGCACGGGTTCGCTGCGAGGGGCGAACAGGGCGATGCGTTCACGCGCGTCGCGAATGGCGGGGTCATCACCCACGAGCACCGGTTCGGCATCTCCGGCCGGCGTTGCCGGTGCCATCTGGGGTGGGGGCAGGGCCGGTAGCCGCCGCGCGACGCCGCCGCTCTGGCAATGCGGCCACCACCATGCCACCAGGGCGTGGCTGGCCAACTCGTGCGCCCACTGCAGACGCCAGGCGATGTAAGCCGGTCGCTGGCTGGCCACCAGCTGCGCGAAACGCGCCGCCGCGGCGTCTTCATCGCCCTCCAGGCGGTGGAGGCGAGCCCACTCGAGGTGATACGACGGCAAGTCGGCGTGCGGGTCGATACGGCTGAGCAGGCGTCGCGCCTGGGCGCCGCGACCATTGGCCAGAGCCGTGTTCAGCGCGAGGTGCAGGGTGGTCAGGAACAGCGTCGATTCACGATCGTTCAGGCTGAGCTGCGCGAGGACACCGGCGACATCGTCCAGGCGCCCGGCGAGATAGCGGACCATGCCGCGGTAGCCGAGGATCATCGGATCGCTGGCATCGTCGCCGGGCGGGTGGGCCAACAGGTCCTCGACCGTCGGCCAGCGTTGTAGCTGGGCCGCGGCGACCAGACGCAGGAGATAGGCCCAGGGGGCCCGACGATGATCCGCGATCAAAGCGAGCGCGTCTGCCGCACGCCCTTGCTCGATCGCCAGCCACGCACGCCACAGCAGCGCCCGATGCCCGATGCCGGTCGCGGTCGCGGCGCCGCGATCGAGCTCGGCGAGGATCGCGTCGCACCCGTCCCAGCGATGGGTCATCAACCGCATGCGCAGATCCAGTTCACGCAGTGGATCGCCGACTTCGGGGTGGGCCTCTGCCGCCGCCACCGCCGCCGCGTGCCACCGCGCCATCGCGGTGACCTCGCCACGGCGCATGGCCAGCTTGGCCCGCACATGGTTCTCGGCGATCTGCCAGGGCGCCGTCTGCGGCCTGGTGGCGCGGCCGTCGAGCAGGGCCAACCGGGCTGCAGCAAGGGCATGGCGGCGCTGCTGGATCGCGCGATCGGCGCTCAGCAGCAGGGCCAGATCCTGAGCCGCCCCGCTCGCGGTGGCGAGAAAGGCGTCGATCGCAGGAAGCGGATCCGGTCGGGCCTCCGGCGCCACCCCCATCGCTCGCGGCCAGCAGGCCGCCACCACCGCCTCCAGGGCCGGGTCCCGCGTGAGGGCCGACCGCAGGGCCTGCCGATCGAAACAAGCGCGATTGACGCTGGCGAGCAACAGGTGATCGAGCACGTCCGTGGATGGATTCATTGTGAACTCATACTGAATGCAAAACAGTGTGCTGGCATTCCGCATGAGCACAATCAGTAACCGCCGGAACCCGCCACCCGCGGATCCATCTCACACGCTACCCAGCTGATCCAAGCAGCTGTTCGAACGGGCCTTATGGATCGGGCCCGCTCCCCCGCAGTCCCCTCCCCGCAATCGGGCCGGCTACGCGCTCGTCGCTGGCATGCTCGTGGCAACAGGTGGCAACAGATCGGCTCCAGATGCGGCGCGCAGTGCGTGCCGCAGGCCTGTCCCCCGTCTCCCTATCATCGAGGACCCGCGCCATGCGCCTGTTGTTCGCCCTGCTCACCTGCCTGACCTGTTTTTCTTCCATCGCCTGGAGTGCAGAGCCAGCCCGTCCACGCGTGCTCGCCCTGGTCCGGGCCGATCTCCACACGGCCTTGCACGATCAGCTCGCCACCTGGGAAGCGGACCTGTCTGCGAGCGGCTACCAGCCCCTGGTCGAGACCTGGCCGGTCGATCAGCTCGAGACCCGCAACGACAACGCTCACGTCATCGCGATCTGGGAACACCTGCGCGACCTGCACGGGCAATCCGCCAGCCTGGAGGGCGTCCTCTTCATCGGCCGCTTCCCCTCGCCGGTCTACAGCCTCGAGTCTGGAGGAACGACGAACCACTACAGCTGGCTCGACGACGCCTTCTGGTATCTCGACATCTTCACCCCCAAACCCGAGGGGCCGGGTCTGGAGCCGGACATCTGGGCCTCGCGCATCGACGCCCTCGACCAGAAGGAACACGCCGTCCACGCCGACCGGGTCACCATGCTGCGCCGGTACTTCGACCATCTCCACGCCTGGCGCTGCGGGGCCAGCCGCTATCCCGACATCGGCTACTGGGCCCTGTCGGGCGACTTCAAGGATCGCACCGTCTACGATGCCTTCTACGGCGAGGACAGCCGGCTCGACACCCTCTGGGGCCACCACATCGAAGAGCTCTACGCCGAGTCGGATTACGTCGGCAAGAACATGTCGAACATCTACGATACCGGCGGCGAGTACTTCATCGCCGCGGCACACGGCTTCAAGAGCGGCAACAGTACCGAAGTCGGGGGTCTGGGCTCGTTCTACAGCCGGCCCAACCAGATCCGCATCTACGCCATCGGTTCGTGCAATGTCAACGAGATCGGCGGCATGTGCGCCCGGTCGCTGTTCAGCCGCCACGGCGGCGCCCTCTTCGCCTGCGCCGAAGATCTCTCAGCCAGCAGCCTCTTCCGCGTCGGCTGGAACAACGGTAAGAGCCTCGGGCGCGTCTTCGTCGAGACCTTCGGCTATCCGGTGCAGTCCTACGGCGACCTCACCGTGACCAAGACCCCCTCCTGTTTCACCGGCAACTCCCTGCCGACCATCGACAGCTTCAGCGCGGCCAGCGATGAGGTCGCCTGCGGCGGCAGCGTGACCTTCAGCGCGAGCGCCAGCGACGCCGACGGCATCGCCACCCATGAGCTGTTTCCCTATGGCTACAACGATGGCGCCGGCGAAGCGGTGCTGATGAGCGACCCTGCCAGCCATCAACACCACTACCCGGTGCCGCATCGCTACCAGCCGATGCTGGTGGTCAGCGACGCCTATCAGGCCTGCAGGTGGCAGACCACCGCGGAGATCCGCGTCGCCCCGCAACCGGGCCGGCCGCTGCGGATCAACTGCGGCTACCACCAGGGCTCGCGCAAGGCGGACGGTGAATACACCAGCGATGATGCCGACTACTTCGACGCCGCCGGCCACCGCTGGCTGTACGACCAGGGCTACGCCAGCGGCACCTGGGGTCGCAACGGCGGCAGCACGCGCTTCGAGAACGATGGCATCGCCGGGACCACCGAGGACCTGCTCTATCAATCCTTCATCCGCATCGACAAGGTCGACCAGCCCTGCCGGTACACGGTACCGCTCGGCAACGGCTCCTTCGACGTGCGCGTGCACCTCGCCGTCGCCGATACCGACAAGGTCAAGAACCCCGGCGAGAGCCTGCTCGACATCGACATCGAGGGCACACGCCTCGCCACCGCCCTGGACGCATGGGCCGAAGCCGGCGACCGCCGCACGGCCCTGGTGCAGACCTTCACCGACATCTCCGTCACCGATGGCGTGCTCGATCTGACCTTCGCGCGCAACGCCGAGGCGAGCGCCCCGGCCGCGGTCAACGCGATCGAGATCCTCCCCCATGGCCAGACCGAGACCGCGACCCTGGCCGTGCGACGCGGCGCAGCAGACATCGCCCAGGGCGACGACGACACCGTCACCGGCACCCGCCAGGGCCATGCCGAGCGCGTCGTCTACACGCTCACCAACCGCGGCAGCGTGCCCCTGAGCTGCAGCGGCTGGTCGCTGAGCACGGATGGCTGTGAGGCGGTGCTCAGCAACGATCCGGAGACCGTGCTGCCCCTGTCATCGGCGACGCTGGTGCTGGATATCACCCCTACCGCCGCCAGCTGGTCGGCGGCGATCACCGCCAGCAGCAACGATCCCGACGCCGCGACGGTGCATTGGACTGCGACGGGCAGCGCCAGCGCGGAATCGTCCCCCGGCGTACTGAGCCTGCACGCCTCGGCCGTGAACGCGGTCGAGGGCGGCTTCGCGGCGCTCACCGTCGAGCGCCGCGATGGCGGCGACGGCGCTGCCACCGTCCGCTGTCGCAGCCTCGTCGGCAGCGCCGGGGCGAGCGATTTCACCGCGATCGACCAGGTCCTCAGCTGGGCCGATGGCGAGACCGGCTCGCGCCTGGTCCGCATCCCCATCACCGACGATGCGATCGGCGAGGACGATGAGACCCTGACCTGCGAGCTGCTCGAGGCGACCGGCGGTGCCACCCTCGGCATCGACAGCGCCACGGTCACCATCCTCGGCAACGACCACGGCGGCGTGATCGAAATGCTGGACTCACAGATTGTCGTCGAGGAAGGCGATGACGTGGTCCTCGAACTGCGTCGCAGCGGTGGCGATGGGGCCGCGAGCGTCGACATCGCCACCAGCCGCGGCAGCGCGCAGCATCCCGAGGATTTCCCCCACTCGATCACCACGCTCACATGGCCAGCCGGCGACCAGAGCGTCAAGACCGTCACCGTGTCCACGGTCGACGACGATGCGAGCGAACGGGCCGAGGACTTCCAGCTGCTCGCGGGCCGGGCGAGCGCGCACACCGTGCTCGCGGATGCCCGCTGCCAGGTGGTCATCGATGCCAACGACAACCCGGGCGGCGTGCTGGAATTCACCGCCACCACCGCCAGCGGCAGCGAAGGCGAGGTCCTGCGCGTGACGCTGGTCCGGCGCGATGTCAGCGCCGAGGCCGGTTCAGCTTCGGCCATCGCACGCCTGACCGGGCGCTCGGCCGTCAAGGACGAGGACTTCGAGAATGCGCTCGATGCCTTCCCCAGCTGGCCTGCGGGCGAAGGCGGCGAACGCTACCTCGACATCCCCCTGCTCGATGACGACGCGGTCGAAGGCCCGGAGACTTTCACCATCTCCCTGCCGAGCATCTCGGGCTGCCTGCCCGGGGCCAAGGACAGCGTCCTGGTGACCATCCTCGACGCCGATGCGGACGGACACCGCACCGTGGTGATCACCGTCTCACCGCTGGTCGAGCCGATCGAAGTCACCTGCGACGATGGCGACCCGCAGACCATCGAAACGGACACGGACGCGGCCAGCTTCACAGGCCTCGAGCACCTTCTCGATCACGTCCTGCGATTCCTCACGGTGCCGATCGAGGACAGCTGAGCCGACGCCGGCCCGGGCGCGGCGCAACAACGCCGCGCCCGGTCTGGGGCTCACGAGCGAGTCCCGCACCCCTACAACATAGCGCGGGCGCCGCCCGCATCCCAAGGCACATTGTAGCGGTCGGCGCCCGCGCGGCTTTTTGTTCGCGGGGGCTCGCTCTGCGCTGCGCTGCGCGCAGTCGCCCCCGCCACGCCCCCATTCCATTCCCCTGGAAAAGCGCGCAGGGTCATGCGCACTTTTCCGGGGGAATGGAATACGCTGCAGGCGACGGCGCAACTCGCCGGGGCTGACCGCACGGTGCCGGCGCATGGTCCGCGTCAGATGCCGCCGGTCTGTGAATCCCCACAGACCGGCGATGGTATCGATGTCCAGATCGCCATGCAGGATAACGTGGATCGCGTGATCGAGGCGCGCGAGCAGCACGCAACGATGTGGCGGCACACCGATGCACCGCGTGAACAGGCGCACGAAACTGTTCGGGTGGTAAGCACTCAGGCCCATCGGGCATGAGTGGTTACTTCGCGCTTTTTCGGGGCCCCATCG
>CAZTGE010000186.1:0-6995 GCA_964612995.1 uncultured candidatus Brocadiaceae bacterium | reverse complement strand
CCCCACCGGGGCCTGCTATCGCTTCGCGATACCGGCTCCGCCCCCCACGCGCCTCTGTCGTCACTCGCCAGCTGCGCTGGCGTTTTCTGCGGCGCTACGCGCCATTTTCGCAGAAAACCGCTCCTCTGTCGGCCGGTCGCCCAGCCAGGCCTGGCTGGCGCTGCGGATGGGCGCTTCTGGCTTTTTGAGGGACGCGTCACTCTCGACGCTTCCTTCAAAGCCCCCGCCGACCCTGGGGGCCGGCGGGGACCTTGATGGGAAGGTCACAGCGGTCTTGCGCCGCTGCACCCACGCCGACCATTGCTGCCATGCAACGCATCGCATTCGGCGCAACCGGCGCCCTGGTCGCGCCGCTGGGCATCGGCGCCATCGCGGTCGAGTCCGACCCGAGCGCCGCGGCGCGCGTGGTCGAACAGGCGCTGGACAACGGCTGCAATCTAGTCGACACCGCCGCCTGCTATCCGGGCCACGAACAGTTCCTCGGCCAGTGGCTCGCCCATCGGCGCGAGGACTTCCTGCTGGTGAGCAAATGCGGCCATCACGCCATCGGTAATGACGGCGTCGCACGTTCGCGGCCGATCACGATGGACGACATCGATGCCGCGTTGGAGCGTCTGCGGACCGATCATCTCGACGCGATGCTGCTGCATAGCTACGATGTCGAGCCGCTCCAGCGCGGCGAGGCGCTCGGCGTGCTCGAGCGCGCCCGCGCGCAGGGCAAGCTCCGCTGGGTGGGGTATTCCGGCGACGGCGCGGCCGCGGCCTGGGCGGCGGGACACGAGGCGGTGCAGGTGATCGAGTGCTCGATCAACCTCGCCGACCAGCGCAACATCGTCCAGGTCCTGCCCCGGTGCCGCGAGCGTGGCGTCGCCGTCATCGCCAAGAAGCCGATCGCCAACGCCGCCTGGCGCTGCATCGGCGCCCCCGATGGCGCCCACCCCGCCTGGCGGGCCTACGTCGAACGATTCGCCGCCCTGGACCTCGCCCCGGAGGATCACGGCTGCGGCGACATGGCCGAACTCGCCTTGCGCTTCACCCTGAGCGTACCCGGCGTGCACTGCGCGATCGTCGGCAGCGCCGATCCGGCTCACCGCGCCGCCAACCACGCTGCCGTGGCCCGCGGCCCGTTGAGCACGACCATGCGCGAGCGCATCCGCCGCCGCTTCGACACACTCGGCGCCGACTGGCCCCCCTGCAACTGATCCCCGATTCCGCGCCGCATGCCGGCCGGTGACACCGACATCGCAGTCTCAGCCGCCCCCAGTGCTGCACCCCTCCCGGCACAGGTGCCAAGGCCACTGGCACGGCGCCATGCCCGGCTCGCGCCGCGCGCGCAGCGCGGACCCTGCTCCCGCTTCAGGTGCGGATCGCCTCCATCGCCATCAGGGCCAACAAGCCTGCGCCGCAGATCGCGCAGGTGCCCACCACCCGGTTCTTCAACTTGATCACCAGGATCAGCGCGCCGACCGCGGCGGTTCCGGTGACCACCATCCACAGCACGCCGTAGAGATGGTCCTCGAAGAAGTCGACATAGGCCCGGGCGGCGGCCATCGCCTCGAGCAGGGCGACCACGATCGCGGTCGACTTGATCGCCCGGTCGTTGCCTTCCTGGACCGCCGCGATGATGGCGGCGATCATCGCGAGCAACGCCAGCGCAGTTTCGATCGGCATGACCGGATCCCTCCCGAGCCATAGCGCGGGCGCAGCCCGCACCCCAAGCGGCATTGTAGCGGTCGGCGCCCGCGCGGCTTTTTGTTCGCGGGGGCTCGCTCTGCGCTGCGCGCAGTCGCCCCCGCTACGAGTATCGACCCGGAGCCGGTCGCTGGCAAGGCAGGGCCTCACGGCCTGGCCGTGACCGCTCGCAGCTCGACCGCGCGAGCACCAGACAGTGGCCCGGCAGGCGCATGCGGGGCACGGACCGGGGTCGAACTCGATGAACCCGTCGTGATCCGTCACCGTGCGGTATGGGCGGCCCTGGCTGTGAGCCTGGACCGATCACCGGCGAGCGTTCAGCGCTCGGTGTCGCGGTGGACACCGAAGGGCTGGGTGCAGGTCACGCCATCGCCGTTCTCGAGCCGGGCGCGGATATAGCCACCGACCAGACCGGCGCCGACCAGGGTGGCGACATCGACCGTGGCGCCGGCCGCCACACGCTCGCCGTTGGCGATCCAGGTGATGCGCGCCTCCGGCGCGGTGATGGTGATCACCGCATCGTTGACCGCGATCGCATCGATCCGGGGTGCTTCAGCCGCGCCGCTGCCTTCGGGCTCATGGCTGAACCAGCTACGGCCCGCGACCAGCGACGCTCGCAGCGCCGTGAGACTGCGCTCCTCGGCAAGCACGATGTTGTAATTACGAAACAGGTGCTCCTTGGAATGCATGTCGTCGTTGGAGCTGCCCCACAATGGTCGCTGCGGCATGCTCCGGGCCAGGATCGCATCCCAGAGCTTGCGGTCGCGCCTGTAGCGATCGCCCTGGTTGAAGACCTCGAGTGAAACGATGACCTCGTGCTCGCGGATCAGATCCACATACCACTGCGGCGGCTTGTCGTACCGTCCCGGGTGGTTGAGCTGCAGCAGCCCGCCAGCAGCCGCGACCATATGCGCGCTACGAGCGACATCGGCGCCCGGGTTTTCGGCCACCGGCGCGAACAGCGCGTTGCGATGATGGCCGTTGGAGAACTCATTGCCGGCGATGGCGAACATCCCGATCTCGTCCGGGTCGCGGCCGAACGCGGTCCAGGGCCAGGTGGCCCGATTGTGATCAGTGATCGCAAGGGCTGCATAGTCCTGCGCGCGGTAGGCATCGATCACCACGGCGGGCTCCATCCGTCCGTCGCTACGTTTGGTGTGGGTATGCAGGTTGACCTTCAGCCGCTGCGCCTGTGACCAGTCGACATCCGCATAGGGATTGTCGATCTCCAGGCCCACAACGACAGCGCAGCAGCACACCAGCAGGACCACTGGCAGCAACCTCTGTACGGCCTTGTGCCTCCCGTCCCCGTCTCTGAGCATCATGCGTCTCCTCGTCTCAGGCGTGCATCACAGGTTAGCTGCCTGCCCTCCAGAGCAAGCACCACGTCCGAGCACCTGGGCAGGCCCGCACGTCGCACGAACCGGCGCAGCGCCGCCCGATGCACCCTCATCTGGCCCGCCTGCCCCTGCCTGGCTTGAGCCCGCGTTTCGCGCGGCCGAACGACGAACATGCCCGTCGGCTTGCGCGCAGCCATGCCGAGACCTATCGTTCACCTAGTGCGCACGCCACCCGATAGACCCGATAGCCTGCACCCCGGCCACGCCAACGCCCTGTCGCTCCGCGCGACCATCGCGGTCGTGCACCCGCGCCCGGCGATGGCCTGCCTCCTGGCCCTCGCGCTGCTGCTGCTCGCCCCCGCCTGCGCCCATCGCAACGATCCGGTCACCGGCAAAGACATCCCTTTGCGGGTGACCCTCGCGCGCAGCTGGCTCGCAACACGCGCTGCCATCGACGCCACCCAGATCGACCTGCCCTTCACCTGCAATCTGGAAGACGCAGATTCCTTCGAGGAACTCTTCGCCCTCCCATTCGCCTACATCCTGCATCTCGGCGTCGAAGGCACCATCAATCTGGCCGCCTACGCCCTGTGCGTGATCCCCAAGACCAAGGTGGTGGTCTACCCGGCACTGCGGCCCACCTACCGTCAACGCCTCTACTGGGGCGAGAACGTGGTCCACTTCCCCGCCACCGACAGCCCGGAACAGGCGCGGATGCTGGTGCAGGTATCCGGCGATCGAACGGCCAGCTTCACCCTCACGGTCGATCTGACTCACGAGTGCCTGCGGCTGGAGTAGACCACGCGCATCGCGCGCGATCGCAACCGCCGCCGACCAACGCCCCCGCGCCTCAGCGGTACCACCTGCCAGCCAGCTGCGCCCATTCACCGCCCGACGCCGGCGTCGGTTCGCCTGCCCCCGCCGCTGGCCGTATGACCCCACGCCACCCACAGCGAGCCCCCCCATGCACTTGTCTTCCCCCTCCCGCTGCCGTCACCTCTGCTCAGTTGGCCTGTTGGTGTTGTGCGTGGCCGCATCTGCCCTCCACGCCGCCGACACCGGCCACGGGCAGATGCACGATCTCGAAGTCGAACGCGAGGCGATCCTGCGCGAACAACGCGAACTCACCGCGGTAGCCACTCTGTTTGGCGAACGGCTCGAACCGGGTGCGGACCCCGCGCTCGACGAAGCCCGCGCAGCCGTGACCACCGCCGAGAACACGATCGCCCAGCTCGAGGCCGGCAGCGACCTCGAGGCGATCCGCGCCCGCCGCGATGCCGCCCTGACCGCGCGCAACGCCAAGACCGCCGCCCTGCTGGCCGGAGATCCGAACTGGCAACGGCTGCAGACGCGGCTGCGCGAACTGGCGGATCAGATCGACGCCGTCGCACTCAGCGACGAGCTGGACTTCGCGGCGATGACCCGCCTTGCCGGCCTGCACAAGCAACGCGATCGTGTGCAAGCGGCCATCGACACCACCTACAACCAGTGGCGCCACAACCCTGCGGTCGAGCCGCTCAACCAGGCCCTCTGGCAGGTGATCCTCGACGAAGAACGACCGGCCATGAAGCAGATCCCCCAGCTGCGCGACGCCGCCAAGCAGCTGCGCCAGGCCCGACGCGAGCTCGACGACGCCCTGCCCACGGCCGGTTTCGCCGCGCCCGGAGCCGAGACCCTGCGCGAACAGCAGGCCACGCTCAGCGCTCGCCTGGAACAGCTCGACCAGCAGATCGAAACGCTCTACACCACGGTGCTGGGCAAGGGCCCGCGCTGGCATAACGAACTCGAGCTGCCCCGCCCGCCGAAGAAGAACGGCAAGCCGCGCTCACCCGGCAAGGTGTCGCTGTGGCTGCCGCCGGGCACGCCCCGCCTGCGTGGCATCGTGCTCTGCGACCACATCGTCATCGGCTCCAAGCTCGCCGAAAGCCGGCGCATCCGCTACACCGCCGCGCGCAACGGCCTCGCCATCATCCGCCAGTTCGACAGCACCTTCACCCGCGAGGACGCACCCGAGCGGATGCAGGACTACATCGAGCGACTCGCGGAGCTCTCCGGCCACCCGGACCTCGTGACCGCCCCGCTGCTCACCATCGGCCACTCCACCGGCGGCATCTTCGCCCGCAATGTCGCCTACTGGGCCCCGCAACGGGTCATCGGCGTGATCCACATCAAGAGCGGCAACATGCACCAGCATCTGCGCCCCGAACGCACCAGCCTCGCCGGCGTTCCGTTTCTGGCGATCAACGGCGAACTCGAGCAGTACGGCCCCGGTGGCGGTGGCAAGCACGGCATCCGTCCGGCCTACCAGAACCAGACCCAATGGGTCATGATCCGCGAACAGCTCCTGCGCCGCCGCCGCGAGGACCCCGACAACCTCATGAGCCTGCTCTACGATGCCGGTGGCCACCACACCAGCTGGAACGAGGACTGCACCCGCTACTGCGCACGCTTCATCCACAAGGCCGCCGCGATCAGGATCCCCCCGCTGCCGGAAGACCCGAGCGCCCCGATCGCCTGCCGCCAACTCGGCGCCGCCGACGGCTGGCTCAGCGACGCCGACCTCAAGCACCCGCAGCACCAACCCGCCCCCTACGACCGCTACACCGGCGACCCGGCCGAGGCCTTCTGGCACCTCGACGGCGAGCTCGCCACCCGCGCGGTCGAGCTCAACGGCCGCTCGCTGCTGCCCGATCCCAGCCGCCAGCACCCGGTACCGGCTGATTGGCCCTGACCACGCCCAGAGCACCAGACGCCCGAAGCGGAGACCCGACTGCGCCTCGAGTCTGACCTTCCCATCAAAGGGGCCCTGCCCCTTTGGATCCCCGAGTCGGCCCGCATTGCGGACCTCGCGCTCCTCCGTCGCGGTTCGCGGCTTCGCCGCGTTTTCCGCGGGCCTACGGCCCATTGTCGCGGAAAACCACCGCTCGGTCGTTCCGCGATCCTTAAGAGGACAGATCCTAAAGAGGACATACCGTCAGCACCGCCCCCCTGCGCCCAAGCGCTCACCCGACCTGCCGTTCCGCAATACGCCTCATCCCCTCGTCCCAGATCCGGCGCGCAGCCCAGCAGACATCCATGCGCCCACCATCGCAATGGTCTGCCGCCCCCCCGTTGGCCCGCTCTCAACGCCCGAACCGGACATCACCGACAATCATTCAACCGGCGGTTGCGCTGCGATCGCCCCCCCGCTTGCCGAGCGGAACCGATCGGCAAGCGGCGGATCACCAGATGAGAAAACCGTGACCACACGCGCCCCGCCCAGGGCGACTCAAAGCTCGCAAATGAGGGCCATGCCGACCTGGTGATCGGCGCTCCCGGGGCGAGCTTTGAGTCGCCCTGGCGCCCCCCCACAGCCAAGCCCGGAAGCCGGTAGACATCCGTCACGCCATGCCTACTATCTCAGGAGCACCTGATCCATGCGGTGACACGCCCGGTCACACCTCCCCAGGCGAGGTGCCCGGAGGGCGTCAACACACAAGCCGGAATCACGAATCTCCCTGCAAATCCGGCCGTTTCCACCGATCCATCACCAAGCACCAAAGCAACTACTCAGGGGCTTCGCCCCTACGGTCCTCACTGCGTGAGGGCCTACCCCTCTGGCCTTGTCGTGGTTCGCCTGAATCTGCAGGCAGATTCAGGCGTGGGCGGATCGGCTGCGCCGATCCGCCCACCGGCGGCACTTGCTCCTCGGCCTGACGGCCCGCGGGGCTGCGCTTGCGCTCCACGGGCCGCTGGCCCCACTGGGGCCAGCTATCGCCTGCGGCGATACCCGCTTCGCCCACCATTTGGCGCCAGACCCTATCGCGTACGGTGGGGCCCCGAAAAGGGCGAGGCAATCACTCATGCCCCTTGGGCCTGAGTGGTTACTGCGGTTCGATCACCGAAGAGGTCTCTCACGGAGGCGCGGCGACACGGAGATGGATGAGAATGATATCGGTACTGTGATCGTGGACTGCGCAGTTG
>CAZTGE010000185.1:0-7016 GCA_964612995.1 uncultured candidatus Brocadiaceae bacterium | reverse complement strand
CTTGCGCTCCACGGGCCGCTGGCCCCACTGGGGCCAGCTATCGCCTGCGGCGATAGCCGCTTCGCCCACCACTCGGCGCCAGACCCCATCGCGTACGATGGGGCCCCGAAAAAAGGTGAGGTAACCACTCATGCCCGTTGGGCCTGAGTGGTTACACGTGGTTTTTATCAGGTAACTACTCAGGCCTATTCCTGTGCCCTCATAAACCACAGAGAACACAGAGAGCACAGAGGGCAGATTGGAATTCTCTCCTTCTTCTCTCCGTGTTCTCTGTGTCCTCTGTGGTAATTGTAGAAAGAACTTCAGGAAGGTCTGAGCAGTTACTTTATCAGAGCCCCCGCCGGCCCGATGGGCCGGCGGGGGCTCTGAAGGAAGCCGGCTGAGGTATCCAGAACGAGCGGTGGATGCCCGCATCGCTGCGGATCAGCCAGAAGCGGTGCTCAGCTCAGCCAGCCGAGCAGCAGCCCCGCGATCGCGAGGTAGATGCCCACCCCGGTGATGTCGTTGAGCATGGTGATGAACGGACCGGCGGCGAGGGCCGGATCGATCTTGAGCTTCATGCACATCAACGGGATGAGCACGCCGAAGCAGGCGGCGAGGACCACCGAGAACATCAGCGAAATACCGATCACCAGCGCGGTTTCGGGTTCACCGCCCGAGAGCGTGATCATACCCAGCGCGCCGAAGGTGCAGACGACCGCGAGCACCACCGCGAGGAGCACCCCGGTGGTCACCTCGCGAATTGCGCGCGAGAAGATGGTGCCTGCGTTGAGTTCGCCGGTGGCCATGCTACGCACGGTGACGGTGGAGGCCTGGATGCCGATGTTGCCGCCGAGGGCCGGCACCAGCGGCAGGAACGAGAGCAGGAGGGGGAAGTCGGCGAGGGTGGTCTGCGTCCGGCCGTGGATGATCTTGGCCATCACGAAGCCGCCGAGGGCGGTCATCAGCAGCCAGGGCATCCGCAGCCGGGCGCGGGTCCAGATCGACTCATCGCGGTCGAGGTCCTCGGCGGTGCCGGCGATGGCCAGCATGTCCTCCTCGGCCTCGGCCTCGACGATGTCGAAGGCGTCGTCCCAGGTGATCTGCCCGCAGAGGCGGTTCTCGTTGTCGACCACCGGTATCGCATCGAGGTGGTAGCGTTGCATCAACCCACCGACCTCCTCGCGGTCGGTCTGCAGCTGCACCCGGATCGGATCGGCGTCCATGATCCGCGGCAAGGGGGTGCGCGGTGGGTTGAACACCAGCTGACGCAGGTTGATGGTTCCGACCAGCCGCGCGCGGGCATCGACCACGTAGAGGACTCCGACCTCCTCTTGGTGCACCTTCTGGCGCACGGTCGCCAGCGCCTGCTCCACGTTCATGAACCGGCGCAGCGTGACGACGTTGCGGGTCATGATGTGGCCGGCGGCCTCGTCGGGCAGCTCGAACTGCTCCTCGACCTGGGTCCGGATCGAGTCGTCGATGCACGCGAGCAGCCGTTCGGCGCGATCCTGATCCATGTTGTCCAGGAAGTAGATCGCGTCGTCGGCGTCGGCGTGGTTGAGGATCTCGATCAGATGATCGTCGGAACTGCCTTCGAGGATGTCGTCGCGGACCTCGGGCCGGAACTCCTCGAGCACCTCGGCCGCGAGGCTCGAGGGCAGCGCCATGAACAGCCGGGTGCGCAGTTCCTCAGGGCAGGATTCGAGCGCCAGTGCGACGTCGGCGATGCGCAGCGCCGAGGCGGCGATGCCCAGTCCGCCGGGGCCGTCCTCCTCGAACACGGTGGTCAGGCGCGTGGCCAGTTCCCGGGCCCGCTCCTCGACCGGCGCATCGCCCATCTGCTCGACGAGCACGGATTCATCGATGCCGGTTGTGATGCGTTCGTCCATGGGGCGTCCGGTGGTATGGTGCGGCGATTTGTTTATACTCCGCCCCGGCGATGAGCAACCGACCGGTTCTTCTTATCGGCGGCGCGCCACGGGTGTCCGTGGACGCCGTGCGCCACCTGCGGGTGGATGCCAGCGGTGCGACCGCCGTGGCCCTGCAGTGTCGGCTGGGCGGGTTGACAACCGATCTGCTGCTGTCGTGCGACGCCGCCCCAGAGGTCGCTGCCCGGCGTTATACACTGCGCTGTGAGCTCGACACCGCCGTGCGCGACTGGGTCGCAGACCACCCACAAGGGGTGGTGGTCTGTTCGGCCGCGATCAACGATTACACCGTGGGTGGCATCCGCAGCCGCGATACAGCGGGCGGGTGGCATGAACTGCCGGCTGGAGCCAAGCTGCCGTCCGGTGCGGCCGAGGTGCACATCTGTTTGAATCCGGCGCCGAAGCTGGTCGATGGACTGCGCGCGGCGGGGTTTGCCGGCATCCTGGTAGCCTTCAAGTACGAGGACGCGCGCACGGTGATCGCCGCCGCCAGCGCGCTGCGCGCGCGGATCGACGCCGCGGTGGTGGTGGCCAACAGCATCGACGGCACGGTCCAGGCGCTGGTCGACGCCGAACGGGTCCAGCCCTACCCGGATCGCGTGGCGCTGCTCGACGCCCTGGCCCGCCGCATCGCCACGCTCTGAGCGTACTGAGCTCCGGCAGGCCCGGAACGCCGGGCACCGGTATCTGGCAGAGCCGACGCGGCGGGCCGAGCTTGCGCGCCCCTGTCAACCTCGCAGCGGCGGGCGTTGACCCTCCTGCGCGGCAGGCGTATCATCGGTGATTGGCCCGTCATGTGCGTTTGCGAACAAACGCGATTCGTCTCCATCGCGCCATGCGCGGTCGGGTGCCGCGCCGCGGGGCGGGCGCGCGGCCGCTGATGGCGGTCGACGGAGCGGCATCGCTGGGTCGGAAGGCGGGAAGCGATGGATGATCTGCGCAGGGAAGAGGCCGGCGGGCACATCGCCCGGGTCGAGCAGCGTCTGGCCGCGCTCGAGGATGCGGGAATCGACGTCGGCGCGCTGCATGGCCAGTTGCGTTTCGCCCACCGGATGTTGCAGGAGCAACGCTACGAAGACGTGACCGGCTTGTGCGACGAGCTGTTGGCCACCGCGGGTCGGATCGCCAGCGGCGAGGTCGAAACCGATCCGGCCACGCGGGCCATCACCCGGCGGGTGCGTTCGGTACTCGATGGTGGGGCCGAAGAGCGCGCGGCAGGCGAGCAGGAAGCGCTGGTCGACGCCCTCGCCCGGGCAGTGGCGCAGCAACTCGCCGACCAGGGGACGCCAGGTGAGGCCGCCGCCGATCCGGCTTTCACCGCCCGGCTCGAACGCACCGTCTCGGCTCAGATGGAGGGCCTGCGCAACGGCCTGGAAGCCGACATCCGCGCCTTGCGCGACGCGATGACGCGTGACCTGCGCGATGTCGCCCCGGGAACAGGCGAGCCCGAGCTGCTGCGTGCCGCGCTCGACGACATGGAATCCGATCTGCTCAAGAAGTTGCGCGATAGCCTCCGGAGGCGGATGCAGAACATGGAGAGCGGGATCGACGAGCGCTTCGCGCATCTCCAGGACAGCCTGGGTACCCTCACCGAGCTCGATGGGCGCCTGGAGCAGTTCCAGGAGATCCGCGAGCGCCTGCAGCAGCTCGACGCCATGGAGCAGCGGCTGGAGGGCCTGTTCGCCGCAACGCGCGAGCCAGCGGTCAGCCCGGCCGGATCCGGTGAATTCCCGATGTCGGAGAGCCGCTCCACCGACGATGATGCCAGCGCGTTCCGCCAGGCGATCACCGGCCTCGAGCGCCACGTTGGCTACGGCGGGATTCCACCGATCACCGATGCCCGATCCGCCCGCCCCGACGATGTGGACGACGCGCGGTTCACGCCAGCGGCTGCTGCGGTGGAACTTCCCGACGCCGTCAGCAGCGGGTCCGGCCAGCGCGCGCCGTCCGCAACCGCCGTCGACGATCCCTTCGACCACATGCTCTCGGAGCCCGGGGCGGCAGACCCGGACGCGGACGCAGCGCCGCAGCCGGCGAGCGCCGCGCAGGCGGATGCACCAGCGGGGGCGAACGGCGCGCAGGAGCCTGAGGCTGCGCCTGGCGAGCAGGAGGCGACGCAGCGAGAGGGTCCCGCCCAGGCCACCGGCCCCGAAAGCCTCGCCGCTTCGGAGGGCTACCGGGGCCACCCGGTGACCGCGGAACGCAGCCCGCCGACCGAACAGCTCGATGCACAGGCGCCAGCGCCGGAGTCGTCACCACCGGGCGACCAGCTCGACGCGTTGTTCGACGCGGTGGTCCAGCTGTCGGCTCCCGCCACACCCGCGTCGTCGACAGCCATGGCATCCGGCACCTCGAGTTCGCCCCGTGCTGCCGATCGAGGACCACGCGACGAGTCCACGGCCAGCGAGGTCGCTGCCCCGGGCTTACCGGGCACAGCGCGCGCGGCGGTGGCCACCGATGCTCCGGGCACCAGCTCGATCGACCAGCTGTTCGCCGGGTTGGAACCGTCCGCCGCGCAGCCGGATGCAGCGCCCGCGACGGTCCCCGTATGCACCAACGCTGAGACGACACCGGACACCGCCGATATCACGGCCCGCACCATCGTCGCTCAGACCGATACCTCCGGCGAGACGGGGATCGCCGAGGCGGGCGAAACGGGGACCGAGACGAGCGAAACGGGGACAGGCACCGCCGACCACGAAACGGGGACGGGCGAAACGGTGACAGGCACCGCCTCCGTCGCCGTGGCAGAAGCCGATCCGGTCTACGATGACGCGTCCCTCAAAGGTCCACTGATGGACTCAGGCCGGAGCGCAGCGCAGTGGAGCGACCGTCCGACCGAGCGGTGGTTTTCCGCGACAATGGGCCGTAGGCCCGCGGAAAACGCGGCGAAGCCGCGAACCGCGACGGAGGAGCGCGAGGTCCGCAATGCGGGCCGACTCGGGGATCCAAAGGGGCAGGGCCCCTTTGATGGGAAGGTCTACGATGAGGCGCCGACCGAATGCATGGATCCGATCGACGCAACGGGCGATGCGGCGGATGATGCTGCCGCGATGGAGCAGCCGGAAGCGGAGGGGGAGTCCGCGGTCGCGCCGGAGCTGGTGGCGAACCCGGAATCCGCAGCGCCCTTTGCGTCCGATTCTGGGTTCGGATCGGACGCGACCCAGGAGCCTGCTCCGGAGCTGGGCGCGGCCTTTGAGTCCGCCTCACTTTCCCAGTCTGAGCCGGACCCCACGCTCAGCTCGGACGCGGCCCAAACGCCCGCGCCGGAGCTGGACGCCGATCCGGAGTCCGCGCCGTTCCCCGCGCAGGAGCAGGACGCGACTGAGGCACCCGCGCCGGAACTGGACGCCGATCCGGAGTCCGCGCCGTTCCCCGCGCAGGAGCAGGACGCGACTGAGGCACCCGCGCCGGAACTGGACGCCGATCCGGAGTCCGCGCCGTTCCCCGCGCAGGAGCAGGACGCGGCTGAGGCGCCCGCGCCGGAGCTGGACGCCGATCCGGAGTCCGCGCCGCTGAGCGAGTCAGCGTCGATCGTCGCGTCGGATACCGGTTCCGACATCACCGCCGCCTTGAAACCGGCGCTGTCAGAACAGCCTGCGGCCGGGTCGGAGTCGGACAGCGGCGATGCGATCGATGCGGATGAGCAGGGCATGCATGGCTGGTTCGATGCAGCCGGAGCGGCGGAGGACGCCGATGACCAGGTGCCCGGTTCCGCCGTCGTAGCGGTCGCACCCGAGGATGACGCCCCGGTGGCTGCGCCCGCGGCGGCGGCGAGCGAACCCGGTTCGATGCTCGATAGTCTACGCGCCTGCTTGCCGGATCTGCTCGCCGACCCGGCGACGCGGCAGATGCTGGTCGCGGCCCTGGCGCCCGAGCTGGGGTCAAGGCCATCGCCGGCGGTGGAAGCGGACAGCGAGGAAGTGCAGACGGGCCTTGCGAGTTCCGATGCCAGCGCTGATGAAGCTGAGCCGCTGGTGGGCGATGCCAGCGCGAGCGGGCCGGGTGCAGCGCCTGCTGCTGACGCATCCGGGTTGGACCCGCTGATGAGCGATAGTGCCGCCAGCGAAGGCGACCCGCTGGTGAGCGATAGTGCCGCGAGCGAGCCGGACCCGGAGCCCGATACCGCAGTGCCCGTGCCGGACCAGACGTCACTTGCCGCCGCGAGCGATCCGGACCCGGCGCTGGTGGCCGATGCCGCCGTGCCGGATGTCGGTGGGTTCGAACCGGATGCGGCGACCCCACCGGCCGCCGCCGCGGCGCTGATCGAGCCACCAGCGGCTGAGCAGGACAGAGCGCATGAGGAGCTCGAGGATCTCTTCGGGCAACTCGCGGCCGAGGCTGCCGGCGCCGAGCCACCGCCGGTGCCACAAGAGGAGCCGGAGTCGCTGGGTATCGGACATGGGCCGGCGGAGCCGCCCGACTTCACGCCCCAGGCGGGGGACGAGGTGCTCGATGTCGAGCTTCCGGGCATGGTGGCCGAGCCGGCCGCGGCCCTCCCGGATGACGATGCGATTCCGGTGGCCCACACCGTCGGCGTAGCCGCTGCGGCGAGTGTGGCTCCGGCGGCGGCGCAACCGGCGGTGGCCGCCGCGACGGCGGATCCGGGGATGGTGGCCGATCAGCTGCGGGCCCAGCTGCCCGAACTCCTGCGGGACGAGGAGGTCAAGCAGGCCCTGTTCGCCACCCTCGCCACCGAGGTGGTCAGCCGCGGCAGCGCCCTGGGCGAGCTCACCGGTATGCGCCGCTTCGTCGAGGCCGAGATCAAACGTCAGCTCGCCTCGCTCGGCTCGGGCGCCTGGGGCTGAACCGCCCCGCCAGGCTGGCACGATCGCTCGCAGCTCGGCGACCCGCCCTTGCCGGGGCCCCAGCCCGGCAAGGCAATGGGTGCACGGCATCGGCCCATCCGGGCGATGCGGCCCTGTCATGATTCCTGCCTGGCGCGCGTCGTGCGGCCCAGGGCCTACGCAGGCAGGGCGACTCAAAGCTCGCCCCGGGAGCGCCGATCACCAGGTCGGCATTCCATTGTTCGGGAAAAGGGCGCATGACCATGCGTAACTACTCAGGCCTATTCCTGTGCTCTCATAAACCACAGAGAACACAGAG
>CAZTGE010000184.1:0-7037 GCA_964612995.1 uncultured candidatus Brocadiaceae bacterium | reverse complement strand
CGGCCCGGAGTCAACGATCAGGCCATCAGGCGTCCAAGGCGCCGCGTGTCAGAGCCGGCCTTTTCAACAGTAGAGCGTCCTGGGTTTTGTCTAAAGTCGGCCTTTTCAACAGCAGAGCGTCCTGGGTTTTGCTGACGGCGGATCGCATATGGGCAATCAGGCGTTCGAGCGCGGCTTGCGACGATCGCAGGCCGCAATCAGGCGGAAATCGCACAACCAATCCGGCCCGGAGTCAACGATCAGGCCCTCGCGCGCCCAAGGCGCCGCGTATCAAAGTCGGCCTTTTCAACAGTAGAGCGTCCTGGGTTTTTTTAGAGCGTCCTGGGTTTTTGTGATGGGTTTTTGTGAGGCCCTCGCGCGCCCAAGGCGCCGCGTATCAAAGTCGGCCTTTTCAACAGTAGAGCGTCCTGGGTTTTTTCGGGTTTTTGGTCCGTGTCGGCCGCTGCCTGCAGGACCTTGAGGCCCTCGGCCACGACTTCCGGTCCGGTTCCATCACCGCCGATGACTGCGAGGTTGAGCACCGCTGCGTCCTTTCCGTCCGGCTCCCTGCGGGAGCATTGCATGGAGCGCAGAGCCTATTCCCGACACCCGACCGGCAAGATGGAAATGCCGCCGCAGCCGCTCCCCCCGGCGCCTCAGCAGCCCTGCCACCAATCGGCGCAGAGCCACAGCGTGCCGGCGATGCCGCCCGCCACGGCGGCGAGGGCGCGCCAGTCGCGGCCCTGACGTCGCAGCGTCAGTACTCCCAGGAGGCCGCCGAGCGGGAAGAGCACGAATCCGAGCAGCCCTACCAGGGCTGCCAAGGCGCGCAGCCCTCAGGTGGGGACCAGCGCGGCGGCGACGAGCGCCAGCCCCGGCACGACCACGAGCTGCAACGCCTGCGATGCCTGATCGTCCTGCGGCATGGGGCGATGCTACCGACCTTGCCGGCGCGCGTCCAGGACGACCTGCCGCGGTGTGTGACAGACCGGAAGAGCCGATCGCCCCGCGCGCCACATTCGCCTGCAAACCCGGCGTGTCTGCGGCACAGGGCCATCAGGAGCCTGGAATGCA
Organism: uncultured candidatus Brocadiaceae bacterium; assembly: GCA_964612995.1. GTDB lineage: Bacteria > Planctomycetota > UBA11346 > UBA11346 > UBA11346 > SLQH01. The sequence continues at coordinate 5,984 of CAZTGE010000184.1, read as the reverse complement.
CGTGAAGAGCCGTCTCGCCCTCGCCGCGCTGTTGCTGAGCGTCGCCTGCCTCCCCGCCGCCGAACCGCCGTCGCTGCACACGCTCGACCTCGACGCGAACGGCGACGTGGTGCTGCAGTGGTCGGGCGATGCCAGTGGCTGGCTGGTGGAACGCTCGCCCGACAACCGCCGCTACACCACCATCGGGACGGCGGATGGCAGCGGCACGTTCACCGACACCGACGCCGCCAGTGGCGAACTGCACGTCTATCGCCTGCGCGACGGCGGACGCACCAGCACCTGGAACTACGTCTTCACGCCGCAGCGCTGCGATATCGGCGGCGAGACCGGTCTGCGTCCGGCCTGCGTCAGCGCCCGTTGGATGGGCCCGACCAGCGTGCGGATCGCCTGGCGCGACACCTACAGCGGTGAAACCGGCTTCGAAATCCAGCGCAAGGTGGCCGGCGAGTCCTCCTTCACCACGCTCACGACCACCGCCGCCGACGTGGAACAGGTGCTGGACGAGAACGCCGACTGGGCCAGCACCCACACCTACCGCGTCCGCGCCCGCGGTACCACGGATTCCGCCTGGTCGCTGGCCGTGCCGGCGCTGGTGGCCGGCGACTACAGTGTCTATGCCGGCGTCGAGCCGCCGATGGTGATGGGCTGGGACAGCACCATCACCGCCTCGCTGGCCGCACCCACCGGTCTGGCCGCCACGGCCGTCCACTCCAGCCGCATCGATCTGAGCTGGCAGAGCGTCGCCGGCGCCAGCGGCTACGCGGTGCTGATGAGCTGGGACGACGTGCGGTGGACCGAGCTGGGTACGACCACCAGCACGACCTTCAGCGACGACGGCGCCCTGGAACCGGGCCTGAGCCGCTCCTACCGGGTCTGCGCAGTCGACAGCAGCAGCACCTGGGGCCCGTGGAGCGCGGCGGTGAGCGCCGCGCCGCAGGCCTTCGCGGGCGATCTGGCGGCGCCCGCCGGCCTCACCGCGACCGACACCGGCGACGGCATCCTTCTGCAGTGGAGCGACGAGAGCAGCGACGAGACCGGCTTCGCCATCGAATCCGCCAGCTCCACGAGCCCGCACTACCGCCGCATCGCGACCGTGGCGGCCAACACCACCACCTACACCCACAGCAGCGGCTCGCGCTTCCGCGCCTATCGCGTCCAGGCCCTGCGCGACGGAGCGGTGTCCACCTACGCCGCGGCGGTGGTCCCGCAACCGGCCCCGGCCACCGGCGCCACCGGCGTGTCGGCCACCGCCGAATCAGCGATCGCGGTGCGTATCGACTGGACGGCGGCCGCCACCGGCTGGCCCAGCGGCTATGCCGTCGAGCGCAGCGACGACGGCACCACCTTCACCGCCGTCGGCTGGGTCGCCGGCAAGGACACCGCGACCTGGACCGACCGCGATCCGCCCAGCGGCACCACCGCCCACTACCGTGTCCGTGCCACCAGCTGGGTCGAGACCTTCACCACCAGCGCCGCCACCACTGTGTCGGTCCCGGCCGTCTCCGGCGCCCCCGCGGCACCCGTCGGCCTGACCGCCACCGGCGTGGCCAGGAACCAGATCAATCTGCACTGGGACGACCTGGCCCGCAGCGAGACGGGTTTCACCGTCGAGCGCTCCACCGACGGCGGCGCCTTCACCGCCGTCGCCAGCCTGCCGGCCGACTGCCGTAGCTGGAGCGACCGCGACGTGGCCACCGGCACCACCTACGCCTACCGCCTGCGCGCCGTCAACGGCCAGGGCGAGGCCGTCTCCGCCACCGCCTCCGCCGCCCCCGCCAACAGCGATCCGACCATCGGGATCAGCACCACCACCGCCGGCACCCTCACCCGGCTGCACGTCGTCGGCACCGCTGCCGATGACACCATCACCGTCTGGCGCGACGGCAGCGAGCTGGTGGTGGATGACGACGGCAGCGAGCTCAGCCGCACGGCGCTGGTGGACGAGATCGTCCTCGACGGCAACGCCGGTGATGACCTCCTGACCGTCGATGACTCCGTCACCTGCCGGGCGATCGTGCACGCCGGCGATGGTGCCGACGTGCTCACCGCCACCGGTCCGGGACGCAGCATCCTGGTCGCGATCGGCGGCGGCGCCGACATCCTCACCGGCAACGGCGTCGACACCAGCTACTGGGGCGATCCGGAGCACCTCGACACCATCCATGCCAGCGCTTTCGAGACCACCGCCGGTCGCGTCCACCGCATCGACCAGTTCTACCAGCCGACCACCTTCGATCGCACCAGCAGCGATCATGTCGACAACGAGCCGGACGGTGCACGTTGGGCCGATCCCGATCTCTGGGGCAACGACCACATCACCGCCTACCCCAGCCACAGCCTGTGGGGCGCGGCCGGACCGGTGCTCTTCGACGTCAACCAGGGGCCGTTGCAGAACTGCGGCGACACCGGCTACTACCAGCTCGTCGCCGATCGTCGCCCGGCGGTACTCGAGGAGGCCCTGTGCGATCTGGGCGACGGCACCTACGCCTACCGCATGGGCGACACCGGCCTCTACGCCCGCGTCGATGGCGACGTCAATCCCACCGATGCTGCAGCCCTCGGCCCCAGCGGCAGCCAGTGGTGGCTGATCCTCGAGAAGGGCTATTTTTCCTACGACCTCCCGGCCCCGCTCGACGGGGGCGATCGCGTCGAGCGCACCACGCTGCCGGGCGATGACGAAGCGCTCTACCAGCTGGTCCGCACTGCCCTCGACCGTTGCCAGCTGGTGCTGGTGCGCACCGAGGGCGAGGCCAACTGCGGTGCGCCGCTGGTCCGGCAGGGGCACCTCTACGGCGTCGTCGAGGCGTTCCGGTCCACAGACGGCAGCCCCCGCTTCATCCTGCGCAATCCCTACGGCGACAACGGACGCAGCGGCTACAACAACGAACTCATCGCTCCTTTGCAGCACCAGGGTTTGCTGACGATCAGCGCCGCGGCGCTACGCGCCAACTTCCCCCCGGCCGAGATCGTCACCCTGCCCGGCAGCGAGCGGGCCATCCTCATGGAGGCCTGCGACGGCACCGACTGGGATCTGCTGCCGCCGGTGCGGCAGCCGGTGCTCGATGGCACCGCCACCCGCTACGACCGCCTCGACCGACGCCAGGAGCATCGCCTGCGGCCGGTCGGCGGCGGTCCGGGATGAACGCGCAGCGCCTGCGGGAGGGCTGCTGACAACCACCGGGAAGGCTGGCATCATGACGGGCGTGGACGATCCGGCGACACGACTCGACACGCTCGTCATCAGGGCGCAGGCCGGGGACCGGAGCGCCTTCCGCGAGGTGGTGTTGACCGTGCACGATGATCTGCGGGCGTGGGTCAGCTGGCGCGCCGTGACCGCGGACATGGTCGAGGATGTCGTGCAGGAGACGCTCATCGCCGCCTATCGCAGCCTCGGCGATTACCGGGCGCGCGGCACCTTCCGGGCCTGGTTGCGCGGCATCGCCCATCACCGCTGCCTGATGGCGCTGCGCGAGCGCCGGCGGCAACTGGCGCGCGAACGCACCGGCTTCGCAGCGGGCTTCCTGGACCAGGCGCTCGAGACGATCGACGAGGAGCACGACGAGGACGACACGCCGCAACGTCATCTGCAGGCGCTGCAGCACTGTCTGCACGAGCTGCCCGGCCACGCCCGCCAGCTGATCGAGGCGCGCTACTGGCGCGGCGAACCGCTCTCCAGCCTGGTCGAGCGCCTGGGCAAGCCGAAGGGCACCATCGCCGCCATGCTGCACCGCATCCGAAAGCGGCTGCTCGTGTGCATCCGCGCGCAGGAGCCCACGACATGAACCGCCCCACCCGCGCCGAGGCCATCGAAGCCTGGAGCGACGGCAGCCTGACGCCGGCGCAGCGGCAGGTCCTCGACCGGGCCTGGCAGGAGGATCCAGCAGGCGTGCGGGCCGAATTGCGCCTGGTCCTGCTCCTGCGCCAGACCGCCCCCGATCGGGCCGAGCGCAGCTGGCGGGCGCTGGAGCAGGCGCTGGCTGGGACAGGCAGCGGCGACGCGTTGGCGCGCGCCGTCGATGCGCGATTGCATCCTCGTTCCCGCATCCTGCTGTGGGCGGGGCTGGCCGCCGCTGCCGTGCTGGCGCTGATCATCGGCGGCGCCTGGTACATGCACCGCCTTGCGCCAGCGCCTCCAGCAGGACCGATGACCATCGTCGGCATCATCGGCCCCGCCCGTCTCGATGGCGTAGAGCTCACCGTCACGCCGGCCGTCTGGCCGGCAGGCGCGACCCTGCAGTGCGCCCCGGGCACCACCGTGCGCATCGAGGGCAGCGATGGCGTTGCGCTGGAACTCCTCTCGGCGACCGCACGGCGGCACCCGCGGACGGGCGACGACCTCGTCCTGCTCGACGGCCTCATGCACGCGCTGGTGAAGCCGCGCACGCACGCGTCGGCGCTGCGCCTGCACACCCCGCACGCCCGCGCCGAGGTGCTGGGCACCGCCTTCACCCTCCGCAGCGGCGAGACGGCGAGCGCGTTGCGCGTCCACCGCGGCACGGTCGCGTTCAGCGCCGCCACCGGCGACGCGGCCACGCTCGTCGCGCATCGCGAGGCGGCGACCATCGGCGCCGACGGCAGCCTGTCGCGCCGGTCGCTGCCGCTGCTCGATCCGCGCTTCGGGGGCGTCTTCCACCGCGCCGCCGCGCGGCGCTACGCCGAGGGCGCCTTCCTGCTCGATGCCACCGAGCGCGACCGCGGCCTGCCGCTGCTGCAGGACGAGGCGGGCGACGCCGTCGCCGGGCAGGTCGACGACCCGGCCGCACACCCGTTGGCCGATGCGCGGGCGACGCGCATCGCGCCGGACGCCAGCGGCACCGCCAGCGCCCGCCTCTGTTTCGATCCGCAAGAGCACACGCGCCTGCGCATCACCTGCGTCTTCCGTCTCGAGCGCCGCCGCACCGCGAGCGACTACGTCGTCTCCTCCGGTCCCGTCTTCTCCCCGCGCCCGGCACCGGCGCTCGCGCCGGTCCGGCGCCCCAGCCCGGCGATCAACGACGAGGACTGGCACCGGGCCACCGTCGATCTGCTCGCCGTCGGCACCACCGCCGACGGCATCCCGATCCGCGAGGCCCTCATCCGCCTCGACGGCCGCGTCATCGTCCACACCTGGACCGCCAGCCTCGGCGCGGTGCTCGAGCTCGTCAGCATCGGCAATCCCCTGGTGATCGGCCGCACGACGGTGACGGGCGAGACGGCCGGCGCGCTGCCGCCCTGATCCGGCGGCGCCTCACAGGTCGTCATCTGCGCCGCGGGCCTTGCGCCGGTAGCGGCCGGGGCTGCAGCCGTAGGCCCCTCGGAACTGCCGCCCCATCAGGTTCTGATCGGCATGACCGAACGAGCGGGCGATGTCGTCCAGGGCCGCGTCGTTCTCGCGCAGCACCACCGCCACGTGCCGCAGCCGCTCGCGCACGAGCCAGGTGCGTGGTGCACATCCGTAGGTGGCGCGGAACCGCCGCGCGCAGTCGTCGCCGCTCAGCCCGAGCACGCGCGCGAGGTCGCCCGGCTCGATGCGATGGCGGATGTGCGCCGCGCACCACGTCTCCAGCCGCCGACGCTGGTCGCGATCGAGGCCGCGGTCGGCTCTCTGCGTCTCGAGCAGCGGCGCCAGCACGGCGACCAGCAGACCGGCCACGCGCTGCGCCTGCAGGGACCAGGACAGGGACAGGCGGTGAGTCAAAGGGACCAGGACAGGGACAGGCGGTGAGTCAATATCGAGGACCAGCGGACCAGGACAGGGACCGCAGGACAGCGTGACCGCAGGACAGGGACATGACCGCACAGGACAGGGACAGGCGGCGGACCAGGACAGGGACAAGCGCAGGACAGCGAGGAGACCAGGATAGGGACCGCAGGACAGGGACAGGCGGTGAGGACCAGAGGGCGCGCAGGACAGCGCCAGGCGAGGAGTCAATATTGACACGCAATCGCGCGGTGCTAGTATCGTTGCATGCGCATCCCCCGCTGTCACCAGTTCGACCCTGCCG
>CAZTGE010000183.1:0-7072 GCA_964612995.1 uncultured candidatus Brocadiaceae bacterium | reverse complement strand
CCTCGGTCGTCACTCGCCAGCTGCGCTGGCGTTTTCGGCGGCCCTGCGGGCCATTATCGCCGAAAATCGTTCCTCGGTCGGCCGGTCGCCCAGCCAGGCCTGGCTGGGCTCCGGACGCTGCGGGTGGACGGTTCTTGCTCTTTGAGGGCCCTCTCATCGTTGAAGCATCGCCTTGCACACTGGAGCGACAAGGGTCGTGCCAGCCCGGATCCCAGGGCGACTCAAAGCTCGCAAATGAGGGCCATGCCCCGCCTCCACCTGCGTCACTATGACCCACGCACCAAAGGAAGCCGGGCGGTTTGACGCAGGTGGAGGCGACGCAAGGCATGCCGACCTGGGGATCGGCGCTCCCGGGGCGAGCTTTGAGTCGCCCTGACCCGGACCCCTCATGAGCAACGGTCGCGAAAAGTCGTAGCGTGCTGTCAATGCAGGGCTTCGCGATCGAGGCGACCCGGAGCGTAGCAGCGCTATGCGAGGATCCGCCGACCGAGCGAAGTCCCGTAGTGGCGGTGCGATACGGCTTTGCAGCAGTTGTATCGTGAGGGATGCGAGCTAGCATCTGTGCATCACCCCGGACCCACGACGATGCCCAACGACAACACAGCTCGCGACCGGAACGCCGGCAAGCGCCTGGGAAACTACCGCATCATCCGCGAGGTCGGCCGCGGCGGCATGGGCGCGGTCTTCGAAGCCACGCAGCTCTCGATGGAGCGCACGGTGGCGCTCAAGTTGTTGCCCCTGCGACATGCGCAGGACGCGAGCTTCATTGCGCGCTTCCGGCGGGAGGCACAGGCAGCAGGCCGCCTCCGGCACCCGAACCTCATCTCGGTCTTCGACTGCGGCAAGGCGGACGCCTACCACTACATCGCCATGGAGTTCGTTCCCGGCCGCACGCTCAAGCGCATCTTGCTTGACGATGGCCCCTTGACGGAAGCCATAGCCGTCACGTACATGCGCGCCCTGGCTGCCGCGCTCGGAGCGGCCCATGCGGAAGGCATCATCCACCGGGACGTCAAGCCCGAGAACGTCATCCTCGATGCCCTGGGCGAGCCGAGACTCGGCGACCTGGGCCTGGCCAAACCTGTTTCCGGTGCCGACGACATCACCCACACCGGCACCATGCTGGGCACGCCGCTCTACATTCCCCCGGAACAGGCCCAGAGCTTCGATGTCGACGGCCGCGCCGACATCTACTCGCTGGCCGCATCCTTCCACCACCTCGTCTCCGGTGACCCGCTGTTCAGCGGCCCGACCTCAGCGGCAGTAGCAATCAAACACGTCAACGATGCCCCGCCGCCCATCCGCCAGATCCGCAGCGACATCTCCCCCGGCTTCGAACAGATCCTGCTCAAGTGCCTTGCCAAGAATCCCGCACAGCGCTACCAGTCGGCGCGCGCGTTGATCGAAGACCTCGACCGCCTCCTCGCCGGGCAGATACCGATGGCCCTCGCCCGTGCTGAGGAACGATCCCGCCGTGCACACACGCCCAGCGAGCAACTGAGTGATCGCCGCAAGCTCCTGATCGGCGGGGGCATCGCCGTCGCACTGCTCGTGGCCATCATCGTGGCAATCGCTACCGATAACAGCAGCCAGGCCATCGAGACCACCGAGTCAACATCGATGGCCGACGTACCGACCGCACCCACGACTCCTCCCTCCTCAACCTCCGCGCCCTCGCGCTCACGCTCGCACCCGAAACCTGTCGAACCCACCGACAAGAACCCCGTTGACCCCGCACCCGACCCACAGCGCACAACGCCCGCCATAGCGCAGCCGACGATGAGCCCTCCCCCCGCCGCGCCAGAACGCAATGAGGCAACGCCACCGACCCGCCCCCCGGGCCCCACTGCACCCGACCAGTCGCACGAGAAGGCTCCCACGCCCCCGGTTGCCAAGATCAAGCCCACATCCCAGCCCAGCAACGATGACCCCGACTATATCAGATTGCTGCTCAAGGTCGCCAAGAACGGCCACATCGACCAGGCCAAGCAATGGACGCGGGCCGAGATGGACAAGCCCGATCCGAAGAAAGAGGTAGCGCGCATCGACGAGAGCGGCCTGAAGATCATGCGGCGCAATCCTGAGCGCATGAACAGGAGCGCTCGGTTGCACAACGTGCTCCAGGTGTGCCGTTCCTTGGAATCAGTCTTCAATCAATTCCGTCGCCATCTCCGCTCCGCAGCTGCAAGAGGCCTCCCCGTAGATATCGAAACCGTCACGGGCAAGATCCGAGTGTCAGTCATCTCCTTATCCGAGGCCGGTCTCTCCGTGACCACCGACGGTGCTTCCATAGACGCGATCCCGTGGTCCGACATCACGTACGACCAGTATGCCAGCTGGCTGCGTACCACCCATTGGAGACCGGGTGTCCCAGACGATAATCTGGCAGAGGCGTTGCGTGCATGCGCCGCTGGCAGATTCGACATCGCCGCTGATCACCTGGCCGTTGTTCGCCAACGAGACCCCGATCACATTCTTCTGGCACCGATAGAAGCCCACTTGCAGCCGAAGCTCATGAAGTCACCTGAGGACGGGTCCAGCCCAGACAAGCCGGCTTCCGAGGCGGCGTCCGCAACCGCGGAGCCCGAAACGAAGCCCACCTCGAATGTGCCGGATGCGAAGACCGAACCGCCAGGCGCCGCGCAACATGCCGAGCCAGGGGCCGAACCGCCAAGCACCGAGCAACATGCCAAGACAGAGGCCAGACCGACATCGCCGCGCGTCAACTCCGAAGCCGAGGCGGCAGCCCGCTCCGCTTGGACGACACTCGTGACCGACCTCGATAGCAACCGCGACATCGAAGAGGCGAAGGAACTTCGCAGTCGATTGGCCCGCTTCAGCCGCGACCACGAGCACACGGCCTTCTACCGCGGATCCCGTGAAACGATCGCCTCCATGCGCGCGAAGCTCGACCTGGAGATCGCCCAGGGCGGCTTCCGCCATCTTCGCGTGACCATCCGCAACTGGCACCTCGTCGGGGTGATCGGCGATGTGGAATGGCTCGACCGGGAAGGCAAGCCCATAGTGATCGACCTGAAGCGCACCCGCTTCAAGCTGAAGGGTCCTGCGCCACACCGACGCATGGGGCGCAGGCAGCTCAAAGCACAATACCTCTTCGATAGCGATTTGACCACCCGCTTCACCATCCCTCCCGTCCCTCAGGACTCTCGCCTCACCTACGTCGCGACCATCGATCTCGGCAAGCGCCGATTGCTGCCCTATGGAGCCCGCATCACGAGCAGCAGCATCCCGTTGAGCATCCAGTTCGCAGCCTCCCACAACAGCCACGATTGGATTCCGCTGCTCACGCTGCCGTACCTGAACCGTGGGGTTGTCGGATATGCGCCCGCCAGAACCCACGTACCCCCAGGTGACTGGGCACGGTTCACCTTCCCGACGCCGGAACATGCATTGCGTCCACGCGTGCGCTTGTCCAAAAAGGCGACCACATGGCCGGAAGCACAGCGGTGGTGCGAACTCAATGGCTATCGTCTCGCCGTGAGCTTGACCGACGCACAGGTGGTCGACCTCTGCCGCCGACACGGCGAATCCGACGGCTATCAGGTCTGGGTGGGCGCACGGGCGCGTGACGGAGGTGCCGTGCTGATCGACGGCACGCCCGCGCGCCGCAGCATCGCCGAGGAGCATCTCACGGCTGCACAGGACGATTGCGGTCTCGCGCTCGAACTGACAAACAACGATGCGGTGCACCCGCACTACGTCGTGCCCCGAACCCCCCTCCGTTTCCTCTATACATTTGCCACCCCTCGACCGGGATCGCTGGAGCATCTGCTCGACCAATCATGGGCCGTCCATCGTCGCGATACCCACCAGGACGCATTGTGTGTCCTTTTCAAGCGGGAATTCCGCTCAGCCACCTCCGGGGAGGTGCATAAAGACGGAGGCTGGACTGCGCTGGGAACGTGGCGTTTCGAGAATGGCACGTTGCACATCACCAGCGATATTCATGGATTACCCAGATCGTATCCTTACATCTGGGATGTCCAACGCAGCGCATGGGTCAACAAGAGCCAGACCACCCTCCTGGAACCCATTCGACCGCTGCCATAGACCCAGACAGCAGAACCACAGCAGTTCGCCAGCCAACTGACAGAATCAGAGTGGACGACAAGCATATGAACGAAGCGACCAGCAACACCAACCGCGGCAAGCGCCTGGACAACTTCCACATTGTCCGCGAAATCGGTCGCGGGGCCATAGGAACGGTGTACGAAGCGGTCCAGATGCCGCTCATGCGGACCGTCGCCCTCAAGGTGCTGCCACCACGCTACGCCGCAGACGGAACCTTCATCGCCCGGTTCCTGCGTGAAGCCCGTCTTGCTGGTGGCCTCCAACACCCCGGCCTCATAGGCGTCTACGACTGTGGCACATACGGTAAATACCACTACATCGCCATGGAGTTCATCCCGGGCAAGAACCTCAAACAGGTCCTGCTCGAACACGGTCGCCTCAATGAAGAAAACGCGGTCGCCTATATGATTGCCGTAGCCGACGCCCTTGGCGCCGCCCACGCGGGCGGAATCGTGCATCGCGATGTAAAGCCAGAAAACATCATCCTCGATGCCGAAGGCAAACCACGCCTGGGCGATCTCGGCCTCGCCAAGCCCATGTCCGGAGGCCTTGACGTCACCTTTGGCGCATCGCTCCTCGGCACACCCCTCTACATGGCACCGGAGCAGATCATGGGCGAAGCGGTCGACGGCAGAACCGACCTCTACGCCCTCGCCGCGACTTTCCATCATCTGGTTGCCGGCGAACCGGCCTTCGACGCACCGACACCCAGCGCCCTGACCGTGAAGCACGTCAATGAGCCGCCTGCCCCCATCCGGCTTTGCCGTCTGGATGTCTCCGCCTCCTTCGAGGCTGTCCTGCTCCGATGCCTGGAGAAGGACCCCAACGCACGTTATGCCGACGCCACAGAGCTGATCGCAGACCTCAGGCGCTCGCAGACCGAACGCGCTTCACCGTCACGCCTGACGCCCCGTACACGCCGACTGCGGCCCAGGACGACCGCGCAACGCATACCGCACACGGCGCTCGCCATTGCCATCTGTGCCGCTCTGCTGGTGGTCATTGGCGTCACGCTCGTGACTAGAGAGGCCGACAGCACGACCGTTGTGGCAGCTCCCGTGACAGATCCCATGCTCGCTCATGGAGACCAGCGAAACGCGCGACCAGCAGCTCCTGTTCCCGTACCAACCCCCGAGCCCGAGCCCGAGCCCGAGCCCGAGCCCGAGGCCGAGGCCGAGGCCGAGGCCGAGGCCGAGGCCGAGGCCGAGGCCGAGCCCCAAGACCTGCCCCGAGACCAACCGCAGCCTGAGCCCATCGCTCGACCGGCAATCGCCGGGCCACCATCGACCAGATCGGCGAAACCTGTGCAGGCGAGCCAGCGGGGCCTGCCCACAGCCGAACCACGCAGCGCAACGGCGGAGCCAGCTCCTCGCCAGGACGCGAAGAAGAAGAAGAAGAAGAAGAAGAAGAAGAAGGTTCGGGCAGGACCTACACACACCACGGATGAAATCCTCTCCTTACTCGAACTGGCCCTGCTCAGGCGTGACACGACCCTGGCCAGGACCTGGCTCAACAGTCAACTGACGAAGACCAAGCCCGGGACTGCCGCCCACGCAGAACTGCAGGCGACCGGGGAGATACTCTCGTCTCTGGAACGACAACAGACCCACCTCCGCACCGTGCTCGAAGCGCGAGCGCGACGCGAGCCGCTGAAGGTACGTTCCCAGTGGAAGAGAACCGAAACGGGCGATCTCGAGTGGACGCCCGACGGCGATCTCGCCCTGCGCACTGATGAGGGTCTGGTTGTCATGAAGTGGGCCGATATCCACGGCCAGCAGATGTGCGACTGGCTGGCCACCTGGCAGCCACAGACCCCACACGACTACTTGATGGAAGGTCTCCGCATCAAAGCATGGGTGTGGGACGCAAGTGGCCTGCCGCCCCACGCATGGGTGGGAATGCTCAAGGCACATCCCCTCTTGAAAACCATAAAGAGAAAGACTGGCCCCTGGTACTATGTGCCGCGCCGATCGACCGAAGGCCCCACGGCCTTTACCACCACCGGCGCAGCCCAACATGCCCTCGATTGCGCAGCCCACGAGGCGTGGCTGGCGATCAGTTCCGACATTCCCGATCGGCTGACCTGGAGGACGGCCACGGACCTGGCAGCCAGACTCGCAGACTTTCACGAACACCACGGGCTTACACGCTTTGCTCAACGCGCGGCGGTCGAAATCGAAAGGCTGGAGGACCGTTTGGTTGCGGCGCATTCCTCCCTGCGCAGTCGGCACTCGTTCCTTTCCGACGTGGGCCTCACGCCAAAACCCATCCACCTCAGCAAGACGGCGCTCTCGTGGGAGGACGCGCGCGCCTGGTGCAAAGACAATGGTTATCGTCTCGCCATCATCACCCCCCGCCGCGCCCGGAACTTCACAGGTCCGGTTCAATGGCGTCCATGCAATTCCGCCTGGGTAGGCGCACAGATCCAATCGGGCAAGGCCGTCTGGCTGGATGGCACCCCTGCGTTCCAGCCGCTTAGAGATCCCCATGGCAAAGAATACGAAGATGGCACCGGCCTCAGCCTCCCGATTTACCATGACAAGACACTCGTTGCACTCCTCACACCGGAAACGAACACCACCCTGCGCTTTTTCTACGAGAAACGCCCGTCGCGCTGAGCGAGTCGAGAGCAGCACCGACCGTGCTCGCAACTACCGCAGATAGCGGCCGAGATCATCCAGACGCATACCGCGACGCCACAGATGCTCGAAAATCGGTCTGTATTCCATTCCCCTGGAAAAGTGCGCATGACCATGCGCACTTTTCCAGGGGAATGGAATGGGGGCGTAGCGGGGGCGACTGCGCGCAGCGCAGAGCGAGCCCCCGCGAACAAATAGCCGCGCGGGTGCCGACCGCTACAATGCCCCTTGGGGTGTGGGCGGCGCCCGCGCTATGAACCGTTGTAACCTCTCAGGCCCATCGGGCATGACGTACACTCGACACATCCACCCTTCACCTCGCCACATTTTCCCGATCGTGA
>CAZTGE010000182.1:0-7072 GCA_964612995.1 uncultured candidatus Brocadiaceae bacterium | reverse complement strand
CCCTGCTCTGGCCCGACACCCGCAGCCGCCCCGTCATCACCCTGACCGCCGGCGATCAAGGCGGCGGCAACACCGGCACCGGCCTCCCCGTTATCCAGAACCTCCACCGCAACATCGAAGACGGCTTCAGCATCATCCGCTGGCAGGTCTCGGAGGAGGCCAGCCACGTCGGCCTCGCCTTCGGCATCTGGTTCGACACGACGCTCCCGGTCGACACCAACCGCCCACCGGATCGCCTTGTGGCCTATTACCCCCAGATCGGTAGCTACAGGACCAGCCATGCCCATTCCGCTGATGCGGCGGTGGCGGTCGCGGCCATCGTGGGCACAGAAAAGGGCGAGGTTGCCGAAGCCGCTTTGCCATGGTCGCTGACTCCGCCAACCTCGCCGCCCAATCAAACGACTACATCACGCTGATGGCTTCTGCCCGATGAAGAACACGTAGCCGTAGAAGGCGCCGTAGGTCCGATACAGCGCCGCCTCGCGCCGCTGGAAGCCCAGGAATTGCTCGGCGGCCTTGTTACCGGGGTGGCGGGCCAGGAAGGCCTCATGCATCGCCTCCTGCGGACGATGGTAGTGGTCGATCCAACACTCCGGCGGAAGCACGAAGCACGCCGTCAGGCTGTACCCGGCCTCCTGGAACTGCTGCACTTTGCGCGGAATCGTGTCGATGCCGGGATACTCCTGGTTCCAGAACGCATCGATTTCATCCGGCCGCTCGTCACTCAGCCAACAGGCCTCGGTGACCGCGATGAAGCCGCCCGGCTTGAGCAGCCGACGCCACTCGCGCAGCCCCCGCTCGAAGCCGATGTTGTAGATCGCGCCTTCACACCAGATCAGAGCGAGTTCCTCCTCCCCGAAGGGCAGGTCCTCCATGGAGCCAACCTCACCGCGGAGGCGAGGCGCCAGGCCGCAGGCCTCGGCTTCACGGTTGAAGACCTCGATGAAGCGGGGGAACAGGTCGATGCCGGTGATCTGACCCGGCGTATGCTCGGCCAGCACGCGCGTCTGCCCGCCGGTGCCGCAGCCGATGTCAACGATGCGCGATGAGGCGCCCAACCCCTCGATGAACTCCAGGGCTTTGATCGTCATCTCAGGGCTTCCCGGGCCCTGGCGTTCGAACGCCACGAAGTAGTCGCAGATCAGGTCCAGGTCGATTTCGTGAATAGAAACGTTGTCGTTACTCATGATGCTCTCCTTCGAGCCCCAAGAGGGGCCGAGCTATGAAGTTCCGGTTGCTTGGGTCCATGCCGAATGGATGCCGCTCACATTGGGCGGCACATCATCATCACGCGGCAAGACAAACTTCACTCAGGCGAGCACGCCCTCCTTCTACCCAACGCCGGCGCCAATGCAACGAGCGCTCGTCTGCCCCCCGGGGGCTTTTCGCACCCCTTGCGCAGGTTACCGCACACCCGCATACTCGGGTGTCATGCCAAAGAAGAGTCCCCAAGACACCAACGCCCGTCGCATCGCCATCATCGAGCTGATCGCTGCCAACCCGCTCCCGGTCGAGGAGATCGTCGAGCAGCTGATCCCCAAAGCCGGCCGGCGCACGGTCTACGAGGACCTGGAATGGATCCTCGAGACCTTCCCCGAGCACCTCAAGCGGGAGAGCGCCGGCCAGGCGCACGGCAAGCACCGGGTCACCTACCGCTGGATCGGCGTCAGCCCGTACCTCTTGGAGAAGCCCATCACCTGGCTCACCGAGGAGGAGCTGATCAGCCTGGTGGCCGCCCGGGGCTTCCTGCGCGACGTTGACCCAGCCAAGGCCCCGACCGTCACCAACCCCGACGACTGCGACATCCTCGCCGGTGCCATCGCCCGCCTGGTCAACCGGGCCGGGGTTCAGGATGCCGCCGAGCTCCTCGCCCGCCGCGTCGTCACCGTCAGCCGCTTCGGCGCCGCGCCCACCCGGTGCCTGGCCCTGGCCACCACCCTGGCCGCGACCGCGGTGGGTGACGCCATCACCTTCGACTACGAGAACCTTCAGGGCCGGCAGCGTCGCATCCACGCCGTGCCCCAGCGCTGCGTGCTCATCAAGGGCGAGTGGTATCTGATCGCCTGGGCTGGCTTCCTGCGCAATTTCCGCCTCAGCCGCATGGCCACGGTCCAGCGCACCCGCGAGCAGCCCGCCGACGCCCCGCCCTACATCAGCGCCGACGAGGTCGACGCCCTGCTGCACAGCGGCTTCTACGCCACCAGCAGCACCCGCGCCAAGGACCGCGTCCGCGTCCAGCTCGGCATCGCGCCCCAGGCCTGGCCCCACGTCTGCGACCGCCGCTGGGGCGACAACCAGACCATCGAAGAGGAGCCCAAGGGCCTCCCCGAAGGCTGGCGCCGCCTCAGCTTCACCACCACCGGCCTGGCCGAATGCCAGCACTGGGTCCTCGCCATGGGCGCCAACGCCCGCCCCGAGAAGCCCAAGGCCCTGGTCGAATGGGTCTGCCGGCAGGCCCGTGCCATGGTGGAGGCCTGCGAGGACAGATGATTGCGGACCCGTCCGCACACGTAGGGGCTAGAATGGCCACATGGAGCACCAACCGGCACCGCGCCTCTTGCGTTTGCATGGCACAAGGCATACCGTGTGCGGCCTAATCGTATTGGACCCGCATGAATCTGCAGAAGGCGGATTGTCAGGGCCCAATGTCGGGAGAAGCGCATTGACCACCGAGCCCTGGGCCACGCTGCAAGAAGTCGCCGAACACCTCAAGGTCTCCGAGGACACCGTCCATCGGTGGATCAGCAGCCGGGCCATGCCCGCGCACCGCATCGGCCGCGTCTGGCGCTTCAAACTCAGCCAGGTGGATAGCTGGGTCGAAAGCGGTCAGGCCAACGAGTCCACGGATGGCGAGGAGGCTCGCTGACCCATGCGCCTGATGACCAACACCGGCAGCGACCGCGTCATTGACCTTCTCCAGGCAGGCTGTCAGGAACAGGCTGACCTGTGCGTCGCAACCGGCCAGTGGTCCCTCTTTGCCTACGCCGAGGCTCAAAGGCATCTGGCGAAGGTCCAAAGTGCGCAGCTAGCCATCAGCTCGAATGACGACTTGGGCCTCCTCGGTGGCCCCGGCGATCGCGGGCGACGCAATCAGCTGCAAACCCGCTGGCTGGCGAAACAATGTCGCAAGTGGCTCCAATCGAAGGCGCAGGTTCGTGGCATCCTGGGCCCACTGCCTCAGGCCCTGCTCCTCACAGCATCCCCCGGAACCCGTAAGGCCGCGGTGGGCAACTGCCCGTTTACCACAGACGGGCTTGGCCTCACCCCTGGCAACTATCTCAGCATGGTGCATGCCGCAGACACGAATGTCGAATGGCAAACCTATCACACCTGGTTCAAGCAACTGTGGGATTCGCTCCCAGATGACGCCAAGGCCAAACAGCACCTGGAAGATGCGCTCAATGCGCTCGCCCGTCTCTACACCCCAGACCAAGTCTACCCCGCCATCCTGCACCACGTTCTCGGTGGCGAAGAGGGCGCACTAGACGAAGAGCGCGTCGTGCGCACAGCCACCGGCATCAAGCAAACCGAGGTATGGAAGCGCCTCTATCGCTTTCAGCGTGACGGCGTCCTTGGTGCCATCGAGAAGCTCCAGCGTTTCAACGGCTGCATCATCGCCGATAGCGTCGGCCTTGGCAAAACCTTCGAAGCCTTGGCCGTCATCAAATATCACGAACTCCGAAATGACCGCGTTTTGGTTCTCTGCCCCAAGCGACTGCGCGACAACTGGTTGATCTACCGCGCCAACGACCGCCGCAACATCCTGGCCGCCGATCGCTTCCATTACGATGTCCTCAACCACACCGACCTCTCCCGCGAACGCGGCATGTCTGGCGATATCGACCTCGCCCACATCAACTGGGGCAACTACGATCTCGTGGTTATCGATGAATCCCACAACTTCCGCAACAAAGGCGCCCACACCGACCGCGAAACCCGCTACGAGAAGCTCATGCGGCGCATTCTTCAAGAGGGCGTGCGCACCAAAGTCCTGATGCTCTCGGCAACTCCGGTCAACAACCGCCTCGCCGACCTGCGCAATCAGATTGCCTTCATCACAGAGGGTGACGACACCGCCCTGGCCCATCACGGCATCTCCAGTATCGAGAACACGACGCGGGTCGCCCAAGCTCAATTCAACCGCTGGCTCAACCTTCCCGAAGCAACGCGCTCGCCCAGCCGCCTGCTCGACATGCTCGGCTTTGACTACTTCAAGCTCCTCGACCATTTCACCATCGCCCGCTCGCGTAAGCACATCGAAAAGTACTACGGCACCGCCGAAACCGGCAACTTCCCCGAGCGTCTTTCGCCCATCAACATCAAGACTACCACCGATAGCGATGACGAATTCCCCGCCATCGAATCAATCAACGACAGCATCTGTCGTCTGAACCTCGGCGCCTACGCCCCGCTGCGCTACATCCTGCCCGCCAAGCAAGAAGCCTACGATGCCAAATACCGCATCTCAGTGCGGCAGGGCCAAGCCTACTTCCACCAGACCGACCGTGAAGAAAGCCTCATCCACCTGATGCGGGTCAACTTGCTCAAGCGCATGGAAAGCTCGGTCTGTTCGTTCCAACTCACCCTGGCTCGCCAGCTCCGTGATGTTGAGGCCACCATCAAGCGGATCGATGGTCACGACGACAGCGTTGAAGAAATTGATCTGGAAGAGATAGATATCGACGATCCGCGCTTCGAGCCACTGCTGGTCGGCAAACGGGTCAAGGTATTGCTGCAAGATGTCGATCGCCGCCGATGGCGCCAAGACCTTGATGAAGATCGGCAGCGCCTCTCCCAGCTCCTCAAGCATGCCAGGCAGGTCTCGGTCAAGCGCGATGCCAAACTGGCCGCCCTGCGCGAACTTCTACAAAACAAGGCCGCAAACCCGCTCAACACGGGTAATCGTAAGGCGCTGATCTTTACCGCCTTCGCCGATACCGCCGCCTATCTCTACGAACATTTGGCGCCCTGGCTGCAACAGCAGCTGGGCATGCACACCGCTTTGGTTACCGGCTCCGGTGCCAATCGCAGTACTCAGCCCCGCCTGGGCAGTAACCTCGGCAGCATCCTCACCGCCTTCTCGCCCCGCTCCAAAGAGCGCCGCGATGAAGATACCACCGATGGTGATATCGATGTCATCATCGCCACCGACTGCATCTCTGAAGGTCAAAACCTGCAAGACTGCGACTTCTTGATCAACTATGACATTCACTGGAACCCGGTGCGCATCATCCAGCGCTTCGGCCGTATCGATCGTCTCGGATCACCCAATGAGCGCATCCAGCTGGTGAACTTCTGG
This sequence comes from uncultured candidatus Brocadiaceae bacterium, assembly GCA_964612995.1. GTDB lineage: Bacteria > Planctomycetota > UBA11346 > UBA11346 > UBA11346 > SLQH01. The sequence goes on along the minus strand of CAZTGE010000182.1, from coordinate 1,773 downwards.
CCCAATGTCGAGCTGGAGGAATACATCAATCTCGAAGCCCGCGTTGCCGGGCGCATGGTCCTCTTGGATGTTTCGGCCACCGGTGAAGAGAACCTGATCGACCAAACCAGCCCCGAGCAAATGAACGATCTGGAGTACCGGCGCAAGCAGCTGATGCAACTCCAGCACACCGTCATGGACTTGGAAGATCTCTCCAACGGCATCTCCATCGCCGACCTCACCCTCACCGATTTCCGCATCGACCTCGCCGACCACGAGCGCGCCAATCCCGGTCAGGCTGCACGCACCCCCATGGGTGCCATCGCCGTGGGTGCAAGTGCCAGCGGGCAGGAGCATCAGAGCGCCGAAGAGAGCATTCACCCCGGCACCATCTTCTGCCTGCTCAGCCCCGAAGACCGCCCGGAAAAGGTGGATCCTGCCTATCCCCTGGCGCCCTACTACCTGCTCCATGTCGGCGACGAGGGTGCGGTGCATCTCAGCTTCACCCAAGCCAAGGCCGTCCTCGATCGCCTCCGCCGCCTTGCCCAGCAGGGCGATCACCGGGAAGCCGCTCAGGCCTTCGACCAGGCAAGCCAAGGCGGGCGCGACATGGGCCGCATCCGCAAGCATCTCGCCACCGCCGTTGAGGCCCTGGCCGGCAAACAGCAAGAACGCGCCGTTGCCAGCCTGTTTACCCCCGGCGGCACCCATACCGGGGGCCAACAAACCGGCGGCCTGCACAGCATCGAAGTCGTCGCCTGTCTGATCGTGGAGCGGGGCACCCGATGATCACCGCCGATACCCTCATTCAAGCTTTCGACCTGCCGCCACAAACCCGTGTCGATCTGCGCATTCCCAAAACCCAGCTGACTGAACACGGTGCCCCCACCGCCGCCGATAAGCGGGCCATCAACGATGGAGTCGAGCGCATCCAGTGGCTGGCCACGCTCAAGCCAGCCACCGCCGCCATCGCCGCCTACAGTGATAGCCAGTGCGAGTACGCTGAGCTGGCCATTCTGCACGCTGAGTTGCGCCCCAAGGCCAAGGCCCCGCGGATCGTGGAACTGCTCCACCGCGCCATTCCCTATCCCGTAGTGGCCCTCATTTCACAGGGCGAGGCCCTGAGCATTGCCTGGGCGCACAAGCGCCGCTCGCAGGCGGAAACCAGCGCCGTTGTCCTCGATGGCGCCGTGGGCCAGGTGGATCTCCTGCCCGATGATGAACCATATCTCGAACAGCTCCTCGCCCACCTGGCCTTGGCCAAGCAGCCGCGCCAACACCTACGCGCCACCTACCAAGGGTGGATCGATACCCTGCTCGCCCTGCCCGCTGCCCGACGCACCGGTCGCTTTGCCCTTGCCGCGAGTCAAACCGAACGCCACACCCGCCGACAAGCCCTGGACGAATGCCAACGCATCGAAACCGAGCTGGCCCGTCTGCGCAAGCAAGCCAGTAAAGAGAAGCAGATGGCCCGACGCGTGCAATTGAACCTCGAATGTCAGCGGCTCCAGGCCGCCTACAGCCAAGCCCAAGGAATGCTCTGATGACCGATCAACCAACCATCACGCCCATCACCGCCGATGATCCCGAATCCAAGTCAGCGGATGTGATTCAGCAGAACATTGAGCAACTCAAGGCGCTGTTCCCGGAGCTGATCACTGAAGGTGCTAATGGGGCTTCGGTGAATGTGGATGTGCTCAAGAACCTGGTGGGTGATCAGACCGTCACCGACACCGAGGAGCATCGGTGTCCAAAACTCTATCCAACCCCTCGCGCGTAGATTCCCCGGAGCCG
>CAZTGE010000181.1:0-7077 GCA_964612995.1 uncultured candidatus Brocadiaceae bacterium | reverse complement strand
ATGGCCCGCAGGGCCGCCGAAAACGCCAGCGCAGCTGGCGAGTGACGACCGAGGCGCGTGGGGGTACGCGGCGAAGCCGCGAGGGGGCAGCGCCCCCTCTCTGCAAAAAGCTGGACCGCCGGTTCCCGCCCCGAGGATCGGTGGTCCACAGCAGCCGGGAGCTCCCATGGCCGTGCCGACCGATCACCTCGCGCTCTATCACTTCCCCAGTTGCCCGTTCTGCGTGCGTGTGTTCGATGCGCTCGAGCGACTCGGCCTCGATGTCGAACGGCGGGACATCATGACCGAGGAGCGGTGGCGTGATGAGCTCTACGAGGCCACCGGTCGTTGGACCGTGCCCTGTCTGCGGATCGAGACAGCAGACGCGGTGCAATGGATGCACGAGTCGGCCGACATCGTCGCCTGGCTCGAGCGTGTGTATGCCTAGCCCGGATCCCTCATGAGCAAGGTCGCGAAAAGTCGTAGCGTGCGGTCAATGCAGGGCTTCGCGACCGAGGTGAACCGGAGCGTAGCAGCGCTACGTGAGGATCCGCCGACCGAGCGAAGTCCTGCAGTGGCGGTGCGATACGGCTTTGCAGCAGTTGTCTCATGAGGGATGCGGGCTAGTGCTGTCGCTCGAAGGACGTGCGGAATTCCTGCGCTGCTATTGCCAGGTCTATCCACATGCCCACCCGGTTTCGCCGTCGGCGTGGTGCAACGCCCTGCTGGCGGACTGGTATCGTGAGCGGGGGAGTACCGGTTTGCCGCGCGAACTGGCCTTCCTGGCCGTGGAGAGCCATCCCGATTGCCCCATGCATCCCGTGCAGAGCTGTGGTTGCAGCCGCGACGCGGCCTGGCGCCGATTGACCGGCAGCGCCCGGGACTCGTCGCTGGCGCACAGGGTGTTGGTGGCCGCGGTGGTCCGCGACATCCGTGAGTCGGAGGACACCGGGCGCATCAGCCATGGCTTCCGGGCTCTGGGCAGTCTGGTATCGATCCTGGATCGATCGGATCCGGAGCAGCTGCTGGTCCGCAACGCCTGTCAACGCGTGTATGCCAGGTGGAGCGCGGTCGCGTCGGCGGATGCGGCCGATCCACGCTATGCTGCAGTACGCGCGGATGCACAGCGGCTCCTGGCCCACGCCGAGTGGGAAGTGCACATTCCTCCTGCCGCACCTCGCTCGCCGAGCGTGAGCCAGGAGCACTACGTGTGTTTCCATCATCGGCTGATCGAGGATGTGAAGACGCTCTACTGCCAGGCCTTCGCGTGCCCATTGTCGGCTGCGGATGTGTTCACGAGCTATCTGCTCGGTTATGACGATAGCTTCCTCGGCTACATCATGGCGCAGGCGGGGAAATACGCGCAGGATCCGCGCGCGATCGACAGGGACACAGTCCGACCATGGCAACCCTTCACCGCCGATTGGCGCGAGCTGCTCGCCGCCAGGGTCGGCGCCTGCATGCGCTGGGTCATCGATGGCCCGACGCCGGGCGTGGCGGAAGTGGAGCGGCTGGTCGGGGCACTGGTGGCGCTTCCCGCCTACGCTCCTGCCTGAACCGGACCCCCGGGCGCTTCAGCGCGGGGTGAGCACCAGGCGTACACCGGCAGTGGCATAGGGTACCGACTGGGCGACGAAGAAGCGGTTGCCGCTGGTGGCGCTGATCAGATTGGCAAGCCAGCAGCAGGACAAAGAACGCCCAGCGGCGATGGCGGTGGCAAGCGGAATTGCCGCGTATGGGCCCAGCGGGGCCGGAGCGACGGCCGGCGTTTTCGCCGTGACTTGACAGGCAAACGCGATCAGCATAAGAATGCATGGGCGGTCGCGCTCTGGAGCGACGATCGCATAGCGCGGGCGCCGCCCGCACCCCAAGGGGCATTGTAGCGGGCGGCGCCCGCGCGGCTTTTTGTTCGCGGGGGGGCTCGCTCTGCGCTGCGCGCAGTCGCCCCCGCTACGCCCCCATTCCATTCCCCTGGAAAAGTGCGCATGGTCATGCGCACTTTTCCAGGGGAATGGAATATGAAGATCGATGCGCCCCAGACCCAGGAGACGGTGAGCACTCTGGTCGGCTACGCCCAGGTGGCGTTGCGGGTGCATGTGGACAACGTCGATTACAGCGCCTTCGGGCGGTATATCTACGGCGTGGCCGACGTCGACGCCGTTGGCGAAGACCTCAACCCGGGCGGTCTGGGGGTTTTCGGCGGGATCGGCCTCCGCTTCTGAACCCAGCGCCGCGGGCCATGACACTGTCGCCGAAGCGTTGGGCGATGCTGTCGGTCGCCGCGTCGAGTCGACGTTGGCGTTCGTCGTCGGGGTCGTCGAACAGACTCAGCTGGGCCGGCTCGTCGGGGGCGTCGAAACGGGTTGCGGTCACCCCCAGCAGGCGCAACGGGCGCAGGTCACTCCGGGCCCAGGTCTCGAACAGTCCGACGGCGGCGCGCCAGAGGGTGCGGGTGACATCGCTCGCCACCGGCAGGCTGTGCGAGCGGCTGATGGTGGTGAAATCGGCGTAGCGCAGCTTGATGCTGACGGTTCGCGCCTTGAGGCCCTGGCGGCGCAGGCGGCGGCTGACCGCCTCGACCTGGGTGAGCAGGACCGCGCGCAGGGCCCGGGCATCGCCGATGTCGGTGGCGAAGGTCTGTTCCTGGCCGATGGATCTGGCCGAGTGGTCGGGCACCACCGGCCGGATGTCGCGGCCGGCGGCCAGGTCCTTCAGATGGGCGGCGCTGGTCTCGCCGAGCTCGCGTACCAGACGGTCCGGGTCGCAGCGGTGGATGTCGCCGATGGTGTGCAGGCCGATGCGCCGCAGGCGTTTGGCCGCGGCCGGGCCCACGCCCCAGAGGGTCGCGAGATCGAGCGGATCGAGCACGTCGCGCAGATTCGCAGCGGTGATGACCGTCAGGCCGTCGGGCTTGTCGAGATCGCTGGCGAGCTTGGCGAGGAACTTGTTCGGCGCCACGCCGACACTCGCGGTGATGCCGATCTCGGCCCGGATCGCGGCGCGGATCGCCTCGGCGACGCCGAGCGCCGGGCCGTGGAGGCGTTCGGTGCCGCTGAGGTCGAGGAAGGCCTCGTCGATCGACAGCGGCTCGATGGTCGGCGTGTACCGCGCGAAGATGGCGAACACCGCCTCCGAGACCTCGCGGTAGCGGCGGCCGTCGGGTCGGCGTACCACGGCAGCGGGGCACAGGCGCAGCGCTGTGGCCATGGGCATCGCCGACCGGCAGCCGTAGCGCCGTGCCTCGTAGCTGGCGGTGGCCACCACGCCGCGCTGGTCCGGGCGCCCGCCGATGAGCAAGGGGCGCCCACGCAAGGTGGGATCATCGAGTTTCGCGACCGCGGCGAAGAACTCGTCCATGTCGACGTGGATGATGCTGCGGGCGGCGGTGGCCATGGCGTGGCCGGCATTGTCCGGATCTGCGGGGCGGGGCAACGTGCGTCGCCGCCGGCTACCACCGGGCCGCGGTGACATGCCCTTTGACGATGGTCACACGAGTGGCTCTAATGCCGTGACATGTGTGACACCTTCTACGCACCGGCTCTGCGGGCGGTGGCCTCGCGGCGCGCGGGTCTGCCGGGCTCGCTGCGCAATCTGGTCGAGGACGACGACCTGCTCGTACAGCCGCGTACGATCCATCACCTGCGCGGGTATTCCATTCCCCTGGAAAAGTGCGCATGACCATGTGCACTTTTCCAGGGGAATGGAATGGGGGCGTAGCGGGGGCGATTGCGCGCAGCGCAGAGCGAGCCCCCGCGAACAAAAAGCCGCGCGGGCGCCGACCGCTACAATGCCCCTTGGGGTGCGGGCGGCGCCCGCGCTATGCGATCCTCCGCGCGGATGCCGACGGGCCGGTGTCGGTGCCGGCGCGGTGGGGTTGGCAGCGGAGCCTCGCCAGGCGCGGCCTGACCCTGGAGCGCGACGATCGTCTCGGCGCCTCCGGTCTGTGGCGCCCGGCAGCCGCGAGCCGGCGGTGCCTCATGCCGGCCCAGGCCTGGCACGAACGGACCGGAGCGAAGGGCAGCCGGCAGCGCTGGAGCTTGCGTCCGCGGCGCGGAGCCTTCACCCTGGCCGGCCTGTGGAAGACCACGCCGGCCGGTGAGGCCTTCGCCATCGTCACCACCGCCGCGCACCCGAGGATCCCGCACCTGCACGATCGCATGCCGGTAACGCTCGGCCCGGAACCCGCCGGTGCCTGGCGCGACCCGGATCGGGGCTGGGCCGCTGCGCCCACCGACACGGGCGCAGCGGATAGCACCTGCTGCGCCACGGCGGATGCAAACAACTGAGGAGAACGATCGATGGATGATTCCGAACTCGACAAATACGTGGCCAATGTGCTGTTGACCCTGCGCGCCGACAACGAGGTGAGTATCGCCGAGGAGGTGGTGCTGGCGCGGGTGCGGTTGTTCCGCTGGGTCGACGACGGCAACATCGAACGCGCCGAGGCCTTGCTGGAAGAGAGCAGGGAGCCGCGTCTGCTCCAGTCGCGGTGGAACAACCTCGAGTGCCTCGAAGACATGGTCTCTGGTGCCTATGCCGACGGAGCGGTCCATGCGTCCGAGAACCAGATCGTCAAGAGCTACACCGCGATGATCGGCGATGTGACCGAAGACCAGTTCTCCGCTCTGTGTCGGCGCGGACGCGAACGTGGCGAGCGCGCGCGCGAGAAGGCCGAGCTGTTGCGCGACGAGGAGGACGCGGCCGGCGCCGGCTCATGAACGCGCCGCCGGTTGTCTTCGAATACATCCTGTTCCAGGAGTATCCGGCCGAGGCCCGTGGCAGCTACGGCGAGAGCTGGTTCTACTTCCACGCCGACAACGCGGGGTGGACGGTGGTCCAGATGCCGCGCAAGGACGTCGATCCGATAACCACGCTCGAGATCGAAAACGCCGAGATCGATCAGCGGGCGACGGAATTCACCAGCCACGAGCTCGACAACCATACCGCCTGCATCATCACCCGGCGACGCTGGGACCCCCCGCCGCGGCGGCTCGATCTCGGCGAAGACCGCATCATCGCCCTGGTGCGCGACGTCCTGGCCGCCTCGCCGGGTGGATGGAGCGGCCCGCGGCCGGCGGTCGACGGGGGCTGAGCAGGGCCGCTCAAAGCTCGGGATGACGGGGTCATAGCGCGGGCGCCGCCCGCACCCCAAGGGGCATTGTAACGGGCGGCGCCCGCGCGGCTTTTTGTTCGCGGGGCTCGCTCTGCGCTGCGCGCAGTCGCCCCCGCTACGCCCCCATTCCATTCCCCTGGGATAGTGCGCATGGTCATGCGCACTATCCCAGGGGAATGGAATACCATGGGTCCATCATCAGACGAACCCATGGTATGACCCCCTGTATCCATGCCGAGCTGGTGCTCGGCGCTCCGTGCGCCGGGCTTTGCGCAGCCCTGGGGGCTGAGCCGGTGGCGCTTGTCGCCGGAGGCCGGCGAGCTACACCGGCGTGCAGCCGCAGGCCGCGGCATCGACGAGCGAGGACAGGCATGGCCCGACCGCCCAATCTGGTGATCTTCAATCCCGACCAGTGGCGCGGCGACGTGCTCGGTCACCTCGGCAACCCGGCCGCCCAGACGCCCAACCTCGATCGCTCGGTAGCCGAGGACGCGGTGAGCTTCTCGCGCGCCTTCTGTCAGAATCCGGTCTGTACCCCCAGCCGCTGCAGCTTCATGACCGGCTGGTACCCGCACACCGCGGGCCATCGGACCATGTTCCACATGCTGCATCGCGACGAACCGTTGTTGCTCGAGCAGTTGCGTGCGGCCGGATACCATGTGTGGTGGGGCGGGAAGAACGATCTGATCCCAGGGCAGGACGGCTCGGGCCGCGCGTGCGACGCCTACAACCCCTGTCACGACATCAACGCGCCGAACACCCACGGGGAACGCGATTGGCGTGGTGAGCCCGGCGGCGACAACTGGTTCTCCTTCTTGTACGGCAAGATCGAAACCCCGCCCGAAGGCCTGACCGACCCCGACTGGTGCCACCTGCGCGATGCCCTCGCCTTCATCCGCAGCGCCCCGAGCGACCGTCCGTTCTGCATCTTCCTCTCGCTGTGTTTCCCCCATCCGCCCTACGCCTGCGAGGAGCCCTGGTTCTCGTCCATCGATCGATCGGCGATCCCGCCGCGGATCCCGGCACCGGCCGACTGGTCGGGCAAGCCCAGCCTCTTGGCCGGCATCCATCGGTCCCAGGGCTTGAGCGGTTGGGATGAGGCGCGGTGGCGCGAGCTGCGCGCGGTCTACTATGCCATGTGCGCGCGGGTCGACCACCAGTGGGGCCTGCTGGTCGAGGCCCTGCGCGCGGCCGGCAGCTATGACCAGACGGCGATGTTCTGTTTCGCCGATCACGGCGATTTCACCGGCGACTACGGCCTGGTGGAGAAGACCCAGAACACCTTTGAGGATTGCCTGACCCGCGTGCCTTTCGTGGTCAAGCCGCCGGCAGCCACCGCCTGCCGTCCGGGGGTGCGCGACGCCCTGATCGAGCTGGTCGACTTCTCGGCCACCGTCTACGATCTCGCCGGCATCCAGCCGGAGTACACCAGTTTCGGTCGCAGCCTGTTGCCGGTCATCGCCGGTGCCACCGCCGCCCATCGCGACGCTGTGTTCTGCGAAGGCGGCCGCCTGCCGGGCGAAGGCCACTGCATGGAATTGCAGAGCCTCGCCTGCGAGCGTCCCGAAGACCTGCTGTACTGGCCGCGCATCCGCTACCAGACCCGCGACGACGGCCCCGAACACCTCAAGGCGACGATGATCCGCACGGCGCACGACAAATACGTTCGCCGCTACGGCGAAGACGACGAGTATTACGATCTGGTGAGCGATCCCGGCGAATGCATCAATCGGATCCACGACCCCGCATGCCGTGTCCGCATCGCCGAGCTGCGCGAACGGATGCTCGGCTGGTATCAGGAAACCTGCGACGCCGTGCCCTGGCACGGAGACAGCCGTAATTTCGGAGATCCCGTGCCGGATTGGCAGGCGTTGATGCGTAAACGGGCTCAGATCGGGGGTTGAGAGCGCTTTTTACAGAGGGGGCGCTTTTTACAGAGGGGGCGCTGCCCCCTCGCGCCTTCGGCGCGTACCCCCACGCGCCTC
>CAZTGE010000180.1:0-7079 GCA_964612995.1 uncultured candidatus Brocadiaceae bacterium | reverse complement strand
ACCGTTCCTCTGTCGGCCGGTCGCCCAGCCAAGCCTGGCTGGGCTCCGGACGCTGGACGCTGCGAATGTACGGTTCTGGCGCTTTGAAGGGCCCGGGCTTCCCTCACAGGGGGCGGCCCTGTCAGAGCCTGCCACCCCCCCTGCGAGGGGAGCCGCGAGCGGGTCACGCGAGTGCATCGCCCCGCCGCAGCGCTGCAGCCACGTCGCGCAGGGCGGTGAAGGCGGGGCGCCGACGCCATCGCACCGCGCTGTCGTCGACCAGACCGTACCCGCGCGCGACCAGCTGCCACCAGTACACGCGTTCGACCACCCCGCTGTTCCATGCCATACGGTAATATGCGCGCAGATGCGCGCCGGCCGCGTCCTCGTCGACGCATTCGGTGTCGCTGGTCGGCGCCCAGCCCGTATACCCGCGCAAAGGCCAGTTGACCTCGGTGACCCACAGGCGATCGGCGCTACGCGGACTCAGCGCGGTGATCGCGGCGAGCAGGCGCAGCTTGCGCGGCAGGTCGAACCAGGCCCATTGCCGACCCTCCGGACCGCCGCGACGGTCGACGTAGAGCTGGGCCGCGACCCCGTCGAGACGGAAACGATGCCGGTTGAGCAGACTGCGTGCGGTGGCCAACGGCTCGAAGTCGATGACCGAGGAGCCGAGGATCAGCAGATCGCTCCGCACGGCGCGCAGCGTGGGGATCACCGCATTGAGCGCGAGCGCTTCACCGATGCTGGCGCACCCCCACTTCAAACGGTTGACCGCCTGAGCGATCTGGAGCGCGGTCACGTTGCCTGGCAAGGCGGAGACCAGGTCTTCGCAGGCCGAGAGCCAGCGCTGCGGCCGACAGACCAGCGTGCGGTCCTGGACCAGCACCCCGAGTACCGGCCGCGGCGCCAGGGCGGCGATCAGCGCCAGGTGTGCATCGCGTGCTCGTGGATCGCCGAGCGGAATGCGCACCAGCACCTGCCGCAGGCCGAGTTCGTCGAGCAGCGCGATCTGCTCGACGTCACGTCCGGGCCGCGGACTCAGAGCGACACCACAGAAATCCGCTCGCGTGGCCGGCGCGAACCGCGCTGCATCGAGGGTGGGATAGCGCGCTGCGACCAGCGGTGCGACCAGCGCCGCGGTGGCCAGGGTCTGAGCGTATTCGCCGATCAGGCCCGCGCGCGCGGCGCGACGGACCTGCGGGTCGAGGATCCGGTGCGGCTGGTCGCTACGCGCATCCCAGGGCACGGCGAAGCAGGGGCGCCGCTTCACGACTCCGGCCCGTCCCCGGCCACCGGCGCGCTGGCCATGGCCAGCGCCACCACCGCGTCGGTCGCGGCATGCAGCGCGATGGCCACGCCGTACCCCCCATCGAGGAACCCGCGCCGCAGGATGTAACTACGCACGAAGGCCCACCAGGCGCGCAGCAGCAAGAGCACCGGCCCCGCGCGCCGACCCCGCGCGCGATAACGCTGTGCCTTGAGCCGCATGTAACGCTGCGAGAACACCGCCGCCAGATCGGGGAAAGAATAATGCTGCACGCCACCCGGCAGCACCGCTGCACGCCCGACCGGCGGCACCGATTCGTGGACCGGTTCGGGAGTGAAATCCGTCTCGCGGCGATCGAACAGCCGCAGCACGCGATCGTTGCGCCACAAGCCGTGTCGGATCTCGCGCGTGCCGATGAAGGTGCGCCGACGCAGGTACCAGCAGGCGGTACCCTGTTCGGGCAGGCGCAACGCGCGCACTGCGGCGATCGCGGCGTCGTCGAGAACCTCGTCGGCATCGAGCGCGAGGATCCAGTCGTTGCGCGCGAGCGCGACCGCGGCGCGCTTCTGGGTGCCGTAGCCGTCGAAATCGCGGACGTGGAATCGGGCCCCGTGAGCCCGGGCGATGGCTTCGGTCGCATCGCGCGAGCCGCTATCCAGGACTACGATCTCGGCGCAGCAGGCCGCAGCCGCAGCGAGCACCCGGTCGAGGTGCTCCTGCGCATCGCGCGTGATCAACACGGCCGATATCGCTGGCCGCCGCTGTGCGTCGACCTCAGTCACGCACCCGGCCCCGGGCCACCAGCACCCGATCGTCCTCGTCGTCGCTCTCGTAGGCGCTGAACCGGCATCCCAGGCCCTCGCTCACCGCCCAACTGCGAAAGGCCTCCACGGTCGACCACTCCTCCTCATGCTCCTCGCCGTCCTCGGTCGTCCAGCAGATCAGCATCCGCCCATGCTCGCCCGCGACCCTCCGCGGTGCAACGCCGGAGTCCGCTGGCATCTGGTGGAGGCGGTGACTGGGCGCGTCGCAAGAGCCCTGCCCAGCGCTGGCGCGCGGACCCGGCGCGACCTACGCTCGAGTTCATGAGCGTGCCGGAGCGGCTGCGCAATGCGCTGGGAGTCGGGGTGGCATCGTTGGGCATCGCCCTGGTCTTCCCGCTCGCCCCCTGGGCTACAGCGGTGCAAGCGGCGATTCCGGCCTGGCTCGCGCGCACGCTGCTGCTCGTGGCCCTGGCCCTGGGCGCCTGGCTGCTGCGTCCGCATCCCCGGTGGCTACCGCTGACCCGTTGGGGCCTGGGCGAGGCCACCGCGCTTGCCGCCGGCCTGCTGCTGATCATGGAGCCGCTGGCCCACACCCTGGTGTTGCAGACCATCGCCTGGAAGCCCAACGTCGCCGACGCCGGACTGGTGTTCGCCGACCCCGATCACCACCTCGACCTGGGCCGGTTCCTGTGGCTCGCGCTGAGCTGGGTCCTGCTGCCCGCGGTGATCGAGGAGTGGTTCTTTCGTGGTCGCCTCCTGCCCTGGCTGTGCGAGCACGTCGGTCGGTCCTCTGCGATCTCGATCACCACCCTGTGTTTCGCCGCCGGCCATGGCAGCTACACCCAGACCACCGTCGCGCTGGTCCTGGGGCTGATTCTCTGCCTGATCCGCCTGCATACCGGCCTGCTCTACCCCTGCATCGTCGCGCACGCGCTGCACAACGCCATCTTCCTCGCCCTGGGCACGGCGCTCAGCGTCTCGTGGCTGCTGATGCTGGCCTGCTTTCTCGGCGGTGGCTTCCTCGTCGCCTTCGCCGTCTCCTATCACGACCGCCCGGTGGCGCTGGGCAACCGTCGCTTCGCCCTCGGCATGGTCCTCGGCGTGGTTTTGGCCCTGGGTGTCTGGCCCCTGATCGGCCGTGCCCACGAGCTCGCCTGGTGCGCCGCCGCGCGGCAGCTGGTCCTCCGGCTGCCCGGCCACCGCGAGATCGGCCGGCGTCTGGTGGCGATGGAACAGCGCGGCGACCTCGGCCAGCGTCGCGCCGACGTCCTGGTGGAGGCCCTGCTGACCGACGACGCCGTACCGATGCGTCGGCGCCTCTACCTGCTGGGCCTGCTCGACCCGGCCGCGCTGCCGCGGCTGGTCCCCAGCAGCAGCGCCGAGGCGGAACTCGCTGCCGCGCTCGACCTCGCCGGACACGGCGGTGCGCGCGCGAGCGAGGCGATCTACCAGTTGTGCCGTCTGCGCCCGCCCTTGTTCGCGCAGCTGGCCCAAGAGCTCGGGTCGGAGCTCGCCGCACTCTGGCCGTGGGATGCGTGGTGTGGACGGGTGGTCGGTCTGATTGCGCTGCAACACGGCCACCGGCGGGTCCAGTCGCTGCGCATGCTGCTTGCCGGCCACCTCTATCCCGATTGCGAGCCCGGCCCGGCGCTGCTGCGCATGCCCGCCGCGAGCATCACCCCGCGACTGCGCTATCTGATGCGCATGCACCTGCACGACTTCGACGCCCTGCTCGAAGATCTCACCCGCGAGGATCCGACCAAGGCGGCCGCCTGGCGCGGCACCTGATTCACCCGCCGAGCAGCGCGCGTTCGGCAGCGAGATTCCAGTTGCCGTTGTCCAGGGCCGCCGCGGCGGCCGGACAGCGATCGCCGAGCTCCTCGAGCGTGGTCAGCGGGAAATCGCCGAGCTCGGGGTAGACCAGGATCTTGCCGGAGATCGCCCCGGCGTCGACCGCGCGCAGGCCGTCGATGGCCCCACCCATGCCGCTGACCGCACCGACGGAGAGATCGGTGTCCAACTCACCGGCGGCGACCTTGTTCAGCACCGCGTGGATATCCTCCATGGTGCTGCCCGAGGTGCCGATGAAGTACAGACCCTTCTCGACATAGGCGTCGAGATCGACCGCCTGGTGCACGTCGGCCGGGATGCCGGCGAAGATGTTGATCAGAGCGCCGGGGTTGGCCTCGCGCACCGCCGCGGCCACCAGCGCGCCGACGGGGACCATGATCATGATGTAATCGGCCGGCGCCTGCGGCGACTCGCAGCGCGGATCGAACAGATGCAGCGGCACCTGCTTGCGCGCGGCCAGCGGTTCGGCCTTGCGCGCGAGCACCGTGAGCCGGTCGGTGGCCATGTCCGCGCCCTCGACCGCGACGTCGCTCATCCCGAGCGAGAGCACCCGGATCACCGCCATGCTGCCCATCGGGCCGGCGGCGCCGACCACGTGCACCCGATCGCCGGGGCGGACCTCGCCGGTGGCCGGGATCCGGGCCAGGGCCTTGGAGAAACTGGTGCCGGGGTAGCCGACCACGCGGATGTTGCCGTAATGGACCCGCCCGACCGGCAGGGCGACCTCGCGCCCGAAGTGCATGCCGCCGGTGGCGATCAGGCACAGACCGTTCTTTGCCAGCAGCGGCAGCACCTGCTCGAACAACTCGGCATCAGCCCCTGCAAACAGGAGGTCGTCGACCGATTCGCTCGCCAGCTCGTCCAACCGCACCGCTTCGAAGCCCTGCGGCACCTGTTCCTCGCCGTCGCTGAGATAGAGCCGACGAGCGCAGGCACTCAGATCGAGCCCGTCGGAAGTGGCCTCGGCGCCGTCGCTGCGCGCGATCAGCACCGTACCACCCGGCTGCAGCGTATCGCGCTCGGCGTGGATGAAGGCGTCTTCGACGCAGGCCCATGGCTCGACCAGCGCGGTGGCGCTCGCGCTGCGATCGCTGCCGGCGGGCAGCAGGTAGCTGGTCCCATCGCTGGCCACGGTCACGCGCTCGTCGAGCAACACGTACTCCTGCAGGCCGCCTTCGAAGTCGTAACCGAAGGCCCCGTTGGAACGATCGGTCTTCAGCTCGCGCCAGTCGGCCTGGACCAGATAGCGCTGGCCCACCTGCACCGATGCGACCTGTTCACCCGCCGCGACCACCTCGATCACCACCTCGTGCCCGGGCACGGTCGGTCGATCGCCGGGCACGTACGAGGGCAGCGCCTCGAGCACGCGCTGATCGATTCCCGCGACCACCGGGCCCTTGCGTACGTGCTGGTCGAACTGGTGCAGCAGTTTCATGTCCGAGAAGCACAGGCCCACGCAACAGACCCGGCCGAGGATCTGCTGCGGCCCGGGCGCCGGAATCGGCTTGGCGCGGTTGAGTTCGAGCGCGTCGGGACCGACGAGCTGGACAGCGGTCTGGGTCTGATCAGGCATGGCCGGAGGCTAGCCGCGAGCCCCTGCGGCACAAGCGGAGGCGGACCCGGACGCAGGACGGGCCGCCTCAGCCGGCGCCATCCTCCATCACCCGCAGCTTGTTGTACAGCGTGGTGCGATTGATCCCCAGCATGTCGGCGGCCTTGCTCTTCTGGCCTCCGGCCTCGTCGAGTGCCGCGGCGATCACGGTGTGCTCGATGCGTTCGAGATTGCGTTCGCCGGGCGGGATCACGATCGCGCCCTCGGGCAACGTGGAGGGCTGGGCATCGCTCGGTGGACGCAGCAGCTCCTCGTCGAGCACCAGATCCTCGAGCACGATCTGGTCCCCGGTGGCGGCGATGATCCCGCGTTCGACCGCATTGGCCAACTCGCGCACATTGCCCGGCCAGGCATAGGCGCGCATGGCCTCGCGCGCCTCGGAAGCGAACGCGATTCCCTCGCGACCGAGCTCGCAGCGCAGGTGCGCGAGCAGGTGGTCCGCCAGCGGCAGGATGTCGTCGGGGCGCTCACGCAGCGGCGGCACCGGGATCGGCACCACGCGCAGGCGATAGTAGAGATCCTGCCGGAAGCGTCCGGCCTGGACCTCGCGCCGGAGGTCGCGGTTGGTCGCCGCGACCACGCGCACGTCGACCTGCTGATCCTGCAGCCCGCCGACGCGACGGAAGCGTCGCTCCTGCAGCACGCGCAGGAGCTTGGTCTGCAGGTTCAGCGGCATCTCGCCGACCTCGTCGAGGAACAGCGTGCCGCCGTCGGCGGCCTCGATCAGCCCGGCCTTGCCACGTTCGTCGGCGCCGGTGAAGGCGCCCTTCTCGTAGCCGAACAGCTCGGCTTCGAGCAGGTGTTCCGAGAGCGCGGCGCAGTTGATGGCGATGAAGGCCTTGTCGCTGCGGCTCGAGCGGTCGTGGATCGCCCTGGCCACCAGTTCCTTGCCCACACCGCTCTCGCCCTGGATCAGCACGGTGGTCGACGGAACCGCGGCGACCCGCCGGACCAGCTGCAGCACCCGCTTCATCGCGCCACTGCGGGCGACGACCTGGGTCCGGCCGGCACTGCGGCCGGAGAGCCGGGCGACCTGCCGCCCCAAGCGTTGCTTCTCGAGCAGCATTTCGACCGAATGGCGCAACCGCTCGAGCTTGAACGGTTTCTCGACGAAATCGGCGATGCCCTGCTTGAGCGCATCGACCGCCATGTCGACCGAGCCGTGGCCGGTGAGCAACAGGATCGGCAGCTCCGGGTCGATCGCCACCATCTGCCCCACCGCTTCGATACCGTTGCCGTCGGGCAGGCGCTGGTCGAGGATCACCAGATCGGGGTAGTCCTCACGCAGCCGATCGATGCCGGCGGCGATGGTCTCAGCCTCGACCACGTGCTGATCGGGAAAGGCCCGGACGATCGCGCGCCGGATCGCCTGCTCGTCGTCGATCACGAGGATGGTATCAGTCATGAAGGGCCCATGCAGCGCCGCGCGCTGCGCGCCGGACGGGAATCCAGGAACCTGTTCATATCCGCTCCATCGTCTGGGCTCGGCCGATGCCGCTCGCTGCACGCTGTCATAGCTCCGCGCGAGGCGACATCAATTGGCGGCGGGGCCACCCGGCCAGGGCGGGGCTTCAGGGGATGTCCGTGAGTCGTTGCGGATCCG
>CAZTGE010000179.1:0-7245 GCA_964612995.1 uncultured candidatus Brocadiaceae bacterium | reverse complement strand
TCCTCAACGGCGTCTCCAACCAGAGCACCCGGAAGGCCGTCGCTGCCGGCAACGATCTCGAGACCGTCAGCGACGAACTCTACGGCCAGACCTGCTACCGGATCTCCCCGGCGGGCTACGAGGAGGTCTGGCGCCTGCCGCCGGTCTTCGTCGAGGACCGTAGGGGCGAAGCCCCTGAGTAGTCATGGCGATTCCTTGTTTGCGTCGAGGTCGGTGCGTCGCTCTTCGCCCTCCACCACCTCCGCTGGCGCGAGGGTCACGCCGAGCTTGGCGCTCTTCGTATAGATGGGCGTGCCGTCGAGTTGGCCGCGCCAGTAGCCGAAGGCGTGGTGGCCGTCGACGATGGCGTCGATGCGGTAGCGGTAGCGACCGGGCTCGAGCACCTCCGATGCCAGGTCGAAGGCGATATGTCCGGTCAGCCGATCGCCGTCAAGGGCCAGTTCCGACGCCACGACCTCGGTCGTGAAGGCCTGCCGTTCGCCGGGGTTCGCGATGCGGGTCGCTTCGACCTGGCCCTTGGCCATCGTCAACCCGATCACCAGATGGTTCGACGGGTGCTTCTCCCAACCCGAGGTGGGCATCGCACCCGAGACCAGGGCGTAGCCGAAGCGCAACTCGACCGCGCCGATGGCGGACAGGTCCGCAGGGGCTGGCCCGCGCTGGCGCCGGAGCTCGCCGACGACCCGGCCCTCGACGTCCTTGTGGCGGTCGTTGCCGGCGAAGCTGCCGCGGATGTCGTAGCCGTCGATGGCGGCGTCCAGGCGGTAGCGCATGGTGAAGCTCTCGGGCGGCTTGTAGCAGTCGGGACAGATGGTCACCGCGACCTCACCATGTAGCCGTTCGCCCTCGAGCGCCAGTTGCGACGCGTCGACGCTGTGCACCTGGTGGTTGTACGCCGAGGCGTAGGCGTGGCCGTTGATCGCCCCATCGTCCGCCAGCGACAGGACCAGCAGCACCGGGCCCCCGCCTGCCATCGCCGCAGGGAGTCGCAGGGTGGCGATGCTCTCGTGGGGGGGCGGCGGCGATTCGTAGCTGACCGGGCCGGCGAGTGGCAGGTCCACCGCCTCGCGGTCGGCGTAACGCACCGACCACGTGCCGCCGGCGTAGTCATCGATCACCGTCGCGTCGATCCGGTAGACGTAGCGTTCGCGGGGCAGCGTGTCTTTGGCGGTGCCCTGGTCACCGTAGTCCATCATCACGGTCACGCTGCCGCGCAGGCGGTGGTCTTTCAGTTCGAGATCGTGCTCCTCGACCGTCGCCATGTAGCGCCGGTAGTCGGGCACGATGCTGGTCATCTGCAACGGGCCGATGTCGCCACCGCGAACCGGGATCGTGAGGTCCATGTCCAGCGCGTAGCGCCAGCTCGATTTGCGGCGCACGAACACGCGGTGGACCGCGCCGACCATGCGCAGTTTCAACCGGCGGTAGGCGTCGTCGCGTGGCCGTGCCATCAGGCGCCCGGAGACGCGGCCCCGGCGTGCATCGGCGCCCCATTGCCCCTCGTAGTCGCCCTGTAGTTGCCCGTCCTGCCCGACCGACGCGTCGAGCCGGAACCGGCAGTCGATGGGTTCTCCGTCTTTCGGTATCCACAGGTCGGGTTGGACGGTGACCGCAAGCTCGCCGCGCAAGCTGCGACCGTCGTCGTCGAGCGATAGGTCGCCGGCATCGACACGATGCGGCGCCCTGTTGAATGCCGGCATACGCCCGATGGCGGCGGCGATCCGATCAGCATCGACCGCGAATAGCAGTTCGAGCGGCTGATCGGGGCCACCGGCGGCCTCGAGCGTCACGGCCCAGACGGCGTCGCGGGGATCGACCGATTCGCCGGCCGCGATCGTCGCGGCGAAAATCGCCACCACGACCGTGGCTACCCGTATGCATGCGGGGACAGCTGCCAGGGGGTCGATCACAGGTTCTCCTTCGCCGCGCCACGGGCCTCGTTCTCCGCCACGCCGAGGTCGGTGATCGGCCTGGTATTGACGGTGAGACTGTCGAGGGGCTCTCTGGCCGAGCCGATGACGACATCGATCAGGCCGTCCACGCCGATCGGCGACTTGGAGATCTGTAGGTTCACGCTCGGCTCGAGGACGCGCTTCCAGACCGTCCTTCCGCTCGCCGCGTCGACGCACAGCATTACGTCGTCGGCGCCGGCCCGTCGCGCCCACGCGGGCTGGAGGCGGGCCCGTACATTGGCGACGTCATCCATCGCAACAACCTTCTCTCCGGTCAGTTCGTAGTAGAAGTGATAGACCTTCCCCTGGTGGACGATCGGGCTGGACCCGCCCGAGGCGGGCAGGTGCTCGAGCTCTCTGTGCGACCTGTTCGCGTGAGCGCCGTGGATGACGGCCTCGCTGCGCCAGAGCATGCGCACATTCTGCAGATCGTCCACCAGCTCGATGCCGCGGCTGGTCGCGTGCAGGTCGTCGTTGGGCCCGCTCCAGCGCGGGAAATCGCTGCGAGCGAACGGGTCATCCGTCTCCGCGGCGCCCGCGGTCACCGTTACGATGATGGCGGCCAGGAAGGCCGCGACAACTCTCGGGCAATTGCGAACCAGACGTTCGCGATGATCGATGAGTCGCATGGCATTGCTCCGGTTGCTGAGGGGATGATCCCCGCGGTAGCGGGTCCGCGTTCCGGTCGGCCGCAACGGACCGGCTCACGGCGTGGGGCGGAAGATGAGGTTTTCGGTGTGCTGCTCCTCGAGCTGGGGGATGTCCTCCAGTTTGAGGATCGGCTTGCCCTCGATCACCAGACCTTCGAAGGTCACGTTGCGGATCATGAACTCGTCGTCATGACCCGCCAGGCGGATGCGCTCGCGATCCGATCGGTGGTGGACGACGAAATTGCGCACCGTCACCCCGTCGATGTGCCCGCGGAGCTGGTGGCCGTCGCCGATCACGAAGTCGATTGCGGCCTGGCCAGCGTGGTCCACGACGATGATGTTCCATTGCTCGGGAAAAGTAGGAGTAACCACTCAGGCCCATCGGGCATGAGTGGTTACCTCGGCCTTTTTCTGGGCCCCATCGAACGCGATGGGTCTGGCGCCGAGTGGTGGGCAAAGCGGGTATCGCCGCAGGCGATAGCTGGCCCCAGTGGGGCCAGCGGCCCGTGGAGCGCGAACGCAGCCCCGCATGCCGTTCGTCCCTTGGCCGTTGGCATCAGCGATCTTCTCGAAGATCGAATCGGAACCGGCTATGCAAGCGGCCAAGAGACAGGGGGGTTCGGGGGACGAAGACCCCTGATGAAAAAGCAGAAAGGTGGGCCGGAGCCCTATGCTCGCAACCCTTGGGTTGTGGGCGGAGGCCCACCTTGGGCCGAGGGGCAAGTGCCGCCGGAGGGCGGATACGTTTCGGCGCAGCCGATCCGCCCACGCCTGAATCTGCCTGCAGATTCAGGCGAACCACGACAAAACCAGAGGGGTAGGTCCTCACGCTGTGAGGACCGTAGGGGCGAAGCCCCTGAGTAGTTACGCTCGATTTTGCCGTCCGCCACCGCGACATCATCGCTCGGTTCGGTAGATTTCCGCACCGCAATGCCATCCTCGGGCGGACATCAACGCCGGAGGAAGCGGCTTTCTTGCGGGAGCCGGAGTCGGGGTTCTGGGGGCAGTAGTGCCAATGGCCCTTGTGCTTGTGTGCTGGCGCGCGTGCACGGCAGGGCTCGTTTACCCACCGCCGCTTGGGGCGATGGGTCCGAATTCCATGACTTGATCGAGTGTCTCGACCAGATCGAAGAAAGTCACGCCGGTGCTGTCGACCTGTTCGTGTGCGGTGGCACCGACGCTGATCGTGAGTATGGGATGGTCGGTCCCCAAACCCACCGCTATCCGGATCAATCTGATTCCGCCAGCGGTGGCGGTGGTGTCATCGAAGGTGGCGATGGCGCCATCGTCGGCGACCAGCCGCAAGATCGTGGCTCCGGCGGTATCGAGGCATACCGTGGTGTCGATCGCTGCCGCATCCGCGAACGTGGCGGCGCCGGGGCCGTCGTGGCGCAGCCAGACGGTGGTGAGGCCGACGGCCGGTAGACCGTCGTCGCTGGCGGAGCCGGCCAGCGTGATCGGTTCATCGACGTTGGCGACGACCGTCGGTCCGGCGTCGACCTCGGGTCCGATGTTGGATGTGCCGAAGTCGGTGTCGCTGAAGGTCGCAGTAGTGAGGTTGCCGTCCGAGTGACTGGTGACCGCGAAGCCGACATAGAGCGTGTCGGGCATGGTGATGGTCTGGGAGCCGAGTTCGGTCCAGGTGTCGCCGTCGTCGGATGCATAGCCGGTGAAGGTGTCGCCGCTGCGGACGAGCTTGAGCCACGGCCGTGTGCCGCTACCGGTCGAGGAGGTGCTATCGCCGGTGCTGGTGCGATATTGGAAGCGGTTGCCGTTGTTGGCCGACAGGGTGGTGATCACATTGACGCTATCGGCATCAAGGGTAGCGCGCATCATCAATCCGGCCTTGGCCCAGCTGTGGTCGCCGGGGTTGTCGGTGATGGACACCTGAGCGACGAGTTCGCCGTCGCCGTCGAGGGTCTTGTAGGCGAAGTGGCATTCATCGGCTGAATTCCAGATATCCGCGCCCGAACCGATCACCGTGTAGACGCCTGCGTTCTCGTTGGTACTGCCGGCGGCTTCTATGTTGCCGATGTCCACGGCGGTGTGACCGGCCGACCCATCGGTGCCGACATTGACGGTAATATCTCGGGTGACCGCCTCGTTGCCGTCGTCGGCGGTGAGCCGCAGCTGGTAAATGCCAGCAGCGGCGAAGCGTGCTCCAGTATCCGCCGTATCGGTGGCATCCCAGGTCACCGTATCCGGACCCGAGACCACTGACCAGGTCAGGGTCTGGGGAAGGCCATTGTCGATCACCGTGGCATCGAGAACCAGCCCCACATCCTCCGGGATGGTAGCGTTGCCATTCACCGGCCGTACCAGATCGATGGTGGTGTGGATGTTGACGTTGGCTGTGGTCAGCGAGCCCGCAGCCACTGTTTTGCCGCTGGTCGCCGCAACCGCATCCGCGTTCATGAGGATATCGTAGGTGCCGTTTTCGCCGCCGTCCCAGCTGCCGCCAGGAGGATCGATGGCGTAATTGGCGGTCACCGGGTTGCCGCTGCCGTTGTCGGTCACTGAGATCAGGGTGCCGTCGGCGGCGAACTCGTTCGGGCCGGTGACGGTGATGTCTCCGTCGCCAATGGTCGCGACATCGATGGCGCCGACGCCCACCATATAGGTCACCGCGAAGGTCAGCGGGTCGCTGGTCGTGGCGGTGATGTCATCGGTGACGACGTCGGTGACCAGCGGCTGGTCGCCATCCGCGCCGACGAAGATGTCTTGGGTGACGGTGGTGACCCCGCCCTTGCAGTCGGAGATCGTGCAGTTGACGGTGTAGGTCCCGTCGTCGGGCCAATTGCGCACCTGGGTGGGGCTGCCGTCGAGCGATACCGACCCGTCGTCGAAGGTCCAGAAATAGGCGAAGACGGTGTCGTCGTCAGCATCGTGTGCGGTCGCGGTCAGGGTGATGTCGCTACCCGCATCGGCGTAGGTCTGGGTGATCGCGCCGGTGGGGGCGGTATTGCCGTCAGCGGTGTCGAGGTTGATCGCCACCGCGACGCCGGGGGTGAGGTGGGATCGCCGGTGTCTTCGGCGAAATCGACCCGGATGAACAGCAGCCGCTGCGACACGCCACTGGGGATCACCTGGGCAAGCTCCGAATCGGCGTCGGCCTGGGCCGCGAATTCGTCCTCCATGGCTTCGGTGCTGGTGAAGGACAGGACCTCGCCACCGATCAATGCATGATGGGCGGTGGGATCGAGCTGCCTGGCCGAGACTTCAGTTGCCGACAGGGGCCGGCCGGCGTCTTCGTGTACTGCTGCGTGACGGTCGAGCACCAGCGCGTAGATCGGCACCGCGCGCTGGGGACCGCGTGGCCGGCGGGCCGGCATGATACTGGCCACGTATTCTGCTTCCGGCAAGGCGATCGTGTAACGGTCTTGTCCGCCGGTGTCAGGATGGAAGGCACACAATACGTTGATGCCGCCGATGGCGGTGACATGACGTTCTACATGGGCTCGGACTGCGGCGGGCAGGGCCGTGATCTCGTGCGGCGGCAGTGCGTGGGCGAAAGCTTGCGCGGCATCGTGGCGGATCAGGCGCGCCATCACCGGCTGGCGGTTTTGCGCTGCGGCGAGCAGTTGTGCGGTGGCTTCGGCTTCGTCCGCTTCCGGGGTCTGGCGGTAGTGCTGGACGGCCGTGGCGAACTCTTCCAGGGCGGCGACATCGGTGGGGGGAAGGGTAAAGGGAGTACCACCCTCGCCGTCTGCCTGCGGCTCCGGGGCGTCGGCACTCCGATGGCCGACACATGCGGCACAGACATGGGGCTGCTCCGCCGTCCCCGCGTGCGTGGTCGGTCCGCTGGTCGCAGCGGCGTGCGTTTCGGAACCAGTGGCATGCGCGCCTGACGGGGTCGGTCCAGCATCAGAACGACGATTGTCACTCGCATCGGGGTCGGGATCAGGAACCAGTGAGTAGAGAGCCAGAAGGATGCCGACCGCGGCAACCGTGAGCACACGCCAGAGATTCCCGGAAGTCATGCTGTTTCCTCTTTGCACCGATCGACGATCCGTGCCTTTGGCACACGCTCGGACCCGGATCGCCATCAGGTGGATATTCCATTGCTCGGGAAAAGTGCGCATGACCATGCGCACTTTTCCCGAGCAATGGAATTGGGGGCGTAGCGGGGGCGGCCCTGCGCAGCAGGGAGAAGAGCCCCCGCGAACAAAAAGCGGCGCGGGCGCCGACCGCTACAATGCCCCTTGGGGTGCGGGCGGCGCCCGCGCTATGGACAATATCGACCCTAGATGTTCGATTATCGGATGCAGCGGAGAAACCGTGCCTGGTTGGATCGGGGGGTCACTGACCATCAATGGGGCGCATATAGCAGGTCAGAGACTGCGCAGCTGGCGAGTGACGACAGAGGCGCGTGGGGGGCGGAGCCGGCATCGCGAAGCGATAGCAGGCCCCGGTGGGGCCTGCGGCTGACGGAGCGCGACGAGCGACAGCGAGGAAGCTGGGGTGCGCCGAAGGCGCGAGGGGGCAGCGCCCCCTCTGTAACCCGGCGCCCAGCCAGGCCTGGCTGGGCGCCCGGCCGACAGAGGAACGGTTTTCGGCGAAAATGGCGCGTAGCGCCGCCGAAAACGCCAGCGCAGCTGGCGAGTGACGACAGAGGCGCGTGGGGGTACGCGCCGAAGGCGCGA
>CAZTGE010000178.1:0-7299 GCA_964612995.1 uncultured candidatus Brocadiaceae bacterium | reverse complement strand
CGGGCGCCGACCGCTACAATGCCCCTTGGGGTGCGGGCGGCGCCCGCGCTATGCGCACCCTGATGGCTCACACCGCTGTCGCGGCCGGACCTGAGGCGGACCCAGCGGCAGCCGCCGGCCCGCACCCGAGGTCACCCGTGAGGCTCCCCTCACAGGGGGCGCTGCCCCCTGTGATAGGAGCCTCAGCCGTCCGCCGTCAACCGCAGGCGCCAGCGTTTGGCCCAGTCGCGCCAGGTGGGGTCGCCGCTGCGGCTTTCGATCTCGGCAAGACGGGCGAGGATGTCGGCAGAGTCGCTGGCGGGGTCGTCGTGCAGGTCGTGGCGCAGGCGGATGTAGGCAGCGGTCTGGATCGCCGGGAGATACCCGGGCTGGACCTGGAGCGCCGCGTGGCAGGCGGTGAGGGCGTCGCCGTGCTTGCCGCCGCGTTCGAGGGCCATGGCGAGGTTGACGCGCGGGTCGGGGTGGCCCGGCAGCAACTTGCGGGCCCATTCGAATTCGCTCGCCGCCTCGTAGAGGCGATCGCGACGAAGGAAGAGCACGCCGAGATTGTTGTGCGCCGGGCCGTGGAACAGGTCGTGGCCGAGGGCGGCGCGCAACAGCGCCTCTCCGGCCTCCGGATCGTCATCGATCACGGCGACGGCTTCGCGATAGAGCCGGTCGGCGGCGGCCACGTCGCGGTGGAGGCCGGCATCGGCAGTATAGGGGCCCGGCTGCGGATCCCGGCCACAGCCAGCGGTGATGACGAGCACGACCAGCAGCGCGGCCAGGGGGGTGCGACGGGCGCGCGGGATGCTCATGGTTCCTCCTCCCAGAAGGGGGCGGCGAAGATGCAGGCAGTGTCGTAGGCACCCCCGGGCTGTCCAGCGGAAGCTCGCACGCGCATCGCTCCGCGGTTGGCGCCGCCGCCGGATTCGCGGCGGTGGGTGAGCTGGACCTCGATCAGGCGCCACGGGCTGTCGTGTTCGCGCCAGGCGGCGAGCCAGCTGCCGAACTCGCCCATGTCGAGGCCCTCGAGGCGGACGATGACCGACTGCACCCTGACCTGGCTGCCGGGGATTTCGCGATCACGACGCTGGGTGACACCGGCGAAGACACCGTAGGACAGACCGGCGTCGCCGAGGGCCTCGCGGACGCGGGCGATCAGGGCGTCGTCTTCGCGCGGCCCGCGTTCGAGCGCGTGGGCGCGCCGATGCAGATCGTAGGCCTCGGCGACGCGGGCCCGGGTGGCGGCGGCGGCAGCGCGCGCGGCGGCGAGTTCATCCCGGGCGGCGCGCAGGCGGGCGCCGAGCCAGACGACGACCAGCAGGGCGGCGGCGATGAGGACCAGGACGAAGAGGCCGGTTTCGCGCCGGGTCATGGCCGCTCCGGCGCGCCGGCGGGCTCGAGGGTGACGACGAAGGCGAAGTCCTCGCCCTGGCGGTGGGTCGAGGAGAGCGCGGAGCGCCAGCGCCGGCCGTTGCCGAGAACGCCGTCGAGCGCGCGGGCGAGGGCCTCGACGTCGGGGCTGGTGGCCGCGCGACCACGGAGGATGATGCGGTCGGCAGCGGCGGTGAGGGTGGCGATCTGATAACGCCGTGCCCCGGGCCAGGCCTGACAGAGCGATTCGAGCGTGCCGGCGATGGCGTTGGCGGCGGTCGGGTCGATACTGCGATCGCCGGCCTGGCGAAGGCGCCGGAGATGCTGGGTCAGGCGCGATTCCGGCGGCAGCGCGGCTTCGCCCTCCTCCGGGGGGAATGCGGCGGCGACCGCGTCACTGGTGACGCGGGCGATGCGTGCGGCAGCACGGCGCTCGGCACGCGCCCGCCGTTCGCTGCCAAAGGCTGCGAGGCCGAGGGCGAGCAGCAGGCCGAGCATCCAGGTGGCGGCCACCGCGCGGCGCAAGCGCCGACGACGCAGGGGTTCGAAATCCCCGTTGAGCAGATTCAGCCGGGCGCAGGCGGCAGCATCGACCCCCGCCGCGTGCAGTGCCGGTGGCGCGTCCGCGGGGATCACGGCCCAGGTGCCAGTATCGATGTCCTCGCGCAGGTGGAGCAGTTCGCGCAACCGCTCGGTCTCGATGGCGACGCAGACCACCCGGCCGTCGCCGAGTGGATGCTCGACGCAGTGCAGTGTCTCGACGGGCACGGGCAGCTGGGCCTCGAAGCGGTAGCGCCGGGCAGCCGCGGCGTGGGGCGCCGGCGCCGCGATCAGACCCCAGTAGAGTTCCTCCGGGGCGAGGGTGGCGATGGGTGCCGGGGTGGCAGCGGTGGCGCTGGCGGCGGTCATCGGGCCAGCTCCAGACGGAAGGGGTGGCCACGGAAGACGATCTCGACGGCCTCGGCGTGAATGGTGCGCACCTCGTAATCGCCGTGCTCCTGACCGGATTCGAGGTAGACCAGGCCCTCGGCGGCTCCGAGGTCGAGCACCGCGGTGCGGGTGTCGCCCTGGACCACGACCGAGAACAGCGCGGCGGTCGGTTGCGGGGGTTCCGGCGGCGGTGGTTCCACCTCCGGCGGATCGCGCAGCGGCTGCCACAGGGCGATCTGCCAGGCAGCGGGGTCGATGCTCAGGCTCCCGCTCGGCGGCGGGGCATCCGGCGCCGGATCCGGGAGCGCGGGCGGCGCCGGCGCGACCGGCAGCTCGGCCAGGGCCCAGCGGGCGAGCAGGCCGAGCCCGGCGGCGACCACGAGCAACGAGCACAGCAGGCCGAGGCGCATGCGCAAGGCGGGGTCGCGCCGCGAGGGCGGGGATGGGGGCGCGGGCGCGTCAGTCGTGGATGACATGGCGTTGGACCCGGAACAAACCGGCTTCGGTCGCGGCGAAAACCACCCACCAGGCGCGGTGATGCCCGGCCCAGCGTACGTCGATGCGGGCGTTCCAACAGGCGGTGCGGTCGACCAGCTGGAAGCCATGCTCATCGCGGGCGTCGATGCGCCGGTGCTGCAGCGTCACCCGCTCGCCGCGACGGCGGCGCTCGAGGATCGCTCGGGCATCACCGCGACCGGCGCGCTCGATCAGGCCCTGGAGCAGCGAGGGTGGTACCGTGTTGACGTTCACGCGGCCATCTGAATGCGGAGCCAGCCAATGGGCAAGGGCGAGCCCGGTGCGAGCGGGGTCCCGGGGGTCGGGGAAGCGCGGGAGCGCGCCGATACCGCGCACCCGTTCGATCAGATCGCTGGCACCGGCGGGGCCCCCGGCGACGGATGCGGGGATGGCGACTCCGCCCCAGCGCGCCGGCTTGAACGTGGCCAGCGCACCGGCAGGGCCGACGAGATGGCCGGGCAGACCGGCCCAGGCGTCGTAGACCTCGACCCGGACGAGGGCGTCGCCATGAGCCGGGACGGTGATGCGGTCATCGAGCACCAGGACTCCCGCACGGGGCTGGTCGGGATCGAGCACCATGGTCGCACCGGCGTCAGCGATCCAGCGCCTGGCGAGCCCTTCGGTCGCGAGGGCGAGAGCGACGAGCTGATCGTCGACCCCGCGCGCGTGCTGGGCGTGACGCGTGGCCTGAGACAGGCCCAGCGCGGCGGCGAGGCCAGCCAGGGCGACGCTGAGCGCGACGAGTACCAGCAATAGGGCGACACCGGAGCGGCTGGCGGTACGACCGGTCATGGCGCGGGCTCCAAGCCACACGGCAGACGCACGAGCAGCGGCTGGGCCTCGGCCTCGACAGCGGCTTCGAGCACCAGGCAGGAGCCTTCGATACGGCAGGCGAAGTCGGCCAGGCCATCGGCACAGGGCCGCGCGACCGTCGGGCCGGCCGGGCGCTCGGGCCCGGCCGCAGGGGCACTGCGCACGCGCAGAACACGGCCGCCTGCGGGTTCGTAGCGCCAGGCCACCGGGTGGAGCCCGGGGGGCGAGCCGGGCGGCGCGTAAAGGGTGAGACAATGGAGACTGCCCGCAGCGTCGATGCGATACAACCGGCCCTCGGCATCGCGCACGGCACCGAGGAGGTCGTCGCGCATCGCCGCGGCGACCCGGATCAAGGCACGGCGGGTGGCGAAGCGGGCGGCGGTCAGGCGACCGTGGGTGGTCACGTTGGCGATCCAGGCCCAGGCGAGCGTGCTGGCGGTGACCAGCAGGGTCAGGGCCAACAGGACCTCGAGCAGGGTGAAACCATCGCGGGCACGACGACTCATGGCGCACCCCGCTGGCCGTCGGCGGCTGCGGCGCCCCCCTCGGCCGCGAGCATGGCGGCGCAGAGGGCGGGCGGGGCGAGATGGATACGGCTGGCGAGCACTGGCCCGCCTGTGCCCTGCCGGATGCGCAGCAGCACCCAGCACCGGAAGCCGGCGGGGCCGGGGTCGTCTTCGTCGACGGCAGGACCGAGGCGGGACGGAAGCGGGGCGACTTCGAGCCTGCAGGCGGCCTCCGGGGCGCCGATGGCGATGCCGTGATCACGCCACGACTCGACCAGCGTATCGGGGTCGAGGTCGGCGAGCAGCCCGGCGGCGGTGGCGGCACGATCGAGCTGGTCGTCGGCCGCGACGAGATCGCGCCACAACGGCATCGCCCCGGCGGCGAGCAGCGCGAGCAGCGCGACCGCGGCCAGCGTCTCGAGCAGGGTGAAGCCGCCACGGGGGCTCACGGGCGTGGCTCCGCTGCGAGCCAGAGCCCGGTGATGCCGCTGCGCAGGTAGCGACGGCGCTCCTCTCCGGCACGGCAGGTGATGATCAGATCGCGCGAGCGGCCCCGCGAGTCGAAGCGCAACCGGGCCACCGCACCGCCGTCCGGATCGGACCAGACGACGCTGACCGTGTCTGGCAGTGTGGCCAAGGGCTCGAGTTCGTGCCGCAGACCGGTGGCGTCGAGTTCGACCGTCCGTGCCTCACCACGACGCGCCGCGCTCGTCGCCAGGACGAAGCCAGCGACGAGTCGCTCGCGCGCAGCTGTGAACGGATCGGGCTCGGCGAGATGCACCAGCGCGCCAGCACCCAGCCCGGCGACGAGGCCGGCGAGCACGACCACGGCCAGCAATTCGATGAGCGTGAACCCACCGGCGGCGCCTGGCCGGCAGGCACCGCGACCCGCCGGAGGACCCTCAGCCATGCGCGGCCATGCGCTCGCCCCGGCGTACCGAAGTGACGAACGGCTCATTGGAGGTCGTTGTCGGCCTGCCCGATCGAGCTCAGGTCGGCGTCCTCACCGGTGCCCCCAGCCATGCCGTCGGCCCCGTAACTGACTATCTCGTAATAATGGCCGTCGGGGCCGGGAACGACATAGGCGTAGGGTCGGCCCCAGGGGTCGTTGAGCTGGGCCGGCTCGACGTACCACGGCGCCTTGGGGTCGGCGGTGAGTACGGCCAGCCCCTCGCCGCTGGTGGGATAGCGGTGTTTCTTGAGCTTGTAGGTGTCGAGGCGCCGTTCGAGACGCGCGATCTGCGAGATGGCGATCTGATGCTTGGCCTCGCCCATCGAACCGCTGACCGCGACGGTGACGGT
Source organism: uncultured candidatus Brocadiaceae bacterium (assembly GCA_964612995.1). Classification (GTDB taxonomy): domain Bacteria; phylum Planctomycetota; class UBA11346; order UBA11346; family UBA11346; genus SLQH01. Next base: position 1,876 of record CAZTGE010000178.1, on the reverse strand, counting down.
GGTGGCGATCAGTCCGAGAATGACGACCACGGCGAGGACCTCGACCAGGGTCATGCCGGCGCGGGCACCAAAGCGGGAAATATGGCTCATGGACATAAAATCCTGGGGGAACGGTGTGCGGGGGAACAGAGCGGTGGGCCTGAGACCGGAGAACGCAAGAGGAGCGAGGACGACGTAACGCCAGCGAAACTGGCGAGTGGCGACATGTGGGAGGCAGAGTCGGCATCGCAACGTGATAGCCGGCCCCGGCTGGACTTGTGGCCGGCAAAGCCCATCGACGGGCAGCGAGGGCGATCGACGCGCCGAAGCCACGAGCGGGCAGTGCCCCCTCTGCAATTGCCAGGCCCGCTGCAGTAGATCTTCATACGATCCGGCTCATCTGCAACAGCGGGGCGATGGCCGCGAGAACAACGGTGCCGATGAGCAGGGCGAGCACGAGGATGGCCACCGGTTCGAGCAGCGCGGTCAGGCGTTCGATACTACGACTGGCGGCGCGCTGATAGCGATCTGCGATGCGCTCGAGCATGCTCGGCAACTCGCCGCTCTGCTCGCCGAGTTCCAGCAGTTGGGCGAACTCGGGGTCGAGCAGGTCGGAGCCGGCGATGGCACGGGAGAAGTCGCGACCATCGCGGATCTGCTCGGCGGCGTCGAGCAGAAGACGGCGCAGAGCGCGGGAATCGGCGACCTCGGCCGCGGCCTGGAGCGAATCGGTCAGCGGCAGCCCGCTGCGCTGTAGCCGTGCGAGGGTGAAAGCGAGCCCGGCGACCCGGCCGCGACGCAGCGCCCGGGCGAAGGGATTGCCGGAGAGCAACGTGCCCAAGCGTGATTGCGTCGGGATCCGTGCCATGCACCAGCGCATGAGGGGCAGCAGGAACAAGACGGCGAGCAGGGCGAGCCACCACCAGTTGTAGACGGCGTCCCCGAGGCCGACCAGGGCAAGGGTGACCGCCGGCGGGTCGCGCTGAGCGCTCTCGAGCATGGTCAGCAGCTGGGGCAGGGTGTTGCGGGAGAGGAATACGACGACCACCACCGCCATCAGCAGCAGGAAGCAGGGGTAGGCGAGCGCGGTGAACAGGCGGTGGCCCAAGGCGGTGCCGGCCTGGTGGTGGCGGCTGAGATCACGGAGCACGGCGACGAGGTTGCCAGCCTGCTGGCCGGCGCCGATCATCGCGATATCGAGCGCGTCGAACCAGTCGGGGTGCAGGCTGCAGGCATCGCTGAGCTGGGTGCCGGCGCGCAGGTGTTCGCGCAGGGCGATCAGCGTGTGGCGCTCGCCGGCGCCGCGCACCGGCGAGGCGGCGAGCGCGGCCACCCCCTGCTCGAGCGGCAGGCCGGCTTCGAGCATGGTGGCCAGCGCATCGAACAGATCGGCGCGGGCGCCGCGACGACGACGCCTTTGGCGCGCTTGCCAGGCGGCGCGCAGCGGGCCGAGCCAGCGCGCGCCGTCACCGCCACCGACGGGGCGGACAGCTTCGACCTGGAGGCCGACCCGACGCAATGCTGCGCGCACGGCGTAGGCATCCTCGCCCATCTGCTCCCCCTGGCGTACGCGCCCGGTGGCGAGCTCGATGGCGCGATAGGCGAACAGGCGCTGGGCGGCAGCCGCGACCTCATCCATGGGCTCTCCTTGAGGGGGCGCTGCCCCCTCGCGGCTTCGGCGCGTACCCCCACGCGCCTCGGTCGTCGCTCGCCAGCTGCGCTGGCGTTTTCGGCGGCCCTGCGGGCCATTTTCGCCGAAAATCGTTCCTCGGTCGGCCGGTCGCCCGGCCAGGCCTGGCCGGGCTCCGGGCGCTGCGGATGGGCGGTTCTGGCGCTCTGAGGGACGCGTCAGCCATGAGGCTTCCCTCACAGGGGGCGCTGCCCCCTCGCGGCTTCG
>CAZTGE010000177.1:0-7363 GCA_964612995.1 uncultured candidatus Brocadiaceae bacterium | reverse complement strand
CTGGGCACGGGGCAGCCCTTGACAGCATCGCCGGCAAGCCACAATCCGCGACCCTGCGACGATGGCCCATCGTCTAATGGTAGGACATCAGATTCTGGTTCTGAGAGTCGGGGTTCGAGTCCCTGTGGGCCAACCATCCAAGCCCCTGTAGGCATTCTGCTTACAGGGGCTGTTTCGTTGTGCCCCGTCGATGGGCGGGATCTGGTGCGCCTGAGGCCGAGGTGGGTCCAGTCGGTCTGGGATTGCGGGTCGACACCTTCGACGAACCCGGTCTGGTCGGCGGCGAAGGCTGCGGCGAACTCGATGGTCTGGGTGCCGTCCTCGCCCGTGAACACGAATGGGCGGGCGTTGACCATGTCGGCGTTGTTGTCGATGGTCGCCTCGCCTGTGACCAGTACGTGCGCTGTGCCCAGCAGGAAATTATAGACCTTGGTGGTGCCGTTCATCATGGTGCTGCTGCCGCCGAACTGGCCGGCGAAGCACATGTGGGCATCATCTACTATCAGCCCCATGGCATGGTTGCCGCCGACGGTCGCGGTGAATCGTGTCTCCTGGTCGAGCGATTACGTGATGCAGGTGTTCAGCGCCCTGGGGCTCGATTCCTACCTCGAGATCGCCGCCGATCACCAGGTGGCCAAGTGGTTCCTCGACCAGCACGGTCTGCTGCACCGCGCGCAGGGGTGAGGTTTCCTTGCGCTGCGCGAGCGCTGCCAATCGAGTTCCTGGCTCTTCGCCGCCGGCCCGCAGGGCCGGCGGAGGCTCTGATAGGAGCCTCAGGGGGTGAGAACGACGGCCGGGCCCGACGTGAGAGCATCACTCGTGACGAGGCCCTCAAACCGCGCAGTGAAGCGCTCGCACGGCACACATCGTGGACAGCAGGTCGGCCGACCGAGGAACGGTTTTCTGCGAAAATGGCGCGTAGCGCCGCAGAAAACGCCAGCGTAGCTGGCGAGTGACGACCGGGGCCGGGGGGTGTGCGCCGAAGGCGCGAGGGGGCAGCGCCCCCTCTGAGGGGAGCATCACCCGTGTTCGGCGCTTGCACTGGGGGCGAAGCCGCTCGAAGCTCGCGCACCGTCGAGCGACGAGGAGGTCTGCGCATGGGTATGGTGTTGGTTCTCGGCCTGCTGTCGAACAGCTTGTTCCAAGGTCCGATCGGCTTGCCGCTGGGTATGGCCCAGGTGGTCCCGTGGTTGTTGTTCGCCAGGCCTTCCCGCGCCGTGCCAGCGCGGCCGTATGGCGGCATGCAACTGGACCTGCGCCTGCAGCAGCGGATGGACTGAACCGCTCGCGGGTGGCGTCTGGGGCCCGGCGGGCCCACGCGGATCGCCGTCGGGATCCGCGTGGAATGACCCGGTCGGCGTTCAGGTCTGCGTCGGTACCGCTATCTGCGCCTTGGGCTTCTGCGTCATCAACGACACCACCACCAGCACGATGAAGCTGAGGGGGATCGAGATGATGCCTGGCTGGCCGAGGCCGTGGAGCGAGTCCTCGCGCGCCATCCCGTAGAGTTTGACGAAGACTTCGGGGCCGGTGAGGATGATCCCGAGCGCGGCGACGATACCGATCACGATCGAGGCGACGATGCCCTGCGCGGTGGTCTTCTTCCAGAACAACAGCATCAGGATCGCCGGGAGGTTGGCCGAGGCGGCGACGGCGAAGGCCCAGCCGACGAGGAAGCTGACGTTGAAGTTCTCGAACACGATACCCAGGATGATGGCGATCACCCCGACGACGATCGCGGCGACCTTGCCGGCGACGACCTTCTGTTTCTCGGTCATTTCCATCTGGGCGTAACGGTCGAGCAGGTCGTGGGCGACCGCGCCCGACGAGGCGACGATCAGCCCGGACACGGTGCCGAGCACGGTGGCGAAGGCGATGGCCGAGATGATCGCGAAGAGCACCGAGCCGAAGCTGTTGGCCAGCAGGGGGGCGGCCATGTTGCCCTTGCCCGGTGCCGGGATCAGCACGCCGTTGATCGCACCGCCCAGGCCCATGAACAGCGTCAGGACGTAGAAGAAGCCGATCGAGGCGATGGCGACGATGGTCGACTTGCGCGCCGCGGCCGGGCTGGGTACCGTGTAGTAGCGGATGAGGATGTGCGGCAGGGCCGCGGTGCCGCAGAACAGCGCCAGCATCAGCGAGATGAAGGTCCACTTGTCGATCGGATCCTTCAGTTTGAACTTCACCCCGGGTTTCATGATATCGTTGCCGGGGGTGAGCTTGGGATAGGCGACGGTGTATTCGCGGCCGTTGGCGTCGAGCTGGTCGTTCTTCCACTGTTCGAACACGGTGTCTTTGTGCCCGAGCTTGGCCAGGTAGCCCACCGGGCCGATCGGACCGGTGCCGGCGGATTCCTCTTTGACGCTCATACCGGCGATCGCGGTCAGGCGGCCGGCCAGATGCATGTCGTAGACATCGCCTTCGCGGCCGTTGACCAGTTCGCCGCTGACCCACTGGCACTGCTTGAGCAGCGCGCGGTTGTCGCTCTCGCCCTCCTGCTCCACCTTCCACCAGGTCAGGTTCTCGCCTTCGCCGGTGGGCAGGAACAGGATCCCGGAATTTTCGCCCACGACCGAATTGCCGGGTTTGTGCAGCTCCGGATCGAAGCCGCGCTCGGTGAGGTCTTCCGACTCCAGGGCATAGACCCCATCGTTGTCGATGGTGGCGCGCACCTTCGCGGGAACGAAGGCGTGCTGACCGTCGATGCCGCCCTGGCTCACGTCGGTGCTCAGTCCGCGCATGAGCACCGCGCCGACGAGGATGGTCGAGAACACGATCAGCAACCCGCCCTTGAGGAACTGGACGTAGGTGGTCGAGGCCATACCGGCGGTGGCGACGATGGTGATCACGATCGCGCCGACCATCGTCACGCCGACCCAGTGCGGCAGGCCGAGCAGGGGGGTGACCAGCACGCCGGCGCCGACCATCTGCGGGATGAGGTAGAAGATCGACACCACCAGCGTCGAGATGGCGGCGGCGAGTTTGATGCCGCGATGGTTGAAGGTGCTGTCGAGCGCATCGGTGAAGGTGTACTTGCCGAGGCGCTTCATGGGTTCGGCGACCACGAACAGCGCTACGATCCAGCCGGCGAGGTAGCCGATGGAGTAGAGGAAGCCATCGTAGCCGACGGTGGCGATCAGGCCGCAGATGCCGAGGAAGGACGCGGCCGACAGGTAGTCGCCAGCGAAGCTGACGCCGTTGACGCCCCAGTGGATCTGGCCACCAGCGGCGAAGTAGCCGGCGGCTGACTTGGCCCGTCGTCCGAGGTGGAACGACAGGCCGATGACGAAGACCACGAAGGCCGAAAAGATGGTGATCGCAATGATGTTGATCTCGCCGCTCACGACCGGGCCTCCTCATCGTCGTTGTTGGTCGCCGGCTGCTGGGGAGCGGGCGCGGCGGTTGGCCCGACCCCGAGCTCGCGTTCCTTGGCCGTGCACATCGCGCTATAGATCAGCGCCAGGATCAATGCGAAGATGATCAGGCCCATGCCGTAGAGCACGGCGATGTTCAGTCCGCCGAGGCTGACGACCTGCATCGCGCGACCCTCGGTGAGCACGGTCAGCAGCACGAAGCCGGCATAGATCACGCAATAGAGCAGGAACATGATCACGCCGAGCTTCGTCTTGTAATCGGCTGCTGGATCGGGGCCGCTCTGGGAGGCGGGTTCGTGCAGCATGCGTGCTCCTTGTCCAGATCGCGCGCCGTGGATGGCGGCAGTAGAAGGGCACGGCTATAGGCGGCAACGATCAGGGCGCAAGAGACGAAGCACGGTTTCACAGGTCGGCCACCCAGTCACCAGCGCTCCGGCGGCATGGTCATCAGAGGGTGCGCTGCCCCCTCTGAAGGGGGCGTCATAGGTGTTTCGCATCGCACGTGGTCATGGCGTCGGGCCGGGAAGAACATAGGATCGGCCGGCGCGATGCAGCATCCTCAGCGCGACCACCGTCTTTTCGCCCTGGTGCGGATCGCCTTGCCGCCGGCCTGTGCGGTGGCCCTGTTCGTGATCGCGATCCATGCGATCATCGTTCCTGCGACCGAACAGGCGCTGATCGCACGCAAGCGTGAGATGATCCGCGAGCTGACGCACTCGGCATGGAACCTGTTGCGACATTTCGCAGAGGACGAGGCCGCCGGCAGGCTCAGTTCCACCGAGGCGCAGCAGGAGGCGGTGGCCTTGATCCGCGCGATGCGCTACGGCGATCGCGATCGCGACTACCTCTGGATCACCGATCTGCATCCGCGGATGATCATGCATCCCTACCGTGAGGACCTCGAAGGTCTCGACTTGAGCGGGTTCACCGATCCGCACGGCAAGCGCCTGTTCGTGGCCTACACCGAGGCGGTGCGCGAGAGCCCGACCGACGAGGCCTACATCGACTACATGTGGCAGTGGAAGGACGAGCCGGGGCGGGTGGTGCCCAAGCTCAGCTACGTCCGCTTGTTCGAGCCCTGGGGCTGGGTCATCGGCAGCGGGATGTATCTCGAGGACGTGCGCCAGGAGGTGGCGACGGTCACCCGGCGTCTGACCCGGATCTCGCTGATGATCACCGCCGTGATCGCGATGCTGTTGCTGTTCACCACCTGGCGCCACTGGCGCGTCGAGCTACGCCACCGTGCGGCGGGCGACGCATTGCGCCGCTCGCGCGAGCGCTACCGCGCGCTGGTCGAAGCCAGCCGCGAGGGAGTCCTCCTGGCGGTCGACGGCCGGGTGACCGATGCCAACGCCACCGCCTGCGCCCTGCTCGGCGTGGCCGAGGACGCGGTCGATGGCCGCGAGCTGAGCGCGCTGTTGAGCGGGGAGAAAGGCGCGGCGATCCTCGCGGCCGTCACCTCGGGCGGCGAGCAGCCGCGGCCGCAGGAGGTCGGGGTCCATCTGGAGGACGGACGCCGTGTCGAATTGCTGGTCAGCGTGGCGCGGATCGAGGTGCTCGATCGCGACGGCATCATCCTCACCCTGCGCGACCCCACGCATGGCCGGGGCGCGGAATCGGATGACGAGCTGATCCGGTTGCGCGCCGAACTCGCCGCTCACGAGAACCGGGCCCACGACCTGGCCGATCGCATCGCCGATCTCGAGGCCGGCGCGCGGGTGCTCGAGCGGCCGTGCCGCGATCTGGCCCGGCCGGCGATCCGGCTGCCGCTCGATTCCCCGCTCGGCGAGGCGCTCGCCGCCTGTGGCGATGCGGCGGCGATCCTCACCGGGCCCGACGGCGGCGACGCCGGGCTGCTCGAGCCGAGTGAGCTCGGGCGGCGGCTCGCCGACGACGCACTCGCGCCCGAGAGTCTGGCCTATACGGTGATGCGCGCGCCGATCCCGGTGATAGCGGCCGACGCGAGCGTGGCGGCCTGCCTCGATCGCCTGCTCGAGTCGCCGGGCGCGACGCTGGCGGTGCGTGACGCCCGATCGCGGATCACCGGCACGCTGGGGTGGCGCGATCTGCTGCGGCCCCTGCATGCGGCCCCGGCGAATCTCGCCGCGCGTATCGCGCGCTGCACGCGGGTCGAAGATCTGCAGGATCTCCAGCACGAGGTCGCATTGACCCAGCAGGCGCTGCTGCGGGCGGGCACCGCCGGGCGGCTGGTCACCGCCCTGGGCTCACGGCTCGCCGACAGCATCCTGGCGCGGATCATCCAGCTGGTCGTGCAGCAGCGTGGGCCGGCGCCTTGTGCCTTTGCCTTCATGGTCATCGGCAGCCAGGGTCGCGGAGAGCAGAGCCTGATCACCGATCAGGACAACGCCCTGGTCTACGCCGCCGAGGGTGACGATCCCGTGGCCACGCGGTCCTGGTTCCACGCCTTCGCCGAAGCGATCAACCAGGCCTACGCCGCCGCCGGCTACGCGCTGTGCAGAGGCGAGGCCATGGCCCGCAATCCCAAGTGGTGTCTGCCCCTGGCGCAGTGGCAGAAGACCTTCACCGGCTGGATTTTCGCTCCCGATCGCCAGGACCTGATCGACGTGGGCATCTTCTTCGACTTCCGTTGCGTCCACGGCGATCCGGATCTGGCCAGCGCGCTGCGCAGCCACGTCCTCGGCGCGGCGCGGGGGCGCGACCTGTTCTTCCTCCAACTCGCAGGCCGGATCCTCGACTACCGCCCGCCTCTGAGTCTGTTCGGTGGCCTGCGGGCCGAAGAGCGGCCTGAACGTGGTCCGGTGCTCGACGTCAAGCAGCCGCTGAACCATCTGGTCGACTTTGCCCGCATCTACGCGCTGCGCCACGGCATTCACGAACTACACACGCCGCGTCGGCTGCGCGCGCTGCGCGACGCCGGCGTCCTCACGCCAGCCTCGTGTCGCGATCTGGCCGAGGCCTTCGATCTGCTCACCGAATTGCGCCTGCGCCATCAGGAGGCGCGCCTCGCCGAGGGCCGAGTGCCGGACAACCTGCTCGAGCTCGATGAGCTCAGCCGGTGGGACCATGCCCTGTTGCGCATGGTCTTCGCGCATCTGAGCACGATGCAATCGCGTCTGCGCTACGACTTCGCGCGGCAGGCCTGAGCGGAGCGGCGTGCGGATCCTGCTGCTCGGAGACGTGCACGGCCAGCTCGAGCTGCTGGCGCAGATCCTGGTGCAGGCCCGGGACCGGCTCGGCATCGCGGCGGCGTGCCAGGCCGGTGACTTCGGCTTCTATCGCCGCTTCGTCGGGCCACGCCGGCCGTTGCCGCAGTTCGTTGTGCCCGTGTATGCGGTCTGTGGCAACCACGAGAACCACCGTCTGCTCGCCCGCCGTGAGCGCAGCGGCGCAGCCGAGCGCTGGGCCCGGCACAACCTGTTCTACCAGCCGCGGCCGTCGGTGCGCGTCTTCGACGGGTGTGGCGTCGGCTTCCTCGGCGGCGCGTTGAACGTCGATCGGCCGCAGCGTGGCAGTCCGCGTCGCGGGACCAGCAATTACCTGACCGTCGACCAGATCGGTGCCGCGGTCGAACTGTTCGATCGTCTGCGTCCGCGCCTGCTGGTGACCCATTCCTGCCCCACCGGGATCGGGATCGGCATGCGCGGCAATCCGCGCCTGGCGCACCTGCTGCGCGAACACGTGATCTGGCGCGGCTTCGATCCCGGGCACGAGAACGATTGCGGTGAGCGCCAACTCGAACGGCTGTGGCGCCGCCTGCGCCATCGTCCGCCCGTGTGGGTGTTCGGTCATTTCCACGAAGCGCACGCGATCGAACTCGGGGGCGCCCGTTTCGTCAGCCTGCCGGCGCTCGATGGGCTGCAACGGTGGCAGTTCTACGACACCGACGCCGGCGAGCTGGTCGAGCTGCCCCGAACCTGAGCGCGCCGCCGCGTTTCAATTCAGCGCGCAACTGCTCAGGGGCTTCGCCCCTACGGTCCTCACTGCGTGAGGACCTACCCCTCTGGCTT
>CAZTGE010000176.1:0-7486 GCA_964612995.1 uncultured candidatus Brocadiaceae bacterium | reverse complement strand
GGCATGCCGACCTGGTGATCGGCGCTCCCGGGGCGAGCTTTGAGTCGCCCTGCGGTACGCCACGCTGTGGCTTGTCCGCGTGCCCACAGGGCGTAGGACCAGCACATGACGCGAACGGTGCCGTTCAGCGGCGTGCTCGGCCGACGTATCCTCATCGAGGCCACCCGCCTGTTCGTCGTCTACGCCATCGCCTATCTCGCGCTGTTCTCACTCGCGGTCAGCGGCCGACTGGTACGCGACGGCGCCCCCCTACTGGACGTACTGGTACTGCTGCCGCATCAGATGGCCTTCCCCGCGACCATCGCCCTGCCCCTGGCGCTAGTCACCGCGGTGCTCGCCTGCATCGGCCGGATGCGCGATGACGGAGAAGTCATCGCGCTGATGGCCTCCGGCATCCCTGCCTGGCGCGTGCCGGCGGCGCTGCTGCCGCTGGTGCTCGCGACCGCGGTCGCGGTCGGGGCACTCGCCCACCTCGCCATGCCTGCCGCCTACCGCCACCTGCGCGAAAGCATGGCCGCGGTCATGCGCCAGGCGATCGGCACCCGTGTCGCCCGGCGCATCCCGATCTTCGAAGACGACGAACAGGGCATCAGCATCACCGCCGGTGCGGCACGGGCCAACCGGCTCGAAGACGTCTTCGTCTGGCACCGTCCTGCCGCAGGCGCCCACCTGCTCTGTTTCGCCCCGCACGCCCGCTGGGTCGCCGATCCGCATCGCAGTCAGGACGCCCTCTCGCTTCGCCTCGAACTGCTCGAAGCCCGCATGCTGCACCATCAGGTCGACCGGCAGGCGTCGCTCACCACCGCCGCCCACGACATCGAATCCGGCCGCTATCGTTCGCTGGTGATCGACCTGCACCACGAGGCTCCGGACACCTCGCTCAAACCCGATACCATGGAGACCGCCGCCATCCGCGCGAATATCGGCCGGCTCGAGCGCGCGCTCGCCATCGTCGATCGTCATCCGGAGGACCACGTCACGCTGGTACGCGACTGCCTCGCGATCGGCGCGGACCCGATCGCTCCCCCCGACATCCGCAACTGGCGCACTGTCCGCCGGTCGCTGCAGCGCCAGCCGCTGCGCGCGGCGCTGCCCGAGCCCCACGCGGCGGTGATCGATCGCCTCGCGCCGAAGGGGCCGGTGGCCAAGGATGCACAACGGCAGATCATCGCGGCGCTCAATGCCGCCCTGCCACGACTGCATCGCCATTTGCCACCGCGGTCGGAACTGCTGCCCCGACCGATGCGGATCCTGCTCAAGCAGACCCAGACCGGCGAGGCGCTGCCGGATGCCACCCGCCATGCACTCAACCGCCTGGCGCTGGCACACCACCTCGGTTCGGCCCTGCGTGACGAGATGGTCACCGACCTCGCCTGCTATCTCGGCAGGCGGGCCGAATGGGGCGACGACGTCTACGTGGCCGCCCAACGCAAACTGCGTGGCCTGCAGATGGCCTGGCATCTGCGCTGGATGCTCAGCGCAGGTGTCATCGCCTATTGGCTCTTCGCCAGCGGTCTGGCCCTGAGCATCCCGACGCACAACCGGATGGTCGCGATCTTCCTCGGTCTGATGACCGTGGTCGTCTCGATCCTGCCTGGCTTCACCGTCGTCAAGGGCCTGCGCGGCCATCTCGGGCTCAACCCCGGCTTGATCCTGTGGACCCCGACCGGCCTGCTCCTGCTCGCCGGTGGCCTGCTGTTGTGGCGACGACGCTGATGCGCGCGATCCTCGACCGGTACCTGCTGCGCAATGGCCTCGCCGGGCTGGTGATCATCCTCGGCATCGTGGTCCTGGTGGTACTCGGGCTCGATCTGCTGCTGAATCTCAACGGCCTCCTGCGCGGTGAACTCGAACCGGATCGCAGTCGGATGCTGCTCATCCTGCGCTTCGTGCTCTACCAGGCGCCGGCGGTGATCAGCCCGATGCTGCCAGTGGTCACCCTCACCGCGGCGATGATCACCGCCGGTCCGATGCTCCGCCGCGGCGAGTACATCGCGCTCGCCGCCAGCGGCATCAGCCTGCGGCGCAGCGCCCGCCCGCTGCTGGCGCTCGCCCTGCTCGTCGGCATCGGCGACTTCCTGCTCGTCGACCGCCTCGCTCCACGCTTCGAACCTGAGCGGGCGGCGATCGAGGACGCCCTCACCGGCACGCCGCGCGGCGCGCGTTCCTGGCAGGTCCCGGCCACCGGAGCCAGCTGGTTCGCCGGCAAGGTCAATCTCGCCCAGGCCCGGGCGCCACGCATGGGGCGCGTCCTGGTCGCACCGCGTGACGGCGCACTGCTCCAGGCCGCTGCACTGGAATGGAACGGCTCGGCCTGGCTCTTGCGCGCTCCGGTGATCAGCGGCGGACCCGGCCCCCAACGGAGCGTCAGTGGCGATGTCCCCTGCACCGGGCAGCTGGCATTGCCCTTCGGCCCGGCGGAGCTCGCGCGTCGCCTGGCCAGCCATCAAGCCAAGGGGCTGGGCGCGCTGTGGCGCTCGGGCTCGCCGCAACAGCGCGCACTGGCCTGGCAACGTCTGGCGCGGGTCCTCGCCCCGCTGCTGGCAGTGCTGTTGGCGTTGCCGGGGTTCGTCCGTTTCGCCAACCGCGATCACCTGCTGCTCGCCGGCGTCCGCTGCCAGATCGTCGGGCTGGTCCCGCTCACGCTGCTCGCGCTCGGCGGCTGGGTCGGCGAAGCCGGCTCGTGGCCACCTGGCGCGGTCATGCTGACTGCGGTCGTCATCGCGCTGCTGCCGGGGATCCATGTATTCCGCCGCTGGCAGCTGTGATGGGTCAAAGCCAGATCAGTGCGGCCAGGATCAGCGCGAACAACAGGACCAGCCGCCAGCCCGACCCGCAGCGCGGCAGCACCGGCAGGCGCAGTTGCTCACGGCAGTCCAACTCGTCGAGCGGGTCGCGCATACTCGCCTCGTCACGCCGGCGCATCACCCTGCGCCCAGGCCCCATGGTACCCGGACGTGACCCGGCGGACAAGGCGCCCAAAGCCGCCTCTGGCACGCGATGTGCCCGACGAGCTCTGCGCGGTCCTGGCAGACGCCGCGGATCGGGCGTGGCTTTCGTCTAAGAAACAGTATCATCTCGACTTCCATGCCTCGCACCCCCCCGGCACGTCGCTGGCAATCACACCTCGCCGCCGCCAGCCTGCTGCTGGTGGTCGCTCTGAGCGCATGGGCCTGGTTGACCGCTCCGCCGCTCACGCTGGTGGCCCGGTTGCCGGCGGAACGCAGCGTCGAATACCGTCTCGATGAGGACCGCGAGTCATCGCAGCACTGGCGCATCCTGCTGCGGCTCGACCCTGGGGCCGCCAACGCCCACGACTGGGTCCTGCGCAGTGGCCCGGCCGATGCGCCCGACTACGAATTGCATTGGGATCACGAAGGCCAGGTTCTGCGCCTGCGCCGGATCCTGGCCGACCATCCGCTGCGGGCCGGTTCCGGGGTGATTCCGCTCACACGCCTGACGCTCACGCAGCGTCCGCGCGCGGTGATCCTGGGATGCCATGCCGACCGCCTGAGCCTGACTGCCGATCGCGAGACGATCGAGCTGCATGATCCCATTCCCACCCCCGCCACACGCCGGTGGCATTTCATCGTCGACGCCGAAGCCGACTTCGGCCGCAGCTCGCTCGCCGTGCATCTGGATCGTGAGCAGCACTGGGGCAGTGAGGACACGCTCAGCGCCACCGCGCGACGACGTCTCGCCGCGGCGATCGCAGCCGCCGCGGCTCCCGGCGAGGCCAAACACGATGCGGTGCGCGCGGCGATCGCCGCGCTCGATGGCTCGCAGCCGGCCCATCCTCGCCTGCGCTGCTGGTACGCCTGGCTCACCGCACTGAGCACCTTGTCCGCCGATTCCGGGAGCGACCCCGCGCAGGCCCTGGAGGTGCTCGCCGAGGCAGACGACCCCCTGTCCGCTGGCCTGCTCTGCGACCTGCTCGAGCCGCTGATCGCCCAGGCCGCACGCGAGCCCGACGCGCCCCAGCCGGCCCGGGCCTGGCTCCAGCTCAGACGGGAACGCTGCGTACGCATTGAACGCCTTGCCGCGCGGATCGCAGCTGCCCCTGCGATGCTGCTACCGCTCGAGCACCACCAGCTCGCTCTGTTCCGGCACGCCACCGCCTGTTTCACCGGCGCGCCGCGCGAACCGACACCGACCAACGTCCCGGCCTGGGTCGCCGTTCGCTGGCGCCTGCTCGGCGGCATCCCGATCGGCCCGGCAGACAACGGCGACCACGCGATCGCCCTCCCGCCGCTACCCGCGACCACACCCCACCACTGCGCCACCCGCCGCGCGCTCGAAGCGGTCCTGGCAGCCAACCCGATCGACGCGCCCGAACTGCGCAACGCCTGCGCCCACATCCGCAGCATGGTCGCCGATCGTGTCTCGCCGGCGCTGGTCATCCGCGCGGTGCGCAGACTGCCGCCGCGCGAGCGCTCGCTGTGCACCGCGCTGCTCGCCTTCGCCGGGCTGGTGCAGAGCGACGCCGCGGCCCAGGCACTAGTGGCGAAGATCGGTGGCGAGACCCCCCTGCGCGATCGCGACGCGCTGGCCTACGCCCTCTCGCGCCTGCTAGAGAAGCGACTGCCGGCCGAGAACTTCTTCCCGCGCATCCTGCCGGCGGTACCCGACCCGCGCGAGATCCTGCCCGCGGCACTCCTGCCACAACGCGAGCTGCTCTGTGGCAGGCTCGGCGCGACCATGCTTGTATTCGGCGGCAACCGGGCCAACCTGCCGCCCGCTCAGGCGCTCACCGCCGCACTCGCCATGCAGGAGGTGGCCGGCCTCAAGCCAGAGGACTGGAACCTGCTCGCGCTGCTGCCCAAGCCCCACCTGCCACTCGAACTCTGCCAGCCCGCCCATCCCTGAACGTGGAGGACCGATGCTCCTGCCCACCGTGGCCATCGTCGGACGACCGAATGTCGGCAAGTCGCGGCTGTTCAACCGCCTCGCCGGCCGTCCGGTGGCGATCGTCGACCCCACCGCAGGGGTGACCCGCGATCGCATCTTCCACGAGGTCGAGCGCGACGGCCTGCGCTTCGACCTGATCGACACCGGCGGTATCGGCATCGTCGACGCCGCCAAACTCGAGGACGAGGTCGAAGTCCAGATCGAACGCGCGATCGCCAACGCCGACCGGATCATCTTCATGGTCGACGCCCGCTCGGGCCCCACCGCGCTCGACGAGACCATCGCCACACGTCTGCGGCCGTACCAGGACCGGGTGGTGCTCGCGGCGAACAAGCTCGACCACCCCAACATGGATCCCGCAGCCTGGGAGTTCGCCGCGCTGGGCATGGGCGAAGTGATTCCGCTCAGCGCCGAGCAGAACCGCGGCATCGATGAGCTGTGCGAAGCGCTCGCCGCCGGGCTGCCGACACCAGCCCAGCTGGCCGAGGCCGAGAGCGCGACCAACGCCGACGGTCGGTTGAAGATCTGCCTCGCCGGCCGCCGGAACGTCGGCAAGAGCTCGATGATCAACGCGCTGGCTGGCGAAGAACGGGTGATCGTGGCCGACTACGCCGGAACCACCCGCGATGCGGTCGACGTGCGCATCGACCACGGCGAGAACCGGTACCTGCTCATCGACACCGCCGGGCTGCGCAAGAAGAAGCAACTCCACCAGGACCTGGAGTTCTACGCCGCCTGCCGCACCGAACGCGCCATCCGGCGCGCCGACGTGCTGCTGCTGATCCTCGATGCCACCGAGGAGATCGGCAATGTCGACAAGAAGCTGGCCCATTTCTGCGAGGCCGGCGGCAAGCCGACGGTGGTGGTGGTCAACAAGTGGGATCTGGCCGCCGCGGCCGGTGCCCGACGCGAAGACTATGAGCACTGGCTGCGCGATCGCCTGCCGGGCCTCGGCCATGCACCGGTGGTCTACACCTGCGCCCTGACCGGCGAGAACCTCGGCACCGCGCTCAGGCTGGCCGACGAGCTGTATGCCGAATCCTCCGGCCACCTGCCCACCGCCGAACTCAACCGTCTCCTCGAGGCCGCAGTGCAACGCCGGCGACCACGGCGCATCGGCTCGGGCAGCACCAAGCTCTACTACGCGACCCAGGCCGACACCAATCCGCCGACCTTCGTCGTTTTCGTCAATCGCACCGATTGGGTCGAGGCCGGCTACGGCCGCTATCTGGCAAACTATCTGCGCGACCGCACCCCCTTCGGCCGGGTGCCGATCCGCATCGTGTTCAAGGCCCGCGACAGCCGCTTCCACGAACACCACGACGAACGCGTGCGCACCACCGCCGGGACCAAAGCGGATCGCAATGCCCATCTGATCGTTCCCCGCTCACGCAAGCGTCGCCAGCCCCGCCGCCACTGAGAGCGCCATGATCGCCCTGCTCCTGCTCCTGCCCCCGGCCGCCTACCTTCTCGGTTCGATCAGTTTCGCCTGGCTCGCCGGCCGCTGCCGCGGCGTCGACCTGCGCCAACACGGATCGGGTAATCTCGGCGCAACCAATGCTGGCCGGGTTCTCGGCAAAAGCTGGTTCGTGGCCGTGTTCCTCGGCGACTGCGGCAAGGGACTGCTCGCCGCCTGTGCCGCCCGCATGGCGCCGGCCTGGTTCGGGCTCGATCCCCAGCCGCTGGCGCACCAGAGCCTGATGGTCCTCGCCGGTGTCGCCGTGGTCCTCGGTCACGTCTTCCCCTGCTTCCACCGCCTGCGCGGCGGCAAAGCGGTCGCGACCTCGCTCGGTGTGTTCGTCGCCCTGTTGCCGGCGGTGGCCGGGATCGCCTTCGCCTGCTGGGTCCTCACCTGGCTCCTCGGCCGCCTCACCCTGCGCCTGGGCGCGAGCAACGCGGTCGGCCCGGCCTCGATGCTCGCCGCCTGCGCCGCGCCGACAGCACATCTGATCCTCGCCCCGAAGCCCTTCGCACGCGATACGGTGGTGATGACCGCGTTCGTGTTCGTGCTCGCTCTGCTGATCATCGTCAAGCACCGCAGCAACCTGGTCAGGCTGCGCAGCCACCTGCGCGAACGTCGCGCCGCGGCCTGAGTCGCCATGGCTGCCGCGCGAGCATGGTTTCCTCCGTACGCGTGCCCGCCGCTTCTGCTGGTGGGAGCATCTGCGACCCTGGCATCAACTCCCGCTGTAACTACTCAGGGGCTTCGCCCCTACGGCCCTCATTGCGTGAGGACTACCCCTCTGGCTTTGTCGTGGTTCGCCTGGATCTGCAGGCAGATCCAGGCGTGGGCGGATCGACTGCGCCGAAACGTATCCGCCCTCCAGCGGCACTTGCTCCTCGGCCTGACGGCCTGCGGGGCTGCGCTTGCGCTCCACGGGCCGCTGGCCCCACTGGGGCCAGCTATCGCCTGCGGCGATACCCGCTTCGCCCACCACTCGGCGCCAGACCCCATCGCGTACGATGGGGCCCCGAAAAATGGGGAGGTAAGCACTCAGGCCCGATGGGCCTGAGTGCTTACCTCCCCAGGGCGACTCAAAGCTCGCAAATGAGGGCCATGCCTCGCCTCCACCTGCGT
>CAZTGE010000175.1:0-7577 GCA_964612995.1 uncultured candidatus Brocadiaceae bacterium | reverse complement strand
TCCTCAACGGCGTCTCCAACCAGAGCACCCGGAAGGCCGTCGCTGCCGGCAACGACCTCGAGACCGTCAGCGACGAACTCTACGGCCAGACCTGCTACCGGATCTCGCCGAAGGGCTACGAAGAGGTCTGGCGCCTGCCGCCGGTCTTCTCCTGCGGCTACGGCTGCCCGCCCTCGATCCACGGCGATCATGCCTACCTCTGGGGCGCCTGGGTCTACGGCCGCGGCAAGCAGCTCGACGGCAAGGGGCCCTGCCTCAAGGCGGTGGTCGAACTGGAAACCGGCACGGTGGTGGCGCGCTGGTCCTTCGGCGACAAGTACTGGGCCTACCAGCAGATCGTCGCCGACGGCAAGCGCTATTACATGGGCGATCTGTCGATCGCCGCCGGGCCCGATTCCAAGCCGCTGCACATCAAGAAGGTCCACTATACCGCGCCCGACACCTCGCCGGCCTACGTCTGCGGCCTGCTCTTCGTGCGCACTGCAGACGGCCTGGCCTGCTACGATCTGCGGGCGCGGTGAAGGCTTGTACCAGGAGGTAGCAGGCACCCACCCGCAGACGGACCATACGGGGTAAGGAGATGGCGGCCGGCCAGGGGAGCCGGGGCGGTGGAAGGTGGGCGTCTGCTATTGCAGCAGGCCGGAACGCCGACCGTTGTCAAGGGAACAGCTCCCGGCGCGCCGTTCGGCGTGGAAGATGGCCCCATACCGCATCGCTGCGACGACGGAACGGCATCGGGGGGTGCGGATCGCCTACGGACCGCCTGCGGGACGGCTGTCTGCCACCTCCTGCTGTCTCAGAAATAGCCGCCCTGCTCGGTGATCTGCTGGACGCTCTGGCCGTCCTTCACCCAGCCGAAGATGCGCTTCTCATTGGCGCGGATCTCCTCGGCCCGTTGCAGCACCTGGAAGGCGAGGTCGCGGGGGACGACCAGGACACCGTCGATGTCGCCGACCAGGACGTCGCCGGGCTTGATGTCGACGGTGCCGATGCGCAGCGGGATCTGGTAGTGGGTGATCAGGCAGCGGCCGAGGCTGCCATTGGAGATGCGGTATTCGTAGAACACCGGGAAGTCCGCCTCGAGGATCTGGTGGGTATCGCGGATGCCGCCGTCGATGCAGGCGGCCCTGACCCCCAACCCCTTGGCGGTGGCGGTCATCACGCCACCCCACAGCGTCGCCTGTTGATCGCGGCTCGTGTCCCAGACGACGAAGGCGTTGGGTGTGAGCCGGTCGAGCATCTGGGCCCGGACGTCCATCTCGCCGGTGATCTTGGCGTTGGGGGCACTCTTGACCGTGAAGGCGAAACCGGCCACCGAACGATACTCGCGCAAGGCCTTGATGCGACCCGGCAGGGCCTGGTCGAGCAGACAGAACTCGCGCAGGACGTCGTTGATGGCGCCGGTATAGAGCTGCTCGAAGCGCTGCAGGAGTTCGTCTTCGGGAAGCGGAAAGCCGGCGTCGGAGATGGTCTCACGCGCAGCGATGAGCCGATCGAGGTCCATCATCCCGATCTCTTGTTTGAATTGCTCCGAGGTCATGGCGGTACTCCAGGTTACAGGTGAGGGTGCAGACAGGGGAAGGGGGATCAGGTCAGCGCGATGCCCTGCGCCTCGCACAGGCCCTTGAGATAGCCGAGGGCGAACAGGCGACCGAGACTGGCATAGCCGGGCTCGGCGTTGGCCTCGCCGGCGAGGGTGGGGACGTGGTCGACCCGGATCGGCACGTCGGGCCCCAGGTCGCGATAGAGGCGGAGCATCGCCGCCATGTCGGTGGGGCCGTTGTCGTGGAAGGTCTCGCAGAAGCCGTCGGCGGTGGCGCGCACGTCGCGGAAATGGACCAAGACGATGCGCCCGCGCTCGGCGAAGCGCCGGGCCAGTTCGGCAGGATCCTCGCCCATCGCGACGAACGTCCCCTGGCAGAAGGTGAGGCCGTGGCTGGGGCTGGCGCTCAGCGACAGGGCGCGCTCCATCGCGCCGCCACTGCGGAGGATGCGGGGCACGCCGCGCAGCGGCGAGACCGGCGGATCGTCAGGGTGCAGGCCCAGGCGCACGCCGGCGCGCTCGGCCGCGGGCAGCACGGCGTGCAGGAAATAGCCATAATGATCCCAGAGCTGCTCTTCGCACAGCGGTGCCCCGGGCAGCGGTGGCAGCCGCAGGGCCGCGCCGGAGGAAAAGGCGCTGACCTGGGCGCCGCCGCGTTCCGCCACCGTGACGCTGGTGCGGAACCAGCCGATACGGGCCATGAAATTGTAGCACAGCAGCGGGATGCCCAGCTCGCCCATGTTGCCCAGCATCCGCCGGTAGCGTTCGAGATCCTCGTCCCGGCCCGCCTGCCCCTCTTTGATGCGGGTCATGTCGAACTGATCCCCCTCCAGACCGATCAGCCGCAGGCCGGCCGCCGCGAAACGGGCCTGGGCCCGATGCAACACGTCGCGGTCCCAGGGCGGCGCCTCGCCGGTCAGGTCCGGGTGCAGTTTGACGATGGCGTGGGTGACCCCGGCCTGGAGGGCTCGCTGCCACAGCAGGTCCGGCTGCGCCGGGAGGAAGTCGGCGAGGATCACAGCTGCACCGCCAGGCCTCGCGCGGCATTTCGCAGGCGCCGGCTCTGGTGCGGCAGGACCTCCTCGCGGAAGTCGCCACGGTGGCCGATCAGGCTCAGGGCCAGCGGCAGCGGGCCAGCGCGTACCGGAGCGGCCAGGGCATCGATGCCCTGGGGGTGGACGCCGAGGTTGGCGCACCAGCCATCGCTTTGACAGGCGGCGACGCGTCGGCGCAGGGCGTCGGGCTGCTCATGGTGCCAGTGCTCGGCCGGGGTCCGACTGATCAGCGTCTCCAGCTCGTCGGCGTCGAGGCCGCTGAGCAGGGCCGCGCCCGAAGCCGCGTGGACCACCGGAAAAGGCACCCCGACCGGGGCCAGGATGGCGATGGGGACGCGTGGCTGTCCCACCGCCAGGGTCAGCTGCTCCTGACCCTGACGCACGGAGAGTTTGGCGGTCACCTGGAAGTCCCGCGCCAGGGCATCGAGTTGCGGTTGGGCCAGGGCCGCGATCCGCGCCAGATCATCATGCTCGCAGACCAGGCCGAGCAGTCCCGCGCCCAGCGCATGGCCACCGTCGTCGCGAAGCCGGATCCAATCCGCCCGCTCCAGGGTCTTGAGGATCCGGTAGACCGTCGACTGGCTGGCGCCGGTCGCCCGGGCCAGGGCAGCCGAGCCCTGACCGGCCGTCCCGCTGGCGATCGCCTCGATGACGCCGATCGCCTTTTCCAGCACCGGGATGCGGTGTCCGGCGCTCGGGTGGGCCGAGGGTTGCCCCATGCTATTCTCCTGTGACTAGACTGCATTCTCTATTGACTACTACGGTTGGTCAATAGCCTTCTTCCCAGCGGGCCGGGTGAACGTCGGCCATAACGAGGTCCTCATGTCCGAATTCTTCGGCGATCAGGTCTTCCTGCCCACGCCCACCGCCCGCCGGCTCTACCACGAGCACGCGGTAGCCGCCCCGATCATCGATTTCCACAGCCACCTCGCGCCGTCGCTCCTCGTCGAGGATCGGCCCTTCGCCGACCTCAGCGCCCTGTGGATCGACGGTGACCCCTACAAGTGGCGGGCGATGCGGATCAACGGCGTGCCGGAGGCGGTGATCACCGGTGATGCCCCGCCGCTGGAGCGTTTCCGGGCCTGGGCCGCGACCCTGCCGCAGCTGGCCGGCAACCCGCTCTATCACTGGAGCCACCTGGAGCTGCGGCACTGGTTCGGCATTCACGAGCCGCTCGGTGCGCACAATGCCGAGTCCATCTTCCACGCCGCCTCCGAACGCCTCGCCGATCCCGCCTACCGGCCGCGGGCGCTGTTGCGCCGGGCAGGGGTCGCCGTCGTCTGCAGCAGCGATGCCTGGCTCGACGACCTCGGCGAGCACCGGCGCGCGGCTGCCGGCGCCGGCGCCGGCACCGACGCGGCGCGGCTGTTGCCGTCGCTGCGCGCCGACGCCGCCCTGGCGGTGACGGCGCCCGGCTTCCCCGCCTGGGTCGACAGCCTGGCCGCCCAGGCCGGACACCCCATCGCCGATCTCGACGGCTATCGGGCGGCGTTGGGCCGGCGACTCGACGCCTTTGCCGCCGCCGGTGGCGTGGTCTGCGATCACAGCCTGGACCGCGTCGACCTGAAACCCATCGCCGCCGACCAGGCCGCGGCGGTCTTCCGCCGATGCCGCGCCGGAGCGCCGGTCAGCGCGGCCGAAGTCGCCGGTCTGCAGGCCCATCTGCTGCGCTGGCTCGGCGGCGAATACGCCCGCCGCGGATGGACGCTGCTGCTGCACCTCGGCGCCCTGCGCGACACCAGCACCCGCACCGCCCAGACGGTGGGGGCGGCCGGCGGTTACGCCGCCATGGGCCCGTCCCTGGACGTCGTTCCCCTGTGCCGCCTGCTCGATGATCTCGAAGAGGCCGACCATCTGCCGCGCACGGTGCTCTTCCCGCTCAACCCCGGTGACACCGAGATGCTGGCCACGCTCGCCGGTTCGTTCCGCCGCGAAGGCCTGCCGGCGGCGGTGCAGCTGGGGCCGGCCTGGTGGTACAACGACCACCGCGACGGTATCCGTCGCCAGCTCTGCGCGGTGGCCAATCACGGCCTGCTGGGGCGCTTCATCGGCATGACCACGGATGCCCGTTGTCTTTTGTCCATGCTCCGCCACCAGTATTTCCGGCGCATCTTCTGCGGCCTGCTCGGCGACTGGGTGGAGGCGGGCGAACTGCCCGACGACCAGGCGCTGTTGGCCGAACTGATCGGCGCCGTCTGTCACGACAACGCGGCCCGGCAGCTGGGGCTGTCAGGGCAGACGGAGAAAGCATCATGAGTGGACGATTCGCCGACCGCACCGCGGTCATCACCGGAGCCGGCGGTACCTTGTGCTCGGCCATGGCCATCGAACTGGCCCGCCAGGGCGCGCGGGTCGCGCTGCTCGGCCGCAGCCTTGCCAGTCTCGAGACCGTCGCCGCGACCATCACCACCGCCGGCGGCAGCGCGCAGTGCGTCCCCGTCGACGTCACCGATGCGGCGGCCATCACCGAGGCCGCCGACCTGATCGCGGACACGCTCGGCCCCTGCCGCATCCTGATCAACGGCGCCGGCGGCAAACTGCCCGGCAGCGTCACCAGCCAGACCGCCTTCACCCCGGCCGAGCTGGACGCGCACGGCGACGAGCGCGGCTTCCTGAACGCCGATCTCGAGATCTTCCGGCGCGAGGTCGACCTCAACCTGATGGGCACGGTGATCCCGTCCCAGATCTTCGCCCGTCCCATGGCCCGTGCCGGCGGCGGGGCCATCATCACCATGGCCTCGATGGCCAGTTTCCGGCCCTTGTCGAAGATCGCCCCCTACGCCGCCGCCAAGGCGGCGGTGGTCAGCTTCACCCAATGGCTCGCCGCCTATCTGGCTCCGGCCGGTATCCGCGTCAACGCCATCGCCCCGGGCTTCTTCCTCAACGAACGCAGCCGCACCCTGCTCTTCGACCAGGATGGCAAGCCGAGCGAACGCGGCGCCCAGGTCCTCCACCACACCCCGCTCGGCCGCTTCGGCGAGCCGGCGGAACTGCTCGGTTGCATGAACTGGCTGCTCGATGATCAGGCGGCCGGCTTCACCACCGGCATCACCGTACCCGTCGACGGCGGCTTCCTGGCCTGCCCCGGCACCTGAAATCTCCGCCGGTATCGAGGATCTCGCCCGTGAGCCATGCCCACTCCTGTCCGCAGCGTTTCGCCGGAGACATCGCCGTGCAACTCGTCGAGGCCGGCTGCACCGGCCTCGGCCGGATGCCTACCCGCAGCGCCGCCGCGATCGGCGCCTCGCCGTGGAGCATCGGCTGCGAGACCCTGGACCGCGATTTCGCCGACTTCGCCCACAGCGGGCCGCTGCTCGGCGAACTCGGCGCCACCCAGGCCCGGGTCCAGGCGGGCTGGGCCAAGACCGACCGTGGCGACGGTCGCTTCGACTTCGCCTGGCTCGACGCCATCGTCGATGGCTGCCTGGCGCAGGGGGTCCGGCCCTGGCTCGAACTCAGCTACGGCAATCCCGCCTATCCCGGCGGCGGCGGCATCGGCCTGTCGGAGGGCTGGCCGCGCACGCCGGAGGCCCTGCGGGCCTGGGATCGCTGGGTCACCGCCGTCGTCCAACGCTATCGCGATCGCGTCAGCACCTGGGAGATCTGGAACGAACCGGAGAACCACACCGCCTCCGGTCCGGCGGATTACGCCGTCTTCTTCGCGCACACCGCCCGGCGGGTGCGCGGCGGCGATCCGGCGGCGCGGATCGTCGGTCTGGCTCTCGGCGGTCGTGTGGATTATGCCGCCGCCGTCCTCACCATCCTGTCGACGACCGGCGATGCCGGGTTGCTCGACGAACTCAGCTACCACTACTACCCACACAACCCCGACGACCGCTTCGACGAGGTGGCCGAGCTCGCCGAACGGCTGCGGCGTCATGCCCCGCACGCAAGCCTACGCCAGGGCGAAACCGGCGCACCGTCCGAGACCATCGCCTTCCTGGCCCTCGGCGAGTACGACTGGTCGGAGCGCAAGCAGGCCGTCTGGAACCTGCGCCGCCTGCTGGCGCACCACGTCCGGGGCATCCCGATGAATCTCTTCCAGCTCTCGGACATGCACTACGGCGGCGGCAAGGGCCTCTACACCGGTCGCAATCCCAAGGGCCTGCTCTGCACCGGCCCCGATCACCGCGTCCGCTACCGCAAGCCGAGCTATGCCGCGGCCCAGCACGTCTTCACGCTGCTCGACCACCGCTTTCCGCTGCGACCGCTCGCCGCGCTGCCGGTGAGCGGCTCCCGGGCGCCGTGCTCCGCCTACGCCTGGACCGTGCAGGGCACGTCACGCCCGGGCATGGTCTCCTGGTGGAACACCGGCCGGCCGCCGAGTCTGGCCGGCGAACCGCTCGCCCGCTGCGCCCTGCCGCCGCAACCGCTGACCGACCCGCTCCTGCTCGACCTGCTTTCCGGCGAACTCTTCGGCCCTCCGGCCGGCAGCGACTGGGACTGGGGCCACCTGCCCTGCGGCGATTCCCCCCTGGCCCTGGTCGAACGCGCGTTGGTGTATCCGAGAACGCCATAATCTGGCCGCAGATCCGGCGCATGGCGAGATCCTCGAGGACCCGCGCCGCCGATTGACGCTCTGGATGCGGAGCACGAACGACCCGCTTCTCGACGGACCCGTCGAATGCCTGGCCTACCGACGGTACCGGGAAGAATTCCTCAGCTACGCGCAAATAGACGAGTAAGCCATCGCCCGCTTGAAGAGAGTGTGCCATGAACCGCCTGCTACAGAACCTCCTCCCCGTGCTACTCTTCGGCGCCGTCGCCACGTGCACCGTGCTCACCGCGGCCGATGACCAGCTCCGCTACCCGCCCTTCGTCACCAGCGAAGCGGCCAAGGAGGCCTGGCGCGCCGGCCGGCCCAACTGGCTCGGACCGGGCCGCAGTTGCGCCGGGATCGACACCGGGCTGCGCCTGATCGACAACATCGAGGACGCGCGCCTGGTCTGGAAGAGCGAGGAGCGGGTGCCGCCGGTATC
>CAZTGE010000174.1:0-7771 GCA_964612995.1 uncultured candidatus Brocadiaceae bacterium | reverse complement strand
CCTGTGTCCTCTGTGGTAATTGTAGAAAGAACTTCAGGAAGGTCTGAGCAGTTACACCGACTCAAGCAAACCCGGTCCGAGATCTTGATGGAGCTTGACTGGGCAATCCACGAGCATTGTCCATATGGTTCTCAGCCATCTCCGTGTCTCCGTGACTCCGTGAGAGACCTCTTCAGTGATCGAACAGGGTCGTTGGTCACGAGTGTGATGCGGGTTGCTCCGGGAGCCGCGTTCAGCGCAGGTTGACGGCCTCGGAATCCTTCTGGATGTCGGCGTCGTAGTAGACCTCGGCGCTGAGCGCACCGTTGGCGTCCCAGAACTGCCACATGCCCGACCGGCGGTTGGCGGTGTAGTGGCCCCGGCTCGAGCGCTGGCCGTTGCGGTGCCAGGTGATCCACGGCCCCACGCGTACGCCTTCGCGGTAGTCGCCGCGCATCTTTTTCGCGCCGTTGTCGTGCCAGTAGGTGAAGCGGCCGTGCTCGCGGCCGAAGAGGTAGGTGCCCTGCATTTCCGCGCCGCCGCCGGGATGATTGATGGTCCAGGGGCCGTGGCGTTTGCCGCCGTAGACGTAGGCGCCGGTCATCGCCACCGTGCCTTTGTCGTGGTAGTAGGTCCACACGCCGACCGGCCGATCGTCGCAGACATGCCCCTCGGCGATCAGCCGGCCGTCATCGGTCCGGGTCTCCTCCGGCTCGCTGCCAGGCGGCAGGTCGCCGAGCTCCTGCGAGATGCGATCGGTATCGACCCAGTGGGCGGCCATGTCTTCGGCCGAGCCGGTCACCTGAGCGGACTGCTCGGTGTCGACCGGCCCGGCGGCCTGCTCGCGCTCGCCGCCGCCGCAGGCGACCAGGGCCACCAAGGTGGGGATGGACAGCGTTGCCAGTACGTAGCGCATGCACCTGCTCCAGAGCACCATGCTAGAGCCGGCGTGGCCCGGGCCAGAGCGCGAGCCGGCGGGGGCCCGACGGGGGTCTAACACAGTGCCGGGGGCCGCCCGCGAACCAGGCCAGGCATCGCCGGCCTCATGCGTCGCGAGAAGCCTCGGAAGGGCAGATGGGATGTGAGCTGGCGGGCCGGGGCTCGGGCAGGGCGACTCATAGCTCGCAAATGAGGGCCATGCCTCGCCTCCACCTGCGTCACTATGGCCCAAGCAGCAAAGATGGCCGGGCGGTTTGACGCAGGTGGAGGCGACGCAAGGCATGCCGACCTGGGGATCGGCGCTCCCGGGGCGAGCTTTGAGTCGCCCTGCGGGCTCGGGCGGTCCGTGGCGGGCGATGCGCGTGTGCGTTGATCGCCGGCCCCAGGGCCCTAGCGTCGATGCATGCGCTGGGTCGGTCTGCTGTTTCTGGCCACCGTGGCCGCCTGGCTCCAGCATGGCCCGTTGGCGCTGTTGCGCGCCCCGCCGGATCTGAGTCTGGCCTTGCTCGCCTGGGCCGTGTTGGCCTGGGATGACCGCCGTGCCTTGCCGGCAGCGTGGGTCATCGGCCTGGCCCGCGACGTGGCTGCACCGGGGACGCAATGGTTTCATGCCGTGGCCTACCTGGTGATCGTGGCCGCCGGTCTGCGCTGGCTCGAGCGCTTGCGCGGCTGGCGCATCGGCGGGATGGTGGCCGCCGGTGTGGTGGCGCATGTGGCGGTGGTCGTGATCGACATGCTCCTGGCCCGCGCGTTGACCTCGGTTCCGCGATCGTTGGTCGCCGGGGCCATCGGCACGGGGGCGGTGGCCGGGGCCTGGGCCGCCCTGGTCCAGCGCCGGCGTCGTGGGTCGCGGTCGACGACCCTGTTGGAGCCGGCGCGATGAGCCGGTATCTGCGCTTCGTGCTGCTGCTCTGCTGCGGTTTCACCGTGCTCCAGGCCGCGGAGGCCGACGCCGCTCCGGAAGCGGCCGGTCCGTCCGAGACGCCCCGCGAGCTGGCGCGACCCCTGCCGACGGTGTCCGAACGCTGGTCGCCCGATCCGCTGCGCGGGGCGGGCGCGGCGGTGCAGCAGGTGGGCGCGGACAGCTACCGGCTCGGACCGTTGCCGGTGGGCGGCACCCGGCGCCACGTCGATCTGCGCCTGCGCGACCACCGCTGGCACGCCGAGCTCGAGGCTGTCGACGACGAGTCGCCGCGGCGGCTGAGCACCCAGACCCTGTTCCGCCGGCTGATCGTCGGCCCGCTCGGCCCGGAGGAGCTCGGCGCCGCGGCGCAGCGCGATGGGGTGGCCGAACACTACTGGTTGCTGATCAAGGACGGGCGCGTGGTGGTCGATGTCCATCTCGGAGAGCCACGCCACTTCGCCGACGAGCTCGCCTTCGACCTGGCCTTCCATGCCATCCGGTTCGGGCCGATGAGCGACGAGCAGCGTGCGGCGTGGAAGCAGGCCTATTGGCAGCGGGAGCACGCGCTGATGCGCGAGCACCTCATCGGTCAGCCGCCGCCGGTCGATCCTTCGCCTCCGGCCGATCCCGACGCTCCGGCAGCGCGACCTCCAGCGCCGTGAGCACGGTGGTGGCGTAGGCGCCCGGGGCGAGGGCGAAGCGCAGCCAGCTGTCGTCCCACCGTGGTGGTTCGAGGAACACGTTGACCAGCGGCCGGCGTTCGCCCGGTGCCGCCAGCGGAGCGCCCTTGTCGAACCAGGCCGGATCGATCCCGCTCGCCGCAGCCCACTGCGCCTCGCGTTCGCGCATGGGCGATTCCGGCTGGAAGCGGTGATGGCCGGGCATCGGGCCGGTGAGCAGGATCTCGAGCGCGCCAGCGCGGCGGGCGAGCGCGTCCAGCTCGTCTGATGGGCAGTGGAAGAACCCGCCGTCGCGGGTGCGGGCGATGTCGCCGGGCTGCGGGGTGTGCAACAGGCCGTCCGCGGCACGTGCCGCGTACACGGCGTTGAACACCGCGCTCTGGGCCGCGCTGACGATCAGCCGGTGGAAGCCGGCTCCGCCCGCGCGCCAGGCGGAGCCGGGGTCTTCGGGGCGTTTGCGCAGCTGGGTGGCGATGCGGAGGTGGGCTCCGCGCAGGCGACGGGACGCGAGCGGCGCGAGGCCGTCACGGGGGTGCCAGTCGCCGCGTGGCGCCAGGGCGTGGGCGATGGCGGTGGCGGGATCGCCCGCGCCCAGCGCCCGGGCCACGGCGAGATTGGCCCCGGCATGACCGAAGCGTTGCGGACCGAAGGTGTTGGGCACGCCCGAGCGCGTCAGGCGCTCGAGCCCGTCGCGCAGCGCCTGCGGGTCGTCCAGTTCGAGCGCGAGCGCGAAGCGGTTGCCGCGCAGATGGCCGGGTTTGAGTTTGTTGCGGTGACGTGAGAGAGCGAGCACGGTGCAGTCGGGCAGGTCGAGGTGCTCGAGCCCGGCCGGGTCGCCGAAGTGGACGCTGAACCACTGGCTGGTCACCGCGTGGCGGTCCTTGCGCCCGGCGTAGCCGACGGCGCGCGGGCTCACGCCGCAGGCGCGGGCGAGCGCGTCGGCGACATGCTGGGTGTTGTGGCCGCGTTTCTCCAGCTGCACGTAGAGGTGCTCGCCCTCGCCGCAGGGGCTGTAGGCGGGCAGCTCCTCGACATGGAAGTGCGTGCTGCCGGGTTTGAGACGGCCGATCACGGAGGGGGCGCGCGTCGGCTTCATCCGCCGCTCCGTTCGGCGTCGGCGGCCGCGTCGCGCAGGCAGGCGGCGCGGTAGCGTTCGCGGATCCGCTGGGCCAGCGGGCCGGGCCGCCCGTCGCCGATCGGCGTGTCGTCGACGCGGATCACCGGCATCAGCTCGCGGACCGAGGAGGTGATCCACAGCTCGTCGGCGCGGTGGAGATCGGCCGGCGTCAGCTCGCCGTCGCGCCAGGCGAGGCCGAGTTCGCCCACGATGTGCTTGATGTGCTCGCGGGTGATGCCCTGCAGGGCGTTGTGCGCCGGTGAGATCACCGTGCGGTCGAACAGCGCGAGCACGTTGCTGGTCACGCCTTCGCTGACGTGGCCCTGCTCGTCGACGTAGAGCGCCTCCTCGGCGCCGCGACGGGCGGCTGCAGCGATGCCGCGGCGGCCGGTGATGTAGGTGGTGGTCTTGATCTGCGGCGCGTAGCGTTGACCGGAGAAGGTGACCACCGCGACGCCGTGGGTGTAGCGTTCGGCCGGCGGTTCGCTCAGCGCCTTGGCGATGATCACCGTGGTCGGGCCGTCGGCGCCGAACACGCCCTCGCGATGGGTGCCCGGGGTGGCGAACAGGTTGAGCCGCAGCTCGGGGGCGCCGACCGCGCGGTGGGCGCGTTCGAGCTCGGCGCGCAGGTCGCTCTCGGCGAAAGGCATGGCGATATCGATGCCCGCACAGCTTCGCGCGAGGCGTTCGAGGTGGGCGCCGAGGGCGTGGGGCAGGCCGCCATAGGTGCGCAGGGTCTCGAACACGGCGAGCCCGCGCATGAAGCCGAGGTCGAGGACGCTGATGCGGGCATCGCAGAGCGGCATGAGCTCGCCATTGACGATCGCGTGGTCGGTAGGCATGGGCTCGCTTCCACAGCGATGGGGCCGCGTTCAGGCGACCGGTTCTCCGAACAGGGTCAGGTTGGTCGCCCGGTCGATGCGCACGCGGACCAGCTCGCCGATGTGCCGGTCGTGGCCGGGGTGGGGATACATCGCCATCCGGTTGCCGGCGGTGCGACCCTGGAGGCGCTGCGGGTCGTTCTTCGACGGCCCTTCGACCAGGATCTCCTGTACCGAGCCGATCAGCGCGTGGTGGCGCGTCTCCTGCTGCGCGAGCTGGAGGTCGATGAGCTCGTTGCAGCGCTCGCGCTTGAGCGCATGGGGCACGTCGTCGGGCATCCGCGCGGCCGCGGTCTTCGGGCGGGGCGAGTACATGAACACGAAGGCGCCGTCGAAGCCCACCTGTTCCATCAGGGAGCGGGTCGCGGCGTGATCCTCGTCAGTCTCGCCCGGAAAGCCGACGATGAAATCGGACAGCAGCTCGACCTCCGGAACGATCCGCCGGGCCCGCTCGACCAGCTCGAGATAGCCCTCGCGGGTGTAGCGTCGCCCCATCCGCCGCAGGATGCGCGAGGAGCCGCTCTGGGCCGGGATGTGCAGGTGTCGCGCCACGCGCGGCAGCTCGGCGACGGTCTGCAGCAACTCGTCGGTGATGTCCTTGGGGTGGCTGGTGACGAAGCGCAGGCGCCGCAGGCCGGGGATGTCGTGCAGGCGGCGCAGGAGCGCAGCGAGCGTGGTCGGCGGGGAGCAGGTCCGGCCGTAGGCGTCGACCGTCTGGCCGAGCAGGGTGATCTGCGGGTGGCCCGCGGCGACGGCCGCGCGGGCCTCGGCTTCGATCGCAGCCGGATCGCGGCTGCGTTCCGGGCCGCGCACGCTCGGCACGATGCAATAGGTGCAGTGGTTGTCGCAGCCACGCATCACCGGGATCCAGGCGTTGATCCCCGCGCTGCGGTGGGCCATGCGCCCGGCGGCCATCGCGTCGTCGAAACCGGTGCAGACCACCTGATGTTCGTGCTCGAGGCGTGCGATCGCTTCGCCCAGGCGGTGGTACTGGTCGCCGCCGATCACCAGTGCGAGGTGGGGACAGGCGCGGGTCAGCTCATCGGCCAGGCGTTCGGCCATGCAGCCGAGCACGCCGATCCGCTGCCCCGGCCGGCGATGGGTCTTCCAGTAGTCGAGTCGACCGCGAACCCGGGCCTCGGCGTGGTCGCGGACGCTGCAGGTGTTGTACAACACCAGATCGGCCTGCTCCGGGTCGTCGACCGCATGGTAGCCCAGCGCAGCGAGCCGGCCGCGTACGTCCTCGCTGTCGGCCAGGTTCATCTGGCAGCCGAAGGTCTGGATGTGGACGGTGCGGTCTCTCACGGCAAAGGAGCTCTCCGGGCGCGCTGAGGGCGCAGCCTAGGGCCGCGTCGGGCAAGTCACCATCAGAAGTCCTCGCGGCGCGATGCCTCTGCAGGGATGTCGAAGCCTCGCGCCGGCGCCTGGCGTTCCTGCGATCTCGACGCCGCGCATCGGTCCGGCGGAGGGCGCCCGGGACCGGAGGCTCAGCGGCCCGGTGCCGGTCGCGCAACAGGGCCGCTCAAAGCCCGGCCCCTGGGAGCGCCGGGCACCAGCTCGGCATGGAAACAGGGGGTCACAACACGGGCCCATCATTCGATGGGCCCGTGTTGTGACCCCGTCATCCCGAGCTTTGCGCGGCCCGGTGCCGGTCGCGCAAGGCGGCCGTCCTTGAACATCACGCTGCGCGGCCGATTATGCCGGGCCTATGGCTGCAACCCTGCGCGTTCTCCATGTCGCCGGCGAGGCGGTGCCCTTCTGCAAGACTGGCGGCCTGGCGGATGTCGTCGGTGCGCTGCCCGCTGCGCTCAAGCGCAGCGACTGCGACGCCCGGGTGGTGATCCCCGGCTATCGCCAGGCCCTGCGCGTGGCCGAGGAGCACGGCCTGGAGTGGCTCGACGGCGTGCTGGTGATCGAGGCCGGCGGCATCGACCACCGCGTCGGCATCGGCCGGGTCACCGTCGGACACGTGACCTGCTACCTGCTCGCCTGCAACGAGCTCTATGACCGCGAGGGCCTCTACGGTCCGACTCCGGGCAGTGCGTTCGAGGACAACGCCCGCCGTTTCGCGGTGCTGTGCAAGGCCGCGTTGGCACTGCCCCGCTTCCTGGAGTGGATTCCGCACATCGTCCACGCCCACGATTGGCAGGCGGGTTTCGTGCCCGCGCTGCTGCAGCGGGGCTTCGCGCGCGTGCTACCGGCGACCCGCTGCGTGTTCACCATCCACAACGTCGCCTACCAGGGGATCTTCCCCTCCGACACCATGCGCCTGTTCGGCCTCGACCCCTGGCTCTACAATCCGGCGCAGGTCGAGCATCACGGCAGCATCAGCGCGCTGAAGGCGGGGATCGTGTTCGCCGATCGCGTGACCACGGTCTCGCGCCGGTACGCCGAGGAGATCCAGACCGCGGAATACGGCCACGGGATGGAGGCGGTGCTGCGCCACCACGCCTACAAGCTCAGCGGCATCGCCAATGGGATCGACGCATCGGTCTGGAACCCGTCGAGCGATCCGCACCTGCCGGCGCACTACTCGCGCGGACGGATGAAGGGCAAAGCGGCCTGTCGTCAGGCGCTGGTCGCCGAGCTCGGCCTCGATCCGATCGCCGACGATGTCTGTCTTGTCGGCACTGTCAGCCGGTTGGTGCAGCAGAAGGGCATCGAGCTGATCATCGAAGGCGTCGGCCCCTACATCCTCGATGGCCGCATGGCCCTGGTGGTGCTCGGTGCTGGCGAGCCCGTCTATGAACAGGCCTTGCGCATGCTCCAGGGGCGGCACCCGGGCCAGGTGTGTTTCTGGCACGGCTACAACGAAGGTCTGGCCCACCGCATCGAGGCCGGCTGCGATCTGTTCCTCATGCCGTCGTTGTTCGAGCCCTGTGGCCTGAATCAGATGTACTCGCTGCGCTACGGCACCCTGCCGCTGGTGCGCCACACCGGCGGCCTGGCCGACACGGTGGCCGACGTCTGCGATCCCGAACGCGGCAACGGTTTCACTTTCGGCCCGACGGATCTGGGGCATTTCTCCAGCGTGCTCGACCGGGCGCTGGGGCTGTACCGGTACTATCCCCGACAGTGGAAGGCCGCGGTCAAGCGCGCCATGGCCGCCGATCATTCCTGGACCCATGTCGGCGAGGAGTATGGGGCGCTGTACCGCTCGCTGGTGATCGCCTGAAGACCGCGCGGTCGACCGCGGTCGGAGGCGTGAGGCTTCCTTCACAGGGGGCGCTGCCCCCTCGCGGCTTCGCCGCACCCCGGCTTCCTCGCTGTC
>CAZTGE010000173.1:0-7805 GCA_964612995.1 uncultured candidatus Brocadiaceae bacterium | reverse complement strand
CCGGACGCTACGGGTGGACGGTTCAGGCGCTTTGAAGGACCCGTCAGATATCAGAGGGGGCGCTGCCCCCTCGCGGCTTCGCCGCGTACCCCCACGGCCTCGGTCGTCACTCGCCAGCTGCGCTGGCGTTTTCGCGCACGCGCCTTTCTCGGCCGCGTGCGCCGCTTGTCTTCTCCGATGGCGGGCGAACATCCCACGATGAACACGGACGCTCTGATCATCGGCCTCGTCTGGGTCACCGTGGCCGGGTCTGTCTGGGCCATGGCCGGGCTGATCATGGCCCTGACAGCCCGTCGCGGAGTGCCGCCGCACCACCTGATCGCGATCTCGGCCAGCGTCTCGATCATCGGCGCGTCGCTGGTGTTGATCGACCACGGCGCGCTGGCCACGGGGCGACTGCCTGCGCGGCTCGGCCTGCTCTGTGGCATGCTCATCAGCGGCGGGGCGATGGTCTCTGCCGGCGCCCAGTCGCTGATGCGGGCGATGCGCACCGGGCACCAGGGTACCTGCTGGACCATCGCCCAATCGGCGATGATCGTGCCTTATTGCCTCGGCCTGGTGGTCTGGGCCGCGCCGCACAGCTGGCTCCGCAGCGCCGGCGTGGTCCTGGTGCTCGCGGCCCTGGTGGTGTTCGGCACCACGCGCAGGGGCCGAGGCACGAGCGACGGGCCGGATGGTGGCCAGGCCTGGCTCTGGTTCTCGTTGCTCACCTTCGCCTGCTTCGGGGCCCAGCAGTTCCTCGCCACCTGGCCCTCGACCTGGGCCGGCTGGCATGACCCGGTCAACATCCGACCGATGCTGTTCTACGTCGGCTTCGGCTGCGCCGCGTGGATCCCCCTGCTGCTGCAACGCCAGCTGCCACAACGCCGGACCCTGCCCCTGGGGCTGCTGCTCGGTTGCGGTGGCGTCCTCGGCCAGCACGCCCTGTTCACCGGCCTCGATCAGCTCGAGATCGTCGGGCTGGCCAACACCGGCTTCCCCATCGGCGTGGGCATCTCGATCGCCGGCTTCGCGCTGCTCAACCGCCTGATCATTCGCGAACCGCTCAACCCACGCCACCACCTCGGCATGGCGCTGGTGCTCGGCGGGATCGTCCTGCTCAGCGGTCTGCTCGGCTGAGAGCTCAGCCCGGGATCGACTCGCAGGGCATGCCGCAGCTCTCCGCCACCGCCGGGTGGACGCAATGCCCGCCGAGGATGTTGGCCCCGAGACGCAGGGCCGGATCGGCGGCCAACGCACCGCGCAGGCCATGGTCGGCGATCGTCAGCCCGTAATTACGGGTGCGACTGGCCAGGGCGACGGTGCTCGAGAGCGCGACCACCCCCGGCATGTTGGCGACGCAGTAGTGGACCACGCCCTCCTCGATATACACCGGCTCGTCGTGGGTCGTCGGGCGTGCCGTTTCGCAACAGCCGCCCTGGTCGATGGCCACATCGACGATCACCGCCCCGGGCTTCATCGCCGTCAGGTCCTCGCGCCGGATCAGCCGTGGCGCCGAGGCGCCGGTGACCAACACCGCGCCGATGACCACATCGGCTTCGCGACAGGACTCGCGGATGTGGTGCGGATCGGAGACCAGGGTGGTGATCCGTGGCCCGAAGATGTCGTCGAGATAGGCCAGCCGGCGCGGGTTGATATCGAGGATGACCACCTCGGCGCCCATGCCGGTGGCGATCTTCGCCGCGTTGGTGCCGACCACCCCACCGCCGATGATCACCACCCGGCCACGATGGATGCCCGGGATCCCCCCGAGCAGGACCCCCCGGCCGCCGAAGGGCTTCTCGAGGTACTTCGCCCCCTCCTGGACCGAGAGCCGGCCGGCGATCTCGGACATCGGCTGGAGGCAGGGCAGCGAACCGTCGGCGAGCTGGATGGTCTCGTAGGCGATCGATTCCACCTGTCGCTCGGCGAGGAAGCGGGCCAGCGCGGGATTCGCCGCGAGATGGAGGTAGGTGAACAGGATCTGCCCGGGCTCGAGCAGATCGTACTCCTGCGGCAGCGGCTCCTTGACCTTGACGATCATCCCGGCACCGCGCGCGGTCGTGACCGCATCGGGCAGGATCTCGGCCCCGGCCTGACGGTAGGCCTCATCGCTGAAGCCGGTGCCCAGCCCGGCGCCGGCCTGGACCCGGATGGTGTGCCCCCGTTCGGCATAGATCGCCGCGCAGGCGGGCGTCATCCCCACCCGGTATTCGTGCTGCTTGGTTTCTTTGAGTACGGCGATGTCCATGGTGCGCTCTCGCATCAGGGCCCACGCGGGGCGGCAAGGTGCGGCCCGCCCCGCGGACGAGATCCGCACTGATGATGTCATCGGGTCGCGCGATCGGCACGACCCGATGGCTTGCTGTAATTGCTGACGAGCAGCAAGCACCGCATCATTTCCCGGCCGTTGCTCGAGGCAAGGCGCATCGCGTCGGCCTGCGCGGACGCCCGCAGCTCAGACCTGTGATTCCTTCAGAGCCCCCGCCGGGGCTTACGGGCCGGCTGCGAGGAGCCATGAACATGGTCGCCACGGCAGTTTGTCGCAACGACGCGATCGGGGCCACCGACGTGTCGAAGGGGTGTGATAGCGCGAGGGGTTGCTGGGAAGACCTCAGAGTTCGGGCCCGCGGCGGTACTGCGAGGGGCGACGGCCGGTGGCCTGCTTGATCAGATTGGACAGATGGCTGCCACTGCCGATGCCCACCTGGCTGGCGATGGCCGCGAGCGGATGGGTGGTGCCCGAGAGCAGCGCCACCGCCCGTTCCACCCGCATCCCCTGGAGCCATTGGCCCGGCGTGGCGCCGAGCTCGCGCCGGAACAGACGGATCAGCCCGTCTCGGCTGAGCCCGACCAGGCGGGCGAGATCGCCGATCCGGTTCTGCTCGCTGAGGTTGACGGTCATGTGCTCGATCACCCGGGCGACCCGGGGATCGACGGCCTGACGGCCATCGGCGTGCAACAGACCGACGATCAACGCAGCGAGATGCGCGATGGTCTGTTCGGCCGGCTCCGGGCGCGGCGCGGTCGGGGCGAAGCCGTTGCAGAGCTGCCAGATCCAGCTGCAACAGTAGAGGATGCGCCCGCCAGGGTCGGCACGCTGCGCAAAGGCGTACCCGGGCTCGTCCGGCTCGGGCCACCACCGGAAGCAGTAGAAGGTCAGCGCTCGACCCGGCCGCAGATCCGGTCGATGTTCGGTGCCGGCGGGGATCACCAGCACCCGCTCCGGCGTACACTGCATCGGTCCGTGCTCCGATACGGCCAGGCTGTAGGTACCAGCGACGGGAACCACGATCTCGTGCCAGCGGTGTCGCGTCTCGCGCGGGCGGAACTCCGGAACGCAGATCACCTTCTCGACGGCCGGCAGGACGGGGTCTGCATGCACCATGGTCGTTTGTACGCATTCCTGGTCGATTTGTTGCAACGAACAAGCGCCCATCTGTGCCTATGAGATGTGACCGCGCCGGGGGACCGGCCCGACCCCAGGAGATCACCACCATGCCTGCCACCACACTGTCCATCGAGAACTCCCGCCGGCTCCTCCAGCGCAGCGATGCGCTGATGGTCCGGGGCTGCCAGGGCCACAAACGCAACCACATGATGCTCGAGCGCGGCTACCCCGTCTTCGCCAGCGCGGCCAAGGGCGCGCGCTTCACCGATGTCGACGGCAACGAGCTCGTCGACTACCTCATGGGCTTCGGGCCGATCGTGCTCGGCCACGGCGACCCGGCGGTGGCCCAGGCGGTCCACGCACAACTGGTCGATGGGGTGATCTTCTCCACCGCCCACGAGCGCGAGCTGGTGGTCGCCGAACGACTGTTGAGCCTCTTCCCCTGGGCCGGCCGCATCGGCTTCGCCATCGGCGGCAGCGCCGCGACCTCGCAGGCCATCCGCCTGGCCCGCGCCTACACCGGCCGCGAAGTCATCCTGCGCTGCGGCTATCACGGCTGGCACGACTGGACCGCGATCGACCCGATCGGCGTACCTGCCGGCGTCCAGGCGGTCTCCTGCGTCATCCCGTACAACGACCTGGAGGCCCTGCGTGCGGCGCTCGCGGCGCAGCCCGTGGCCGGGGTGATCGTGGAGACGATCCAGGAGAGCGGGCCGGATGCCGGCTACCTCCAGGGCGTGATCGATGCCGCCCGCGAGGCCGGTGCCGTCTCGATTCTCGACGAGGTCAAGACCGGTTGCCGCGTGGCCATCGGCGGCGCCTGCGAGCTCTACGGCCTCGAGCCCGACATCGCCACTTTCGGCAAGGCCTGGTGCAACGGCCTGCCGGGCGCGTTCTTCGTCGGCAAGGAGGAGATCCTCTCCGACGACCGCTGTCAGCAGGCCTGGCTCGCCGCGACCTTCCATTGTGAGCTGGCCAGCTTCGCCGCGCTCGAGGTGGTGCTCGACCGGCTCGAGCGCGAGGACGGCATCGCTCATCAGGCCCGCCTCGGCACCCGTTTCATGGAAGGCATCAACGCAGCCTGCAAGGCCGGCGGCGTCGGCTATCAGCTCGCCGGGCATCCGGCGATGCCGCAACCGCTGATCCTCGAGGACAAGCCGAAGGTGATCCGCATGCTCCAGGGCGCGTTGCAGCGCGGCCACTACATCCACCCCGGTCACTGCATGTTCTTCAGCCTCGCCCATACCGAGGCGGACATCGAATCGGCGATCGCGGCGGTCGAGGCATCGATCGCGGAGCTCGACTGAGGTGCGCTGCGCGCCCACCTGCCTCGACATCACCCCGCCGCCGGGCTGCATCCTCGGCGGCGGCGCCTTCGGCTCGGCGCTCGGCGCCGCAGACACGCTGCAGGCCAACGTGGTGCTGATCGAAGACGAGGGCGCGACCGCGCTGCTGGCCAGCTGCGACCTGATCGGCTTCGGCTCGTCGCAGGCCGAGCGCTTGCGTCGGGCAATGGCCGAAGCCGCCGGCATCGAGCCGGCGCAGGTGCTGCTCGCCGCCACGCACACCCACAGCGGGCCGGTGACCATGGATCTGCACGGCTGGGGCGCGCCAAACCCGGATTATCTCGACCGGCTCGAGACCATGCTGCGGCAGGCCGCGGCGACCGTCGCTCGCAGCGATACCCGCCGCCCCTGTTCGAGCCACGCCGGTTCGGTCGCCTGCCCGGGGTTCGCGGTCAACCGCACCAGCTACGGTACCGAATGCGACGAGCACCTGCGTTGGATCTGCCTGCGCGACGCCAGCGGTCGCCCCCTGGTGGTGATCGTCGAAAGCGCCTGTCATCCGGTCCACCAGCATGGCACCGGCATGATCTCGGCCGATTACCCCGGCCGTCTGCGCCGCCATCTCCAGGACCTGCTCGGCGCCTCGGTACCGGTGCTGTTCCTGCTCGGAGCCTGCGGCGACATCAATCCCCGCGCGTTCCGGTTCGTACCCGAGGAAGCCAACGACTGGCGCCGACGCGACGCGGTCGACCTCGGCTGCGCCCAGCACGGCCAGGCCCTGGCCGAAGGCCTGTTCAGCGCGCTGCCCGCGGCCGACACCGGCACCGGCCTGGCGGTCGAACACGGCGCCGTCACGCTGCCGCTGGCCCCCTGGCCGAACGCGGCCGAGCAGCGGCGCCTGAAGCAGACCTGGCAGGAGCTGGTCGCCACCGGCACTCCCTGGCAACGCAGCGAAGCCGAGGCCGGCCTCGCCTGGCTCAAAGCCGCGCGCGCGCGCCGGGGGCCGGATCGGATCGAGATCGAACTCCAGCTGCTGCGTATCGGTGACGCGGCGATCCTCGCGCTGCCGGTGGAGCTGTTCACCCGCTTCGGCACCGCGATCCGGGCCTGCTGGCCCGGCCCTCTGCTGCTGGCGACGATGGCCAACGGTTATCACGGCTACGTCGCCGCGAGCGAAGCCTACGCGCGCGGGACCCACGAGGGCCCCGGCGTGGCCCGGCTGCTGCTGCGCCGCTGTCTGCGCCCGGACTGCGGCGAACGCCTGGCCGCAGCGGCATGCGACTTCCTGCGCGGCCACATCCCCGCCACCAGAGCCTGCCGGCTCGGCCAGAGTTGAACTGCTGGCACCCGCCGCCGAACCCATCCTGACCCCCCCGACCCCTCCCTGGAGACCCATCATGGAGACGCTGCGAATCGGCATCCTCGGCTGCGGCGGCCACGCCGGCGCCCATGCACGCCGCTACCGCGACCGCGACGACGTGGCCATCGTCGCCTTGTGCGACCGTGACCCCGACCAGATCGCTTCGCTGGTGGCTCGCCGCCTGGACAGCTACAGCCCGGCACCCGCCCGCTTCACCGACCCGACGCAGATGTATCGCGAAGCAGCGCTCGATGCGGTGTCGATCCTCACCCCGCACCATCTCCACGCCGAGCACATCATCCAGGCGCTCGAGGCCGGCTGCCACGTGCTGGTCGAGAAACCGATGGTCGCCTCCACCGACGAAGCGGCCGCGGTCCACGCCGCGGCCACCGCGCACGGCAAGCACGTGCTCACCTGCTTCAACCCGCCCTTCACCGACGCCGTCGCCGCGGTGCGCCGGGCGGTGGCCGACGGCAGTCTCGGCGAGCTGCGGCTGGTCAATGCCTGGCTGACCCAGGACTGGCGCCGCCTGACCGCGGGCAGCTGGCGGCAACAGGCCGCGATATCCTGCGGCGGTCAATGCGGCGATTCCGGCGCCCATCTGCTCGCCGGTCTGTGCTGGGCCGTGGGCGTGGCACCCGAGCAGGTCTACGCCCGGCTCGAACGACGCGGGACCGAGGTCCCGATCGACGGCGCACTGCTGATCGACTTCCCCGGCGGCGTCCACGCCACCGTCGCCATCGGCGGCGACAGCGCCCATGACGGCAGCCACGCCGTGTTTGCCTTCACCGATGGCCACATTGAGGTCGACCTGTGGCGCGGCAGCTGGCATCGGGTGGTCGATGGCCAGGACCCCGGTGAACGGCAGGAAGGCTCGGAGAGCGACCCCAACGCCCATTTCCTCGACGTGGTCGCCGGCCGCGCGCCGGCCCTGATCACCATCACCGATGCCATGGTCCAGGCCGCCCTGCTGCAGGCGATGGTCGCCTCCGACGAGAGCGGCCAACCGCAAGCGATCACCGTACCTGACTGAAGCGCCGTTGGACCGTCTGGAATCCGTAGTAGGGCGTGAGGACCTGCGCGATGCGCCCGTCGTTCCAGCGCTGCTGATCCTCCCATGACCAGTGGGGCTCTGCCCCTGCAGGCACGTAACAACCCGGTGCCCAGGCCTGGAGGTGCAGCTTGCCCGCAGCGTGGGTCCGCCAGCCGGCGTCGGCGAGCGCACCGGCGAGGGTGGGGATCTCTTGCGGCAGGTTGGTCCCGTTGGTCACCACACCGTGCTGCCGCGGCGTCAGGCCGGTGAGCAGACTGGCGCGCGCCGGCATGCACACGCTGTTGGCGCAATAGGCACGGCGGAACGAGGTCCCCGATCGCACCAGGGCATCGAGATGCGGCGTGGCCACATCCGGATGTCCATGCACGCTCAGACAGGCGCTCTGCATCTGATCGACGCAGATGACGCAGATGTTGAGAGAGCGGGTCGACATGGCTTGAGCTTCCACCGGCAGGCTAGCGAACACGGCGGTTGTGGGAACCGTGCGCGACGACGGCGCGCACGAGCCCCGAAGAGGCCGCGGACCTGTTGACCAGCTGCACGGGTGCGGCCAAGGCTTCGACAGCGTAACGTCAAAGCCAACCGGCGCCGAAGACGTCCGACTGAGCGCCTTGTTCGATCAATTTTCTCACAGAGACACAAAGACACGGAGAAATCATGAGAGGCTACCATTGATGGTACGTAACTGCTCAGACCTTCCTGAAGTTCTTTCTACAATTACCACAGAG
Source organism: uncultured candidatus Brocadiaceae bacterium (assembly GCA_964612995.1). Taxonomy (GTDB): domain Bacteria; phylum Planctomycetota; class UBA11346; order UBA11346; family UBA11346; genus SLQH01. The sequence continues at coordinate 7 of CAZTGE010000173.1, read as the reverse complement.
GACACAG
>CAZTGE010000172.1:0-7817 GCA_964612995.1 uncultured candidatus Brocadiaceae bacterium | reverse complement strand
CGCTTTTTGCTTTTTGATGGCCCCGTCTCTACTGACGTTTCCGTCAGATTCTGACCGCCGCTGCTCGTTGATCGCTCGCCCTGCAGCGGCGATCACGACCAATTTGTCACTGGCAAATCGCTATGGAAATCACGCACCCGGATCGCGATAATATGTGGTGAACCTGCTCGTTCAGGAGCCATCATGCCCACCCGCGTTGTCGTGACCGCGCTCAGCGCCGCCCTGCTCGCGGTCTCCGGCCTGGCCGCAGTCACGTATTTCTCCGCCACAGGCCCCGCGCAGCCCCAGCCGATCATCGTCGCCGCGGCCGCGAGCACCACCACCGCGATGGAGGAGCTGATCGCCGCCTGGCACGCCGACGGCGGGACACCGGTGGAAGCGACCTACGCCAGCAGCTCGACCCTCGCGCGCCAGATCGAGCACGGCGCACCGGTCGCCGTCTATCTGAGCGCCAATCAACACTGGATGGACCACCTGCAGACCCGCGCTCTGATCGACAGCGCCAGCCGGATCGACCTCCTCGCCAACCGACTCGTCGTCATCGCCCCGCAGGACAGCGGCCTCGCGCCGCTCGATCTGATCCACTGCGGGGTGCCGGAGGCGCTGTGCGCCACTGCGTGGTCCACCGGCGATCCGAGCCATGTGCCGGCGGGGATGTACGCGCGCGAATCGCTCACGGCCCTCGGCTGGTGGACTGCGCTCGCACCGCGGCTGATCGCGGCGAAAGACATCCGGGCAGCGCTGCGGCTGGTCGAACGCGCAGAGGTCGACTGGGGCGTGGTCTACAGCACCGACGCCCATTCCACCGCCAACGTGCGCATCCTCGCCCGGCTGCCGCCGCACAGCCACACCCCCATCGTCTACCCGGCGGCGCTGGTCACCGGCGCCGGCCCCCGGGCCGCGGCCTTCCTCGCCTGGCTCGCCAGCGATCGGGCGCGCGCGATCCTCGAACGACATGGCTTCGGCCCAGCGCCGGGCTCGCCATCGCCATGAGCTGGTTCAGCCCGGCCGAACTCGAAGCCCTGTGGCTCTCGTGCAAGGTGGCGAGTTGCGCCTGCCTGGTGGTCGCCGTCCCGGGGGTGGCCCTGGGCTGGGTGCTGGCCCGCTGCCGTTTCCCCGGACGGATGCTGCTCGATGCGCTGGTCCACCTTCCGCTCGTCCTGACCCCGGTGGTGGTCGGCTATCTGCTGCTGCTCGTGGTCGGACGCCGCGGGCTGCTCGGTCCCTTGCTCGCTCAGCTGGGCATCGACCTGGCCTTCTCCTTCGCTGCCGCCGTGCTTGCGGCGGCGGTGATCGCGCTGCCGCTGGTGGTGCGCAGCGTGCGCATCGCGATCGAACTCGTCGACCCCAGACTCGAACAGGCGGCGGCGGTGCTCGGCGCCGGCCTGTGGCGCCGCACCTGCACCGTGACCCTGCCGCTGGCCCTGCCCGGCATCCTCGCCGGGCTGGTCCTCGGCTTCGCTCGCAGCGTGGGCGAATTCGGCGCGACGATCACCCTCGCCGGCAACCTCGCTGGCGAGACCCGGACCCTGCCGGTGGCGATCTACACCGCGACCCAGATCCCGGGCGGCGAGCCAGCTGCGCTACGGCTGACCCTGCTCTCGGTCCTGCTCTCGCTCGGCGCCCTCGGCGGCTCGCAACTGCTGCAGCAACGTATGCGCGCCCGCGCCCTGCGCCGCGACAACGCATGATCGAACTCGCCTGCCACCTGCGCCGGGGCGGCTTCAGCCTCGAACTCGACACCCGGTTGGACAGCCCGGCGACCGGGATCTTCGGCCCCTCCGGCTCGGGCAAGAGCAGCCTGCTGCACGCGCTCGCAGGGTTGATCCCGGCCGAGCGGGTCACCGTGCGGGTAGGCGGCGCCACGCTGGTCGCAGGACCGCGGCGCCCGCGCCCGCACCATCGCCGCATCGGTCTGGTGTTCCAGGATCACCGTCTGTTCCCCCATCTGAGCGTGCGCGCAAACCTGCTCTACGGCCGACGCGCACAAACCACTCCGGATTTCGCCGAGATCGTCGACCTGCTCGATATCGCCCCCCTGCTCGAACGGCGTCCACGCGCCTGTTCCGGCGGCCAACGCCAGCGCATCGCACTCGGTCGCGCCCTGTTGGCCGCGCCGCGCCTGTTGCTGCTCGACGAACCGCTCTCCAGCCTCGATGACCGTCTCAAGCGCGAAATCCTGCCCTACCTGCGCCGGATCCGCGAGACCTGTGGCATTCCGCTGATCATGGTCAGTCACGATCTCGACGAACTGCTCAGCGTGACCGATCGCATCCTGTTCCTCGAATCCGGGCGCTGTCGCGGCCAGGGCACGATCGCCGAGCTCGCGCAGCGTCCCGAGCTGGTCAGCCTGCTACACGACTGCGGTCTGGTCTTCGCCCTCCACGGACACCTGGAGCAGGACGACACGGGCAAGCCCGCCTGCGTCTGTTGCGACGGGCCGGCAGGCGCGCGCATCCATTGCGGCCCCCAACAACTGAGCAACGGCAGTCGCGTCGAGGTCCTGCTCCGGCCGGAAGACGTCGTGATCGCGCGGACCGCCGGTGGCCGCAGCAGTCTGCGCAACCGCTGCCCCGGCCTGGTGCGCGCGATCACCCCAGGGCCACAACCGGGCAGCGCCCTGGTGACGGTGGACATCGGCACCGACGCGCCCTGTCTGGCCGCGGTCAGCCAGGCTTCGTGCGCCAAACTCGCTCTCGCGCCGGGGGTGCTGGTCGAGGCGCAGTGGAAGGCGATGGCGGCGCGGGTACGCGCCTGCTGAACCCGCGCCGACTCACCAGCCCGGCAGCGCCGCCGCGTTGGCCGCCAGCAGCTCCTCGAGCAGGGCGCTGGCGCGGTCGGTGTCCAAGCGGACCAGCGGATCGCTGAGCATGGCCTGCAGCGCGCAGTCGCGATCGCAGGTCAGCGCCGCTTCCAGCGTCAGCTGCTGCGTGTCGGCGATACGCCGCAGATGGGTCTGCAGCGCCAGTGGCGGCGGGGTCGCGCTCCACGGCGACAGGGCGTCGGTCCGCACGCTGGCCAGGGTCTCGACCACGTGTCCGCGCGGCAGGAAATCGATCTGGCCGCGGTTGGGCACGTTGACGTTGGTATCGATATCGCGCAGGCCGCTGAGTGCGAGCATCAGGTCGACGCCCTCCTCCTTGCTGCGCTTGAGCCCGGTCTGCACCGGCTTCGGCTTCCTGGCCGCGCCACCGCCAACCGCGGACTCACGGTCACCAACCGGTGGGCGCCAGGTGCCCAGCCGCGCAGCCGAGGTGGTCACCGACACGCCCCACCGGTGCAGCGTGTCCTCGCTGTCGATGTACCAGGGCACGAACTCGACCAGATGGCGGTCGCCGGCGGCACCGATGACGCCGAAGCGACGCAGGAAGTCGAGCTGGATCAGCCCGTCGCAGGAACCGAAGCGGCCGATCCGGTTGCGCTCCAGCGCGTCGGCGGTCCGATCGCGGAAGTACCCGTCGCGCTCCATGAAGGCACGGACGATCGGGAACACATCCTCTCCGCGATAGCTGGCGCGGGTGAAGAAGGTGAAATGGTTCAGCCCGATGAGATCGATATCGATCTCACGCCGGTGGAGCGAGTCGATCCCGCGCTCGCGCGCGACCATGCTCGCGACCCAGCCCCGGGTGCCGAAGACCTCGTGGCAGCAGCCGATGGCCTTGATCCCCGGTGCCGCGGCAAACATCGCCTGGGTGCACAGGGTCATGGGGTTGGTGTAGTTGATGACCCAGGCATCCGGGCTGTGCTCCATGACCTGCCGCGCGTAGTCGGCGAAGATCGGCACCGAGCGCAGCGACCGCGAGATGCCGCCGGGGCCGGTGGTATCGCCGACGGTCTGGACGATCCCGTAACGCAGGGGGATGTCGAGATCATTGGCGAACATCTGCATCGGGCCGGGCAGGATCGACATGATCACGTAGTCGGCCCCGCGCAGGGCCTCCGCCACCGAGCGTACGGCGCGCACGGTGAAACTGGTCTTCGACTCGGCATGGTCGAAGATCTCGGGTGCGCGATCCTGGTTGGCCACCGCCCGCGCGTAATCGATGTCGTAGAGGCGGATCTCGCCGCCCAGCTCGGGTGTCAGGGCGAGATCGCTCATCAGGGTCCGAGCCCAGCTGGTGCTGCCGCCCCCGATGTAGGCGATCTGGATGTCCGTGCGCTGCATGCCTGTCTCCCTGGGCCACTCGAAGCTCGCGATCAGGGAACCAGACGCGCTCCATGTGCGACCGCGTTCCGATCCGCTTCTTCATGCCGGGTCGGTACCCGGCGCTGCCGGGGGCCGAACTCAGAGCGATGCCGGCCTGCCCCCATGTGCGCGATCGCGCGCGTCGCGGCCGGGCACTATCGCCCGGCATCAGGGCGGTGCAAATGGCTTCCGTTGGCCAGGCCGGTCAGGCGAACAGGCCTTCGCAGAACGCCACGGCATTGGCGCCGATGCTCGGCAGATCGTAGCCACCCTCGAGGCACGCGAGCACCGGCAGACCCGTCTGGCATACCGCGGTGGCCAGGGCGCGATAGTCCATCGATGCGAACAGCGCGTCACCGAGAATGTCGTCGCTGTGGGTGTCGAAGCCGATCGAAACCACCAGCGCGTGGGGATCGAATCCGACGATCCGCTCCAGCGCCAGATCGAGGTAGCGGCGATAGGCTTCGAGATCGATCCCCGCCGGCAGCGGGTAATTGAGCGTGGTCCCTGCGCCGGGTCCGGCGCCGATCTCGTGCGCGTGTCCGGAGAGGAAGGGGAAATGGCGGCGCGGGTCACCGTGGATCGAGACGTAGAGCACTGAGGGATCATAGTAGAAGATCCCCTGGGTACCGTTGCCGTGGTGGAAATCGAGATCCAGCACCGCGACCCGGCCATGATCCGCAAGTCGACGCGCGGCCACAGCGGCGTTGTTGAAAAAGCACAGCCCGCCGTAGAAGGCACGATCGGCGTGATGCCCCGGCGGACGCGAGAGCGCGAACACCCGATCGGCCACCCCGGCGAGAATGCGTTCGGCCCCCTCCAGCGCCGTATCCGTCGCCGCCTTCGCCGCCTGGTAGGTGCCGTGGTGCATCACCGTACCCACATCGAAACAGTAATAACCGGCCTCGTGCAGGTCGGTCTGCGGCGAGCAGAAATCGTCACGATATGGGAACACGTAGGGATAGACCGCCGCGTCGGGAGCCAACTCCTGCGACGAGGCGATGTGCGCGATCAGCTCGCGCGTATGCACCCGTGCGATCGCGCTCTGGTCGAACGCACGCGGCGCGTGCGTATCCAGCCCCGCTCCGGCCAGGGCGGCCTCGATGCGTACGAGCCGTTCGACCTGATCCATGTAGACATCGCCCTTGCCGTGGTCCCAGCCGTAGGCCGGGGCATGGCGATGGGTCGCTGCACTGCTCACGATCACACCGTTCACGCCGCTCCTCTCAGCCCTCGTGCGGCCCGTCCGGTCTTCCGAGGCCGAGCAGGTCCACGATCCGCGCTATCGGGATCGGCGGGGCAACGCGACCGCAGCGCCCGTCCATGCCGCCGGAATGGAACATGGCGTTGAGCACCGCCTCTTCGGTCGCTTCGACCGCCGCCTCGTAGATCGGGCTGATGAACTCGTCTGAGATGCAGTCCATCTGCAGCTCGCGGGTCTGCTCCTTGGCCTTGCGACTGGTGCGGTTGGCGGTCGAGAAGGCCAGCGCGATCTCCCCGCTGGCGGCCGAGGCGTGCGAGCCCGTCCGCCCCAGGCCGAGCGCCGCGCGCTTGGCCACCTGGCTCAGCTGGGCCGAAAGCATCGGCGCGTCGGTGGCCACGATCACGATCACCGATCCGCGGTCATCATCGCGCCGCGCCTCGTAGGGATAGAGCGGGTCGAGGTCTTTGCCCACCACTCTGCCCTCGATGGTGAGATTGCGCATCTTGCCGAAATTCGACTGCACCAGCACGCCGATGGTGTAGCCGCCGAGTTCGTGCGGCAGCACCCGGCTGGCGCTGCCGATACCGCCAGCGAAATCGAAGCTGATCATCCCGGTGCCGCCGCCGACCGAGCCCTGTTCGACCGGCCCCGCGGTCGCTCGACGGATCGCCTCGACCGTCACCGCGGCGTCGTTGCCTTCGATACGCACGTCGTTGAGGAACGAGTCATCGGTTTCGCCGATCAGGGGGATCACCACCGCCAGGTCGTGACCCAGCTCGGGATGCGCCTCGAGCATGAAACGGATGATCCCCTGGTGTGCGCCGCCGATCGACATGGTGTTGGTCAGCAGGATCGGCGTCTCGATCCAGCCCCACTCCATCGCCTGGGTCAGACCGGACATCTCGCCGATGCCGTTGAGGATGAACCCGCCCGCGACCAGGTGATTGTTGAACAAGGCCTCATCGGTGGGCACCACCGCGGTGACGCCGGTGCGCACGATGGTTGGCTCCCCCGCATCGTCGGTATCGTCCTCGATACGGGTGACGTGGCCGACCTGGACCCCATCGACATCGGTGATCGCATTGTGATGCCCGGGCCCGAAGCGCCCGACCCGGATACCGTGGGCGTAGGCCGCGGTCCGTCGATCGAGATCGGCGCGCACCGTGGCTCGAGTCGGACGGTTGGGAATGCCCTGGCGTCGTGACGCGGTGTCGATGATCCGGCCGATCACCGCTTCGAAGCTCAGTCCGACACTATGCGCGGCGGTCATGAAACTGAAATCGGGCCGCAGCCCCGGCAGCACGTTGACCTCGATCAGGTAGGGCGTGCCGTCGCTCGCCAGACGGATGTCCAACCGGCCGAGGTCCTGCAGCTGCAGCGTACTCACCGCCCGGCCGGCGAGCTCGAGCACCGCCTGGCGCTCCTGCTCGCCGAGCGCCGGCGGGCAGTCGGCCTCGAGCATCCCCGCCTGTTCGGCTTCGTAATCCATGATCCAGTAGCCGCTCTGGCGGCGGAAACGCCATTCGACCACCTCGAGTACGCCACCGGGATGCCCCTCCAGCCAGGGTACGGCCAGCTCGCGGCCCTCGATGAACTGCTCGGCGATCAGCCCGCCGGGGTAGTCTGGCAGCAACGCGTCGATGCGTTTCTCGGCCTGGGCGCGATCCTCGACGATCGAGTCCTGGGTGATCCCCTTCGACGACCCCTCGGCGTTGGGTTTGATCATCAACGGGTACGGCATGTCCTCGGGCAGGGGTGGTCCGTCTGGCTCGATCAGATGGCCACGCGGCACGCAGATGCCCCGGCGTTCGAGGATCGCCGCGGTCAGGCGCTTGTCCAACCCGACGTGCAGCGCGAAGGAGCGGCTGCCGGTGAATGGTATGCCCAGGGTCTGGAAGATCGCCGGGTAGTGGGCCTCGCGATGGACCCCGGCGATGCCTTCGGCGACGTTGAAGATCAGATCGACCTGTGCCGCGAGCAGACGATCGACGATCGCGTGCGGGGTCCCGCACATCTCCATCGGCACCGCCACGTGACCGTTGGTCTCGATCGCGCCGAGCAGGCGGTCCACGTCCTCCTGGCTGAGCAGTTCGGCCGAAGCCTCGCTCTGGTCGCGTCGCAGGTTGTAGGCCAGCCCGATTCTCATGATTGCCCTGCTTTCCATCGTTCAAGGTAACTGGCGCCGCGAAGCGGCGTCCAGTTCACCGCCTTGCTCGATCGTAACTGCTCAGACCTTCCTGAAGTTCTTTCTACAATTACCACAGAGGACACAGAGAACACGGAGAGAAGAAGGAGAGAATTCCAATCCGCCCTCTGTGCTCTCTGTGTTCTCTGTGGTTTATGAGGGCACAGGAATAGGCCTGAGTAGTTACTCGGCACGAAAGCCTTCATCGAACTGTTGCCCCTCATAGGAAATTGCCACGGCCA